>JAFUCP010000247.1 GCA_017459565.1 Clostridia bacterium | reverse complement strand
GCGCCTGCCGCGGAGTCGGTTTCCGTCGAATCGGGCGAAATCCCGTCGACAGCCTCCCCCGACGCCTCCCCTTCACAGCCGCCAGTGGACGCAAGCCGCACCCCGGAGCAGCCCTCTGAGCTGCGCCTTTCAGCCGGGCAGGCCGAAGTCGGCACGCAAGCCGGCGCAGCGACAGCGCCCCAAACCGCCGCGCGGCAGCTGGGGCTGGACATAACCCGGCCCTGGTCCGGGGCGCTGGAGCCCCTGCGCCGCCTGTTCGCCACCCAGGCCCCGGTCGGGGACAACCCGGGCGGCGGGTATGTCTACATCTCCGCGCCCATGCCCGCGGCGAGTGGCTTTTCGGCCTGCCTCATCGGGCTTTCGTCTGAAAACGGGCGCGTCACGGGCCTGCGCTATGCCCTGCCCGCAAGGTATGCACCCCTGCCTCCCGCGGGCCTCGAGGGCTATCGCTGGTTGGGCGGCGGCGGCAGCGGTTACTGGGTGTTGGACGTGGAGGCGGAGCAGGCGGGCGTAGAATCGCCGGAAAAGCCGTAGCGGCGCGCCTGCGCCATCACGAAAAAAACAAATCAAATGCGGCGGTCATAAACCTTTATACCGCCGCATATGGATTCATAAACCGTAAAATGTTCCTTCCGTTTCACTTGCCGAGTATGTCGTCCAGCGTCACCTGATCCAGAGTCCCGTTGTCGCTCTGGGTCCTGCGGGCGAGGCGGCGTGCATTGATGGTGCGCAGGCGGTTGATCTCCGATTCCTGTTTGTCGATCTCCTCCTGCAGCCGCGCCTGCTGTGCCGCCATATCCTCCCGAAGCTGCTGCTCCCGCCGGGCGGCCTGTCCGGCTTCCTCCTGACGCTGCGCCTCCTTCCGGCGCAGCTTGTCGCGCATGTCGGCCAGCTGCTGCTCCAGCTGCTCCATCTTCAGCCGCTTCGCGCCGTCCTCCTTCTCCGCCAGGATGCGCAGACCGCTCTCCCGGAAGAGGGACACGGACAGATCGGAGGCATGGCTCTCCATCTCGTGATAGTCGTTTTCATAGGTCGCCATCTTCGCCCGCAGGCGACGGATATCCGCCTCCCGCCGGTCCAGCACCTGTTGCAGGTTCTGGCGGATGGCGCGCTCCTTTTGCAGCTCGTGGCAGCGCGCCTGGCTCCTGGCCAGCGCCTTGCGCAACGACAGACAGCGCCAGCAAAGCCACGCCGCCGCCACTGCCAGCGCCACCAGAGCGATAACTGCATAGATCAAAGCGCACACCGTCCCATCTTTTCGCTATTATAGCACACAATCCCGCCGCGGGCCACGATTGCGCGGAAAACTACGAATAATGTCACAATTCAAGGCTGGCCTTCCCCGAAAAACATTAACATTCCAATAAAATATACGCCGCACGCAGGAATTTCCCGGGCCGCGTAGAATGTAAGAAAGGTTGAGGTGACGTTCATGGACGACGCCCCCAGGCGCGCGCTGACGGCGGGCTCAAGCCGCGGCATTGACGACGCGCTGGCCGCGCTGGCCGAGCTGGGCTTTTGCGTGGCTGGCCGCGCGAGGGACGGCGCTTCGGCGCTGGACATGGTCCGCGCGCTGGAGCCGTGGCTCGTGGTATGCGACGCTGTGCTGCCCGTGGTGGACGGCGTCGCCTTTGCCGGGCGGGCGCGTCGGCTGAAGCTGAACGCGCAGCCGCGCATACTGCTCATCAAGCCCTGCGCCCTGCGTCTGCCGGGCGAGGACGGGCTTTTCGCGCTGGGCGCGCGCGCCATCGAACCGCCGCTGACCGCCGAGCGCCTTGAGCGGGCGGTCCAAGCGCTCAAATGCCCGCTGCCGCCGGAAAAATCGCTGCGGCTAAAGGCGCTCATGGACGCGCTGGGCCTGCCGCGGCACCCTGGGCGCGCCTGTCTTGCCAGCGCCGCTGCCATGGTCTGGGCGGACCGGGCTCTGCTGCGTTCGCTGAGAGCCGGGCTCTATCCCCGCATCGCCGCCCAGGCGGGCCTGTCCGCCGCGCAGGTGGAGCGCGCCATACAGCACGTCATCGACGCGGCCTGGCGCACGGGCGAAATCGAACGGCAACACATCATATTCGGCGATACAATCGACGCAAGGCGCGGCAAGCCCACCTGTGGCGAAATGATCGCGCGCCTTGCGGAAGAACTCAGATGGGAGGGACGACGATGAAGAAGATGAAGCGCGTCGTGGTGATCGTGCTGGACGGCACTGGCGCGGGCTGGCAGCATGACGCCGCCCAATATGGCGACGAGGGCGCCGACACCCTCAGACACGTAATCGAGCAGGCCAACCCGGATATCCCAAACCTGGAGGAGCTGGGCATCAAGCACCTGCTGGGGATGCAGGACGCGGACGCGGACGAGCCCATCGGCTGCTATGGCACCATGCTGGAGCAGGCCGCCGGCAAGGACACCACCACCGGCCACTGGGAAATCGCGGGTCTGACGCTGCACAAGCCCTTCCCCACCTATCCCAACGGCTTCCCGCCGGAGGTCATCAGCGCCTTTGAGCAGGAGACCGGTATGGGCACCATCGGCAACAAGGTGGCCTCCGGCACCGAGATCATTAAGGAGCTGGGCGCGGAGCATTTGCGCACCGGCAAGCTGATCATCTATACCTCCGCGGACAGCGTATTCCAGATCGCCGCCCACGAGGCGGTGCTGCCGGCCATGGAGCTGTGGCACGTCTGCCGCACCGCGCGCCGCCTGTTGTCGGGCGAGCATTGCGTGGGCCGCGTGATCGCGCGCCCCTTTGAGGGCGAGGTGGGACAGTTTGTGCGCACCTCGAACCGGCGCGACTTTTCCGTGGACCCCACCGGGCGCACCATGCTGGACGCCCTCAAGGGCGCGGGCTATGACGTGATGGCCGTGGGCAAGATCGAAGATATCTTCAACCACCGGGGCATCACCCAGTCCAACCACGCCGCGGGCAACCCCGCCTGCATCGACGCCACCATTGACTATCTGAAAAAGGACCGCTGGAAGGGCCTGATGTTCGTCAACCTCGTGGATACCGACATGCAGTACGGCCACCGGCGCGACGTGGCGGGCTTCGCCAGGTCCCTGGAGGAGTTTGACAAGCGCCTGCCGGAGATCATGCGGCTGCTGGGCGAGGACGGTATGCTGATCATCACCGCCGACCACGGCTGCGACCCCGCCTACACCGCCCACACCGATCATACCCGGGAGCGCGTGCCCCTGCTGGTATGGGGCCTGGGCATCCGCGAGGGCGTGGACCTGGGCGAGCGCAAGACCTTCGCCGACATTTCAGCCACCACGCTTCAGGCGCTGGGCTGCGCCGAAAAGCTGGACGGCACCTCCTTCTACGGCGATATCGCCCTGGATTGACCCCTTTCGCAACGGCCCGGCGCGCGAAAACGCCTGTTTTCGCGCGCCGGGCCGTGACACATGCCCCAAAGCCTCATATTTTACAAAAAAGGGCTTTTCATTCAACATGGTATGGGGTAAAATATACAGTGTAGTTATAGGTGTGCGGTCGTGCGCCCACGCCAAATCACGAACTATTATTAGGAGGTTTTTCCAATGGCTGTTAAAGTTGCTATCAATGGTTTCGGCCGCATCGGTCGTCTCGCTTTCCGTCAGATGTTCGGCGCTGAGGGCTATGAGATCGTCGCCATCAACGACCTGACCACCCCCAAGATGCTGGCCCATCTGCTGAAGTATGACTCCACCCAGGGCAACTACGCCCGCGACCACAAGGTCGAGGCCACTGAGGATTCCATCGTTGTGGACGGCCACGCCATCCGCATCTACGCCGAGAAGAACGCCGCGGATTGCCCCTGGGGCGAGCTGAAGGTGGACGTTGTTCTGGAATGCACCGGCTTCTACACCAGCAAGGAAAAGAGCCAGGCTCACATCACCGCGGGCGCCCGCAAGGTCGTCATCTCCGCTCCCGCCGGCAATGACCTGCCCACCATCGTTTACAACGTGAACCACACCACCCTGAAGCCCGAGGATACCATCATCTCCGCTGCTTCCTGCACCACCAACTGCCTGGCGCCCATGGCCAAGGCCCTGAACGACGGCTGGGCCATCGAGTCCGGCATCATGTGCACCATCCACGCCTACACCGGCGATCAGATGATTCTGGACGGCCCGCAGCGCAAGGGCGACCTGCGCCGCTCCCGTGCCGGCGCGGTCAACATCGTTCCCAACAGCACCGGCGCTGCCAAGGCCATCGGCCTGGTCATCCCCGAGCTGAACGGCAAGCTGATCGGTGCGGCCCAGCGCGTGCCCACCCCCACCGGCTCCACCACCATCCTGAACGCCGTGGTTAAGGGCGCTCCCACCGTGGACGAGATCAACGCCCAGATGAAGAAGGAAGCCACCGAGTCCTTCGGCTACAACGAGGACCAGATCGTTTCCTCCGATATCATCGGCATGCGCTTCGGCAGCCTGTTCGACGCCACCCAGACCATGGTCCAGAATCTGGACAACGGCACCAGCCAGGTCCAGGTCGTGTCCTGGTATGACAACGAGAACAGCTACGTGAGCCAGATGGTTCGCACCATCAAGTACTTCTCCGAGCTGAAGTAATTGTCCCACAGGGGTTTTCGCCCCTTCCCGAACCCGCGGCGGCAGTCGCAGGTACAAAAAATGTTGAACTACCCGCGTAGGCTGTTTTGTGATAGCTGAAATGGGTACAATAGGCATTATCCCCCTCTTCCGACTGGAAAGACAGACGGAAAGAGGGGATTTTTTATGGATTTCAGTACTGCCATTC
>JAFUCP010000246.1 GCA_017459565.1 Clostridia bacterium | reverse complement strand
GCGCAGACCTGGGTCAGCCTGTGGCCCGGCTGCGAGACGGGCGGCGAGATCACGGGCACGGCGATGTTTGCCAACCCCGGCTTTGCGCCCCAGAGCCGCGTGGCGGGCACGCTGCCCCCCGCGGGACACGCCGTGGCCGTCGATGTGGCGGTGGCCCCCAGCTGCGCGGCGGCAGGGCTCACCGAAGGCTCCCACTGCGCGGTGTGCGGCAGGGTGCTGGTTCCGCAGCAGCCCCTTCCGCCCCTGGCCCACACCCCCGCCGTCCTCCCCGGCACAGCCCCCACGTATTTCAGCGCGGGGCTCACCGAGGGCAGCTATTGCGCGGTGTGCGGCGCGGTGCTGACGCCCCAGGCGGCGATTCCTGCGCTGCCCATGCGCGAGGCCGTGCTTGCGAGGGCAAAGAGCAACGGCAGCGTGACCGTTCCCCTGGGAGAGCCGCTGCGCCTGGTGCCCCAATTCGCCGCGGCCAACGGCTGGACGGTGACGGGCTGCGCCAGCGGCAAGCCGAAGGTGGCCGTCGTGGACGCGGGCGGCATCGTCACGCCGGTTTCCGAGGGCAAGGCGAAGATCACCGTCACCACGGCCAACAAGAAAAAGGCCACCATCACCATCCGGGTGGTCGATCCCTACAAGCCCACGGGCGTGGGCATCATCCAGGGCAAGGCCATTACCCTCACCGTGGGACAGCCCGTGCAGCTGTACGCGGCATTGGCCCCGGCGACGGCCCGGGCCACGCTGAGCTGGAAGAGCAGCAAGCCCGCCGTGGCCAGCGTGGACGCGGGCGGCTGGGTGGTGCCCCTGGGCGAGGGCAAGGCGAAGATCACCGTCACGACGCACAACAGGAAGAAGGCCACGATTGCCGTCACCGTGGTGGACCCCAACAAGCCGCTGGGCATCGGCATTTCCCAGGGCAAGGCGATTACCCTGAAGGTGGGCGAGGGCTTGCAGCTGTGGCCGGTGATGAACCCGGCGACGGCTCAGAGCGTGCTGACCTGGAAGAGCAGCAAAGCCGCCGTGGCCGCTGTTGACGCAAACGGCTATGTCGCGGCGCTCAAGAAGGGCAAGGCGAAGATAACCGTCACGACCTACAACAAGAAGAAGGCCACCATCACCGTGAACGTGGTGGAGTGAGGGCTTGGACATCGTCAAACGGGGGAGCCGCTTACCGGCCCTCCCGTTTGAATTTGGCTTCGGCTTTTGGGACAGGGGGACGTTCTTCTGTCCCATGGATCGCCCGGGTAAGGGCAGCTGTTTTCCCAAGGTGTTGCCATATCTCATAACGCTTCCCCCCCGGGGAACCGGGGAACGGTCTTTTTTGCGGCATACCTTGCGAACCGGGATTTTCGGCGCTTGCCCACCACGCGGTCAAGCTGCCTCAATCAACGGTTCGCGCCGGTATGCCGCCCTCCCTTGGGGAACCGCCCCTGTTTTGACAACCAGGCCTTCCCCTCCGGCAAAGGCAATATCACCCCGGCCTCCCGGGCCACTCTCCACCCTCCACCCTCAGAACCCTCTTACTTTTCATTTCCCCGAAAATGTGGTATACTCTATGCAGCATGAAAACGGGGGGATGACCATGAACCGCATGGAGGAGCTGGTGGCCTATCTGAACGAGATGGCCTATCGATACTACACCCTGGACGACCCGACGATATCCGACGCGGAATACGACAGGCTGTACGACGAGCTGGTGGCGCTGGAGGCCGCGACGGGGCAGCGCCTGCCGGATTCGCCCACGCGGCGCGTGGGGGGCGAGGTGCTGGCGGGCTTTGAGCCCCACACCCACCTGGCGCGGCTGTGGAGCATGGGCAAGGCGCAGTCCATCGAAGCGCTTGAGGAATGGGCGCGGCGGGCGGAGAAGCTGCGCCAGGAGGCGAACGCCGCGGGGGCGACGCTGCCGCCCATCAAATACGTGGTGGAGCATAAGTTTGACGGGCTGACGGTGAATCTGACCTACGAGGGCGGGCGGCTGGCGGGCGCGGCCACCCGGGGCAACGGCGTGACCGGCGAGGCGATCCTGCCCCAGGTGATGACCATACGCTCCATCCCGCTGAGCATCCCCTTCACCGGGCGCATGGAGGTCCACGGCGAGGGCTTCATGCGCATTTCGGTGCTGGAGAAGTACAACGAGACGGCGAAGGAGCCGCTGAAGAACCCCCGCAACGCCGCCGCGGGGGCGCTGCGCAACCTGGACCCTGCCGTCACCGCGTCCCGGAGGCTGGACGCCTGCTTCTATGACGTGGGCTACATCGAGGGGCGCGCCTTCGCCACGCAGCATGAGATGCTGGACTTTTTGCGCGAGAACCGCTTTCCCGTCTCCGACTGTGAAATCGACGCGGACAGCCTTGAAGGGGCGGTGGCCGCGGTGCGCCGCATCGAGGAGAGCCGGGGCGCGCTGGATTACGACATCGACGGCGCGGTGATCAAGATCGACGATTACGCCACCCGCGCGGCCCTGGGCTACACCGATAAATTCCCCCGCTGGGCCGTGGCCTACAAGTTCGAGGCGGAGGAGATGACCACCACGCTGCTGGCTGTGGACTGGCAGATCGGGCGCACGGGCAAGCTGACCCCGGTGGCGAAGGTGGAGCCGGTGGAGCTGGCCGGGGCCACGGTACGCCAGGCCACGCTGAACAACTGGCAGGATATCCAGCGCAAGCGCGTGCGGCTGGGCGCGCGGGTGTGGATTCGCCGTTCCAATGAGGTCATCCCGGAAATCATGGGCCGGGTGGACGAATTCAGCGAGGACGAGCGGGACGTGGAAAAGCCCGGGGTCTGTCCCGGCTGCGGCGCGCCTCTTGTGGAGCGGGGCGCGCACCTGTTCTGTCCCAACCGGGACGGCTGCAAGCCGCAGATCGTGATGCGGCTGTCCCACTTCGCCAGCCGGGACGCCATGGATATCGATACCTTTTCCGAAAAGACCGCCGCTCAGCTGGTGGACGCGGGCCTTCTGCGGGAGGCGGACGACCTCTACGGCCTGACGAAGCAGCAGCTGTGCGGCCTGGAGCGCTTCGGGGAAAAGAAGGCGGAAAATCTGCTGGCCGCCATCGAAAAGAGCAAGGCCTGCAAGCTCAGCAGCTTCATCTATGCCATCGGCATCCCCAATATCGGCACCAAGACGGCCCGGGACCTGGCGGAGCGCTTCGGCGGCGTGGACGCCCTGCGCGCGGCCACGCGGCAGGAGCTGACGCAGCTGGAGGACGTGGGCGACATCGTGGCCGAGTCCGTGGCCGGGTTCTTCGAGGACGCGGCGAACCGGCGCCTGGTGGACGCGCTGCTGGCGGCGGGCGTTTCCCCCGTGTGGGAAAGGCGCGCCGTCGAGGGGGGCGCGCTGGCGGGCATGACCGTGGTGGTCACCGGCACGCTTGCCGCCATGGGCCGCAAGGAGGCCGAGGAGGCCATCCGCGCCGCCGGGGGCAAGGCCGCGGGCAGCGTTTCGAAAAAGACCAGCCTGGTGGTGGCGGGGGAGAGCGCCGGCAGCAAGCTGGACAAGGCCCGCGCCCTGGGCGTGAGGGTGATCGGCGAGGCGGAATTCCTCTCCATGCTTCAAAATTAAAATTGCGCAACCCCATAGGCAAGCATGAACGGATGTGATATAATAGATTAGGAAAACTTCAGGTTTTCCGGGTCGGCGGCTTACGAAGGGCAAGACGCCGACAATCAAACAAAACGGCGTCATATCATCCGCTGCCTTGAGCAGCCGGATATACGGGAGATGTTGCAATGCACAGCATGACGGGCTATGGCCGCGCCTTCGCGGAAATCGAGGGCAGACAGATCACCGTGGAGGTCAAGAGCGTCAACCACCGCTTTCTGGATATATCCTTCCGCATACCCCGGAACCTGATGTTTTTGGAGGACGCGGCGCGGCGCGTCATCGCGGCGCGCCTGTCCCGGGGGCATGTGGACGTGTTCATGACCTATCGGAACCTGCGGGCGGATTCCCGGAAGGTGCAGGTGGACGCGGCGCTGTTTTCGGCCTATGTCGAGGGCATACGGGAGCTGCGCGGCGCCATCGGGCCGGACCTTCGGGACGACCGCACGCTCATGGGCATCGCCCGGATGCCCGACGTGCTGACCGTCACCGAGGCCGACGAGGACCAGGAAGCCGTGGAGGCGCTGATGAAGGTGGCGCTGAACGAGGCGCTGGACGCGCTGGTGGCCATGCGCGAGCGGGAGGGCGAGGCCATGAAGCGGGACCTGTCGGCGCGCACCGACGCCATTGAGCGCATGACGGGCGAAATCGAGGCCCGCTACCCCGAAACCGTCGCGGAGTATACCCAGCGGCTGCGCGCCGCCGTGGCGGAGCTGGTGGGCAGCGCCGTGGACGAGACGAGGCTGCTCATGGAGGTGGCCATCATGGCCGATAAGAGCGCCATCGCCGAGGAGACCGTCCGCCTGAAGAGCCATGTGCAGCAGCTGCGAACGCTGTACGAATCGGAAGAGCCCATCGGCCGGCGCATGGACTTTCTGGTGCAGGAGCTGAACCGCGAGGTCAACACCGTCTCCTCCAAGTCCCAGGACATTCCCATTACCCGGCTGACCGTGGACCTCAAGGCGGAGATCGAAAAGCTGAGGGAGCAGCTGCAAAACATCGAATAGCTCCCCTGTGGAACAAACCGGAGGATCCATATACATATGATAAAGGAGTTGTCCGGCATGGCGAATCGCGGCAGATTGTTTGTCATCTCCGGCCCGGCGGGCGCGGGCAAGACCGAAATCGTCAAAAAGCTCATTGAAAGGCACCCCGATGTGCGCCTGTCGGTGTCCTGCACCACCCGCGCGCCCCGTCCCGGAGAGGTGGACGGCGTCAATTACCACTTTGTGTCCGAGGAGCGCTTCCGCCAGCTGGTGGACGAGGACGCCTTCTATGAGTGGGCCCACGTCCATCAGAACCACTATGGCACGCTGAAGGCCACCGTCCAGAAGGAGCTGGGCGAGGGCCGGGATCTGATCCTGGAGATCGACGTGCAGGGCTGCCTGCAGGTCATGGCCCAGGACGAAACCGTGACGGGCATCTTCGTCTGCCCGCCCAGCCGCGAAAACCTGGAGCAGCGGCTGCGCCACCGGGGCACAGAGACGGAGGAATCCATCCGCGTGCGGCTGAACAATGTCGCCTCGGAGGTGGCCGAGGCCTATAAGTACCACTATGTGATCATCCATCAGGACTGGAGCGACGTGCCCAACGCCCTGGAAATCGCGGCGGAGGAGGTCTATACCATCATCGCCGCCCGCCGCCTGGAAAGGGATATGCGGCGGGATTTCCTGGACCGGCTCAGCGCGTCGCTGAAGGCCTGACGCACCCAACCCAGACAAGGAGGAACATGACCATGATGACCGAACCCCCCATTGGCGAGCTGCTGGAAAAGGTGGACTGCCGATATACCCTGGCCGTGGAGGCCGCAAAGCGCGCCCGGGAGATCATCGCCGGCAGCCTGCCGCTGATCGAGACCCGGGAGACCAAGCCGCTGTCCATCGCCATCGAGGAGATCAACCGCCGGTTGATCACCTACAGCCGCGATGAGCAGCCCGAGGAAGAGGAATAACGCGCCGCGACAGATAAAGGCGCGAGGGAAGGGGACAGGAGGCATATGCTTACCGACAAGCGGATCGTGCTGGGCGTGACCGGCGGCATCGCGGCTTACAAGGCCTGCGATCTGGTCAGACGGCTGGTGAAGCAGGGCGCGAAGGTGCGCGTGGTGCTGACCGAAAACGCCGCCCGCTTCGTGCCGCCGCTGAGCTTTGAAGCCCTCAGCGGCAATCCTGCCTATACCGATACCTTCGCGCCCCGGGCCCAGATGGAGCATATCGCCCTGGCCAGATGGGCCGATGCCTTCGCAATCGCCCCCGCCACGGCCAACTGTCTGGCGAAGCTGGCCTGCGGCATCGCGGACGATCTGCTGTCCACCACCGCCCTGGCCATGACCGCGCCGCTTCTGATCGCCCCGGCCATGAACGCCAACATGTGGCGGCACCCGGCCACACAGCAAAACCTCAAAACCCTTCTGGCCCGCGGCGCGCGCACCGTGGGGCCCGATTCCGGGCGGCTGGCCTGCGGCGACGACGATGTGGGCCGCATGGCGCAGCCCGAAAGCATCGTGGCGGCGCTGGACGCGCTCCTGAACCCCCGGCAGGACCTGGCGGGGCTGCGCGTGCTGGTGACGGCGGGACCCACGGTGGAGCGGATCGATCCCGTGCGCTACATCACCAACCGCTCCAGCGGCAAGATGGGCTATGCCATCGCCGAGGCCGCCAGGGACCGGGGCGCGCGCGTCACGCTCGTCTCCGGCCCGGTGCAGCTTTCCGCGCCCGCGGGCGTGGAGGTCGTATATGTGGAATCCAGCGCCCAGCTCTGCAAGGCGGTGTTGGAGAGGGGCGCGGAGGCCGACGCGGTGATCCAGGCCGCCGCCCCGGCGGACTTCCGGCCCGCGCAGACGGCGGCGCACAAGATCAAAAAGACGGGAGAGGGCATGACGCTGGCGCTGGAAAACACCGTGGATATCGCCGCGGAGCTGGGCAGGCGCAAGCGCCCCGGACAGGTGCTGGTGGCCTTCGCGGCGGAGACGGACGACCTGCTGGAAAACGCGAAGGGCAAGCTGGAGCGCAAAAACGCCGATCTGGTGGTGGCCAACGATGTCAGCCGGTCGGACGCGGGCTTCGGCGTGGACACCAACGCGGTCACGCTCATCACCCGCGAAGGCGCGCGCGCCCTGCCGCTGATGAGCAAGCGGGAAGCGGCGGACGGCATATTGGACCTGGTGGCGGAGCTGGCGAGGCATGGCTGAATACGCGCAGCTTGTGGTGGACCTGTCCGTGGACGCCCTGGACAGGCTGTATACCTATGCCGTTCCCGAGGGCATGTCGGTGCGCCCCGGCCAGCTGGTGGCGGCGCCCTTCGGCCCCCGGACGGTGGAGGGCTTCGTGGTGTCCCTCTCCGGGGAATGTGACCTGCCGCCGGAAAAGCTGCGGCCCCTGTCGCGCGTGGTGCAGGAGGAGCCGGTGATCCTGCCGGACCTGATGGAGCTGGCCCGCTGGCTGCACGGGCGCTATCTGTGCAACCTGGTGGACGCGCTGCGGCTGATGATCCCTTCCCAGCTTCGAGGGGAGCGGGTGCGCCCCCGCAGGGTGCGCATGGCGCGCCTTGCGCTGTCCGGCGAGGCGCTGGAGGGCTTTGAGGCCGTAAGCAGGCGCGCGCCCCGGCAGCTGGAGATCCTCACAAGGCTCAAGGGCGGGGACGTGCCCACGGCCCTGCTGGACGCCGGAGCCCTGCGCGCGCTGGAGAAGAAGGGCGCGGTGACGCTGTATGAGAGCGTGCTGCGCAGGACGCCCCGCGCCCTGGCCGGAGAGCCCTCGGACGCGGACCCGGAGCTGACGCAGGAGCAGCGCCAGGCCGTCTCAAGGCTGACGCGGGCGCTGGAGGACGGGGGCGGGCGCTTCCTGCTCCACGGCGTCACCGGCAGCGGCAAGACCGAGGTGTATATCCGGCTGATCCGCCGGGCGCTGGAGATGGGCAGATCCGCCGTGGTGCTGGTGCCGGAAATCGCGCTGACGCCCCAGATGGTCGCCTGGCTGCACGGGCGCTTCGGCGGCGACGCGGCGGTGCTGCACTCCGCGCTGTCCGCGGGGGAGCGCTTTGACGAATGGCAGCGCATCCGCTCCGGGGAGGCCCGGGTGGTCATCGGCGCGCGCAGCGCTATCTTCGCGCCGCTTCAGAACATCGGCGCCATCGTGGTGGACGAGGAACACGAAACCAGCTACCAGTCGGACCGCCGGCCCCGCTATGACGCCCGACAGGTGGCCTGGGAGCGGGCGCGGCAGCACGGCGCGGTGCTGCTGCTGGGCAGCGCCACCCCCTCCATTGGCACCTATATGCGCTGTATGCCCGGCGTGCGCCCGGAAAACCGGCTGGAGCTGATCGAGCTGCGCAGCCGGGTGAACGGAAGGCCCCTGCCCGAGGTGGACATCGTGGACATGCGGGACGAATTTGCCCGGGGCAACCACTCCATCTTCAGCGCCCGGCTGGCCGCCCGGCTGCGCGCCTGCCTGGACGAGGGCCATCAGGCGATGCTGTTCATCAACCGCCGGGGCCACTCCACCTTTGTGTCCTGCCGGGCCTGCGGCTATGTGGCCCGCTGCGACCAGTGCGACGTGACCATGACCTATCACCAGGCGGAAAACGCGCTGCGCTGCCATTACTGCGGAAAGACCCTGCCCCCGCCGAAGAAGTGCCCCCAGTGCGGCAGCGCCTATATCAAGTATTTCGGCGCGGGCACCCAGCGGGTGCAGGAGGAGGTGCGCCGGCTCTTCCCCGACGCGCGGGTGGCGCGCATGGACGTGGATACCACCCGCCAGAAGGACGCCCACGCGCGCATCCTGGAGCGCTTCCGCGACGGGGACGCCAACGTGCTGGTGGGCACGCAGATGATCGCCAAGGGGCTGGATTTCCCGAACGTGTCCCTGGTGGGCGTGGTGGCGGCGGATCTGTCGCTGAACCTGCCGGATTACCGCAGCGTGGAGCGCACGTTCCAGCTTTTGACCCAGGTGGCGGGCCGCGCGGGGCGCGCGGACGTGCCCGGAAACGTGGTGGTGCAGACCTATGACCCGGAGCATTACGGCATCCGCCTGGCCGCGCGGCAGGATTACCGGGCCTTCTACACCCGGGAGAGCGCCTACCGCCGCGTGGCCATGTACCCGCCCTTTACGGTGATCGCCCGCGTCGTATACAGCGCCCGCGACCCCGAGGACGCCCAGAGCGCCGCCCGGGAGGACGCGCGGCGCCTGGAGGCGTACCTGGACGGGACCGGCGCGCGCCGGGACACCCTCCAGCTTGCGGCCATGGAGGCCCCCATCAAGCTGCTTCGGGGCGAAGCCCGCTGGCAGCTGCTGGTGAAGCTGTACTTCAAGGCGGACGTGGAGGCCGTGGCCGCGCACATGCAGGCGCTGGCCGACGCCGCCCCCAAAAACGTCCGCGCGGAGCTGGAGATCAACCCGAACAATATGTTTTGATATCAGGCGAGCGTTGCTCGCCATTTGCGTATTCATTCAGACGGAGGCAGAACATGGCGATTCGCAAAATCATTGAAATGGGCAAGGACGATATCCTGCGCAAGCACGCCCGCAAGGTGGTCAAGTTCGACCACCGGCTGTCCGTGCTGCTGGACGACATGGCCGACACCATGTACGAGGCCGACGGCGTGGGCCTGGCCGCGCCCCAGGTGGGCGTGCTGAAGCGCGCCGTGGTCATCGATGTGGGGGAGGGGCTGATCGAGCTGGTCAACCCGGAAATTCTCTCTTCCGAGGGCGAGGTCATCAGCACGGAGGGCTGCCTGTCCGTTCCGGGGCGGCGGGGCACCGTGCCCAGGCCGGAAAAGGTGCTGGTCCACGCCCAGGACCGCAAGGGCAATCCCATCGAGGTGGAGGGGGAAGGGCTGCTGGCCGTGTGCCTGTGCCATGAGATCGACCACCTGGACGGCGTGCTGTATGTGGACAAGATGATTGAGGACGTGACCGACAAGGTGCAGGAAGAGGAAGCATAATCAATATGAGCAAGTACAGAATCGTATTCATGGGCACGCCCGATTTCGCGGTGCCCTCGCTGAAGGCCCTGGCAGAGGACGAGCGCTATGAGATCGTCGGCGTGTTCACCCAGCCGGACCGCCCCGCGGGACGGGGCAAAAAGCTCACGGCCTGCCCGGTGAAGCAGTTCGCCGAGGCGGCGGGCATGCCCGTGTACCAGTTTGAAAGGCTGCGCGACGCGGAGGGCGCGGCCTGTCTCAGGGCCCTGGCGCCGGACTGCGTGATCACCGCGGCCTTCGGGCAGATCCTCAGCAGGGAGCTGCTGGATATCCCGGCCCACGGCACCCTGAACGTCCATGCCTCGCTGCTGCCCCGTTATCGCGGCCCCGCGCCCGTCAACTGGTGCATCATCAACGGCGAGCGCAAGACGGGCGTGACGCTGATGCACACGGACGAGGGCATCGATACCGGCGATATCCTCACCACCGTGGAAACCCCCATCGACGAAGCGGAGACCGCCGGGGAGCTGACGGAGCGCCTGGCGCAGCTGGGCGCGCAGCTGCTGGCGCGGTCCCTGCCGGAATACCTGGCCGGCAGGATCACCCCCCTGCGCCAGAGCGCCGAGATGGCCACCTATTATCCGATGCTGAAAAAGGAGCTGGGCCGCATCGACTGGACGCGCCCGGCCCGGGAGATCGTCAACCAGGTGCGCGGCCTGAATCCCTGGCCCTGCGCCTATACCGATACGCCCCATGGACGTCTGAAGCTGTATGAGGTCCGATCGCGCGTGGCACAGAACAAGGTGATGCCCGGCACGGTGATCGCCTCCGGCGCCCGGGAGGGACTGTGGGTGCGCTGCGGCACGGGCGCGCTGGAGGTGCTTGAATTGCAGGCCCCCGGCGGCAAGCGCATGACCGCCCAGGCCTATCTGGCCGGAAAGCCCATCCTCACGGGCACGCTGCTGGGGCAGGAGGAGGATTGACCGGCG
>JAFUCP010000042.1 GCA_017459565.1 Clostridia bacterium | reverse complement strand
ATCATTCCAGGGTGACTTATGGGGTGTCGCCTCTTTCCTACCCACGTGAGCCCCACGTTTGCCCTGTCGCGGCCTTTCCCAGCCAGTCCGGCCACGTGCCCGTCCAAGCGCCGTGCCCGCGACAGGGGCCAGCGTGGGGGCGACGTGGCGAAAGAGAATAACCTCTTACTTGAAAGCTCCTCGGACAGTGCAAATGGCAGAACAACAGCAGCCCCGCGACGACTGAATTCTGGTTACTCTGATGTGGTTGATCCATGCGTTTGTGCGAATTCTCATTATAAGTCGGGCTGCAGTTCCATCTTCGCGTAGGCCGCGATGGTTTCCAGCGTGGCGGTATAGTAACGCACACCGCTGTTCACCTTCGCGATGGCGGCCATGTCCGCGTCGGTCAGGGCGAAGTCGAAGATATCGAAGTTATCCCTTATGTGGTCGGGGTTCTTGGAGCCGGGGATAACGATGTTGCCGCTCTGCACATGCCAGCGCAGGATGATCTGAGCGTTAGACTTGCCGTACTTGGCAGCCAGCTCAGTAAACACAGGCTGCTGGATCAGCGTCTTGTCGCCGTGCCCCAGCGGATACCAGGCCATCAGCGCCATGCCGGTCCTGGCAAGGATCTGCTTGAGCTCGGTCTGGGGAAAGTAGGGATGGGCCTCCACCTGCACCACCTGGGGCATGATCTCCATGGTATCGATGGCTTCCAGCAGCAGCTCGTCCGGAAAGTTGGACAGGCCGATGGCTTTCACCTTGCCCTCCTTGTACGCCTTCTCGATGGCCCTGTAGCCCTCGCGCCAGTTGTCCGTGGGCTGGTGCAGGAACAGCAGGTCGATATACTCTGTGCCCAGACGCGCAAGCGTCTCTTCGATGGCGGTTTCCTTCTCATACACCGTGGGCCACAGCTTCGTCACCAGGAAGATATCCTCCCGCGCGACGCCGCTGTTCTTGATGCCCCGGCCAGTGCCGCTCTCGTTCATGTAGCCATTGGCCGTGTCAATCAGCCGCACGCCGCTTCTAAGGGCGCTTTCCACGGCGGCCTCCGCCTCCGCAGGGCTCATCATAAACACACCGATGCCCGCCATTGGCATTTGGATTCCGTTATTCAGGGTAAAGTATTCCACGTTGTACCTCCTTATTCCTCGTTGGGCCAGACTTCGTCGATCATCGGGAAAGTGCTCCACGCCTTGGGCCAGCCGCAGTAGAAGGCCAGCTGGGTCACAATCTCAACCGCTTCCTGTTTCGTGATGCCGTGGGCCTTGCCCAGGATCAGGTGGGATTTCAGCTGGGGATACAAGCCAGCGGAGAACAAGGCTGCGATGGTGATCATGCTGCGGTCTCTCGCAGAGAGTTACTCCTCCCGCGCCCAAACCTCGCCGAAGAGCACGTCGTCGTTGAGTGCCGCGAACTGGGGTGCAAGCTTGCCGAGACGATCCCGGCCTGCGGTCTGTTTCTATCTAAAGCGACAGCCCCTTTTTGCGCTGAAAAGAAAACTGGGTATTGAACAAAAATAGGTTTTAGGTTATAGTTTGCTTGTTGCGGAAAACGTTTTCCTAAAGGAGATTTATAATGAACAGAAGTGCCATATTTCACAGAATGTCAGAACAGTACTGCTATTGTCTAGATAATGACCACCTGATAATCAATATCAAAACAGGATATGATGTCGATAAAGTGTTTATCATATACGGCGACCCCTACGAGGCGGGGATTATGGGCGGAAACGAGCGCTGGAGCGGAAAAAGAGAAGAAATCTGCTTCAAGAAGAGATTAAAGGATCACATATGGTGGACCACAACTTTAGTGCCCCGGTACAAGAGATGCAAGTATTACTTCGAAATTCAGAGCGGCGATGAGTGCATGTACTTCTTTGAGGATGGTTTTTACACAGAAGAGGAGATGAACCAGGAGGGCAAGACT
>JAFUCP010000245.1 GCA_017459565.1 Clostridia bacterium | reverse complement strand
CATATATCATGGGCGCAGCGCATAGAAGGCCACGGCGCTGGCCGCGGCGACGTTCAGCGAATCCACGCCGTGGTACATGGGAATTTTGACGGTGTAATCACATTGGGCGATGGTGGACGCGGCGAGGCCGTCTCCCTCGGTGCCGAGAATGAGGGCCAGGCGCGGCTGTTGGGCCAGCGCTGGATTGTCAATGGACAGTGAATCATCGGTCAGGGCCAGCGCCGCGGTCTTAAAGCCCAGCGCCGCGAGCCGTTCAAGGCCCCTTTCAGGCCAATCCGCGGCGGTTTCTCCGATGTGCGCCCAGGGCACCTGAAACACCGTGCCCATGCTCACGCGCACGGCCCTGCGGTTCAGAGGGTCGCAGCAGGTGGGTGTCAGCAGCACGGCATCCATGCCCAGCGCCGCCGCGGAGCGAAAAATCGCGCCGATGTTGGTGGTGTCCACGATGCCCTCCAGCACGGCGATGCGCCGAGCGCCCGTGCAGACGTCCTCCAGAGAGGGCAGCGGCCTGCGCCGCATGGCGCAAAGCACGCCCCGGGTGAGCGGGTAGCCCGTCAGGGTCTCAAGGATTTCGCTGTCAGCGGTATAGACGGGCGCGGAGGGACAGCGCGCGATCAGGTCCGCGGCCTTTCCCGTGATGTGCTTGCGCTCCATGAGGAAGGAGACGGGTTCAAAGCCCGCGTCCAGGGCGCAGGCGATCACCTTCGGGCTCTCCGCGATGAAAAGGCCGTTTTCAGGGTGAAGCCGGTTTTTCAGCTGTGCCTCCGTGAGTCGGACGTAGGCGTCCAGCCGGGGGGAATGTATATCAGCAATCTCTATGATGTTTGTCATATTCAATAAAAGAGAGCGGTGGGCAATTGTCCGGGCTTAAGCACAGCCTGCCTCCCTCCGGTTCAGTCGTCCACCAGACCCTCCAGCTCCCGGATATACTTATCGGTTGCCTTGTTCAGCTGCTTCAGCTGCTTTTCCTCCACTTTGTCTACCTGGCCGTCGTCCTTCATGGCCGCCAGCTTCATGGATTGCTCGAAGGCGCGCAGATAGCCGATGCAGGCCTTGAGGCTGGTATTCATATAGGTATTCTTCATGCCGAACTCCTTGTCCTGACAGATTATGACGCAGGGGCGCTGTTGTAGCGCTCCTGCGTCATCGAGGGGGGTTACAGTCGTTCCAGTGAACGTTTCAAGCGCCGCAGGGTCTCCTCCCTGCCCAGCAGATAGGCGATTTCAAAGGCCCCGCCGGGGGTGGAGGACTGGCCGGAGATGGCGATGCGCAGCGGCCACAGGAACTGTCCGTTCTTCATGCCCAGATTCGGAATGGCATCCATGACGCGGTCGTGCAGCTCCTGCTCCGTCCATTCGCCGATGCCCTCCAATAGCGGCAGCGCCGCCGTCAGCGCGGCCCTGGCGCTTTCCGGCGTGGATTTCTGCTTCTTGTTGAGGTACAGGTCGTTGGAGAAATCCGGCTGCTCCGCCAGGAAGCGGACCATGTCCGGCAGCTGGTTGAACACCTCGGTGCGGCCCTGCAGCAGCTCCGCCAGGCGCTTGAAATCGAACTTTGCCGGATCCAGCGTCTTTTCAAGCCAGGGCGTCGCCAGTGCCAGGTAGGCTTCGGGAGAGAGCTTGCGGATGTATTCGGTGTTGAACCAGTTCATTTTTTGGATATCGAACACGGAGGGGGACTTGCTCAGCCCCTCAAGATCAAAGACCTCCTCCAACTCCTTCAGCGTGAAAAACTCCCGCTCTCCCCGCGGGCTCCAGCCCAGCAGCACCAGGTAGTTGATGACGGCCTCGGTGAGATAGCCCTGGCTGAGCAGATCCTCGAAGGAGGGGTCGCCCTTGCGCTTGGACATCTTGCGCTTGGACATGACAGGGTTGCCGGCCTCATCAAGAACGGGCGTGCCGTCCTCGTTAAGCGCGGGGGCTTCCACCATGACGGGAGTCAGGTGGACATAGGTGGGCGGCGTCCAGCCCAGCGCCTCATAAAGCAGGTTGTACTTCGGGGCGCTGGACAGGTATTCGTTGCCGCGCATCACATGGGAAATGCCCATCAGGTGGTCGTCGATGACGTTGGCGAAGTTGTAGGTGGGCAGGCCGTCGGCCTTGATCAGCACATTGTCGTCCAGCGTGCTGCAATCCACCTCCACATGGCCGTAAATCACATCGTCAAAGCCTGCCTTGCCCTCGGTGGGGATGTTCTGCCGGATGACAAAGGGCACGCCCGCGTCCAGCTTGCGCTGGATCTCCTCCTTGGAAAGGTGCAGGCAGTGCTTGTCATACTTGAAGGTTTCGCCCCGCTTTTCCGCGGCCTCGCGGGCCTCGTCCAGCCGCTCCTTGGTGCAGAAGCAATAGTAGGCGTGACCGGATTCGATCAGCTGCTTTGCGTAGGGCATGTAGGTATCCCGGCGCTGAGACTGCACATAGGGGCCGCAGGGGCCGCCCACGTCCGGGCCCTCGTCGTGGCTGAGTCCGGCGGTCTGCATGGACTTGTAGATGACCTCCACCGCGCCGGGAACCTCGCGCTCCTGGTCCGTGTCCTCAATGCGCAGTATGAACTTGCCGCCCTTGCGGCGAGCGTAGAGGTAGGTATACAGCGCGGTGCGCAGGTTGCCCAGGTGCATGTATCCCGTGGGGCTGGGGGCAAAACGGGTGCGAACTTCCATGAATGTTGTCTCCTTCGATAGAATGTGGGGGGTTACTCTTCGACGATATCGAATGCGAAGATCGTGGTGAAATCGTATTTTTCACCCGCGCGCAGCACGCTGTCGATGAATTCCGGGTGATTGATGGAATCCGGGGCGAACTGGGTTTCCAGACAGAAGCCCTCCCGCTTGCCGTAGACGCGCCCGGAGGAGCCGGGATTGATGCCCTCCAGGGCGTTGCCGCAATACAGCTGGATGGCGGGCATATCGGTAAAGACGTCCATCACGCGGCCGGATTCGGGGTCGGTGACCTCCGCGGCGAAGCGCAGGCCGGCCTCAAAGTCGTTGATGTTGAAGTTGTGGTCGATGCCGCCGCCGAAGCCCAGCTGCTCGTCGCTGTCGGTCAGCGCCAGGCTGTCGCCCACGCGCTTGGGCTGGCGCAGGTCAAAGGGTGTGCCGGCCACGTCCCGCTGCTCGCCGGTGGGGATGCAGTCGGCGTCCACCACGGTGAAGGTATCGCAATTCATTTCGAAGATGTGGTCCTCGATCTTCTTTCCGCCCGCCTCGCCGTTCAGGTTGAAGTAGGTGTGGTTGGTCAGGTTGCACAGGGTGTCCTTGTCGGAAACGGCCTCGTAGCGGATCAGCAGCTCGTTTTCATCGGTCCAGGTGTAGGTGACCATCACGCGCAGCGTGCCGGGATAGCCTTCTTCGCCGTCGGGGCTGGTGTAGCACAGGATCAGCATGTCCTCACAGATGCCCTCGACAGGGGTCACGTCCCACAGCTTTTCGTTGAAGCCCACGTTGCCGCCGTGCAGGTGGGTCACGCCCCGCTCGTTTTTGGCCAGGGTCAGCTTCTGGCCGTTCAGTTCGCACTCGCCCTTGGCGATGCGGTTGCCCACGCGCCCGATCAGCGCGCCCAGATAGCCGCAGGTGGGCACATAGCCCGCCGCGTCGTTGTAGCCCAGCACCACGTTGCCCAGCCTGCCGGCCTTGTCCGGCACGGTGATGGCGCGGACGATGCCGCCGTAGTTCGTGATCTCCACCGAAGCGCCGGTGGCGTTGGTCAGGATGTACAGGTCCGCCTCCCGACCGTCGGGAAGCCTGCCGAAGCTCTTTTTCACAATGCTCATGCAAATAACCGCCTTTCTGTGAAGGCCCTGACGGGCCATAATCTCATATTATATATAATACATCGTTTGCGCGGGAAATTCAAGGGGGAAGAGGTTCGCTTCACACAGCCTTTTCCCCTGCGCTTGACAGCTTTACCGCCAAAAAGTATAATGATGACAACAGATTCAATGCGATCGCCTGATTGTCGGGAAAGGACAGATCATGAGCAACCGATACAACCGAGGAACCAGCGCGGCTTATACCGCCCATGTGGAGCGCCCCTCCAGGCAGCGGGCCATTTCCGGGCGCGGTACGATAGGACTGCTGCTGACGCTGCTTTTGCCGCCGGTGGGCCTATTGTATCTTTGGCGCCAGGGCGTGTTCCGCAGCCGGGGCCGATTGCTGCTGACCGCGCTGGCCACGGTTGAAATGACGCTGCTTGTCGTGTGGCTGACGCCGCACCAGGAGCTGAGCGTCAGCCTGCCGGTGCCTGTCGCGCCGCCGCAGGTGACGGCCGCGCCCCAGGGAGAGACGCTCAACGCGCTGTACAACATCGAACAGCTGCTCTATGAGCAGCAGCTGGCCCAGGTTTTGGATGCGGGCGGCACGGCCAGCGACCTTTTGACCGAGGAACAGAAGCTGGAGGCAGTCAACGCCCAGAACGAGGAGGCCTATGAGACCACTGTGTACAGCGTCTTTTCCAACGCCATATACTATCACGCCACCAAGGTCTGCCGCACCCAGACCAACGGGCGCGAGCTGACGGTGCGCGACGCGCTGCGCGAGGGGATGCAGCCCTGCCCCTACTGCAATCCGCCCACGGTCACGCTGTAGCGCATGATTATGGCGCAATTGGGATAAAATACCTAATTAAAGTCATATTTATATCCTTGATTTACCGAATAAACCATCCTATCATATATGATAGGATGGTTCTATTGGATTTTGGTACGATTGGGAGAGCGCCGGTTTCCCGGACCATCGACCAAAAAATGTCGAATTGAACCGCCGCGCGCGCAGGCGCGTTTTGGGCGGTTTTTCTATGGACCCGCGGAGGCGGGCGAACAAGACGCAGAGGAGGCCGAGCCATGTTTTGCTCCAAATGCGGCAAAACCCTGATGCCGGAAGACACAAAATGCCCGCATTGCGGAACCCCCGTGGGGGAAAGCCGTTTTGAGGGGACGCCCTATACATCTGCACAGGCGCATATACTGCCCGATACACCCGCCGGGCAGACGGTTGCGACATATACCCGCACCACCTATACGACCATGTCTGAGCAGCAGCGGGAGGAGGGCGCGGTGGACAGCCGGACGACCTACCGGCCCGTGTACGACGGCGCTTCCGCCCCAGAGGAAATTCGCAAGGATATGCGCGCCGCTATAGAGGGCGAAGGCGATGAAAACGACGCCGCGCCCGCCGCGCCTCAGGAGCCGCTGTCGGAGGACGCGCTCAACACCCTCAGCGCTGTGGACGAAGAGCTGAAAATGGAGAGCATGGATGTTTCCGAGCTGCACTCCCGGCCCATTGAATCCACGGGCCGCGCGGGCATCAGCACGGAGGTGGAGGATTACATCCAGCGCCTGGAGGCGACCCAGAGCCGCCGCGCCGCCCGCCGCCGCCGCGCCTATGATGAAAACGACGACAGCTATGCGACGCCCCAGGCCGGCGTGGTCTATGACGACAATGCCGCTGCCAACCCCGATATCGATACCGAGCAGAGCGAGGTATTCAACGATATCGACGAGGAGGAGTTCGACGAAATCCGCTACGGCCGCACCATCGGCGTCAAGGATATTCTGCGCGTGGCGCTGATCATGATCGCCGCCGCCGCGCTGATCGTGGGCGGCGTGCTGTGGTTCCGTCACATCCGGGGCACGCAGAACGCCTCGAAGATCGAGGGCGTCACCCAGACGCTGTATGACAACGGTATACAGCTGATGTATGCCCATGCCAGCACGGATTATATCGACCAGATGGCCACGGTCTACAGCGGCAGCGGCCTGCTGGCCTTTACGCAGCGCGCGGGCGAAAACACCGCCTCCTTCGACGCGCTGATGCCCGAGGAGCCCGCCGTGAACGACCCGCTGTTCATATCGGTGCTGCAAAACATACAGGGCAACCTGGACAACGCCATACTGATGGACATGATGGAGCTTGAACAGGGCACGCTGAACCCGGAGCAGGATTCCAACGCCAGGTGGGATATCGTCCGCGCGGCCATCGCGCAGGTTGAAAACGCCACCACCGCCCAGGAGCTGACCGCCGTCCTCAACGGCGAGCGCGTGACCGTGGCCACCTCGCCCACGCCCACGCCCACGCCCGTGCCGGAGGTCACCTATAACACGCTGTCCAAGGGCGACAAGAGCGACGAGGTGCTGGAGCTGCAAAACCGGCTGTTCATGCTCGGCTTCCTGCTGGATGACCGCGACGGCGCTTACGGCAGCAAGACCCAGACGGCAGTGAAGCTGTTCCAGCAGGCCGCGGGGCTGGAGGCCACCGGCATTGCCGACAACCAGACCCTGACGCTGCTGTATTCCGAAAACGCGCCGCGCACGGAATACGCGCAGGTCACGCCCACGCCCGCCCCGACGCCGGAGCCCGCGCCCGCACCCGCCGCGGAGGCGCCCGCCGGGGAGGTTCAGGTGGCGGAGCCGGCGACATAGTTTTCATACCGACTTCATTGGGCGGCTGTTCGCAACCGCCCAATTCGTGTGCTTTTCGCGCAAGGAGGGATTTGCGTGCAGACGCCCATCGTCGCGCTGATCTATGATTTTGACAAGACGCTCTCCCCTCGGGACATGGAGGAGTATTCCTTCCTGCCGGGCATAAAGGTGGAGCCGGATATATTTTGGGGCAAGTGCGCCGAATTTGCCCGGGAACACGATATGGACGGCATCCTCACCTATATGTACCTGATGAAGAAGATGGCCAGCGGAGAGATGGAGCTGACGAAGGAAAAACTGATCGCCCTGGGCAGGGACGTGGCCTTCTTTCCCGGCGTGCAAAGCTGGTTTGACCGCATCAACGCCATCGGGCGTGCGTGCGGCGTGACGGTGGAGCATTATATCATCTCCTCCGGCCTGACGGAGATCATTCGCGGCTCTGATATCGGCAGGCACTTCAAGGCGATCTTCGCCGCCTCCTTTTGCTATGACGGGGACGGCCGTGCCGTGTGGCCCTCCACAGCCGTGAACTATACCAGCAAGACCCAATATCTGTTCAGGATCAACAAGGGCATACTGGACGTGACCAACGACCGCGATTTGAACGCCTTTACCCCGGAATATATGCGCCGCGTGCCCTTTTCCAATATGATCTATGTGGGGGACGGCCTGACGGATGTGCCCTGCATGAAGATGACCAAGCAAAAAGGCGGCTATTCCATTGCCGTACACGCGCCCGGGTCCACCGAGGTGGCCGACGACATGCTGCTCCAGGGCCGGGTGGACTTTTCCGTGGAAGCGGACTATTCCGAAGGCAGTGAGATCGAGCAGGTCGTCACCATGCTGATGCGCCGCATACGCGCTTCCCATGAGCTGACGCTCCGCCACGCGGAGCAGGTGCAGCGCGCGCACCGCCGCCGGGGAAAGTTCGTGCCGCTGGACATTCCCATGCGCGGGGGCCTGGAGGACGGCGAGGATGTGGAATAAGCGCCTGTGTCGCAATATTTCTTTGCGTTTAATCCAGCGATTCTGCGGGCATCTTTTTGGCTCTGGCTGCGTCAAGCAGCTTTGCCTTTCGTAAAACAGCGATGAAAAGCGCCTGCCGCAAAGCGACCGGAAGGGGTCTGTTTGCGGCAGGCGCTTTTCATGGGTTCGTCAGTCATCGTAATTTTCGAGGAAGGAGTGTTCCTCACCCCGGTACTTCCATCCCACCAGGGTGTCCAGCTGGACGCGGTGGATGCTGTTGAACACGTTTTGCGCCACCTTGGGATGCTCGTTATTCAGCTGGGCCAGCAGCTGCTTGACGCGCTGGCGCTTGGAGGCGTCCCCATCACGGGCGGCGTTTTCGGTCAGCTTGCAGGCGCATTGTATAAAATGCAGGTCAAACTCGTCCCGCCAGGCGCAGATATCCGCCTCGCGCACGCGGTACAGCGGGCGGATCAGCTCCATGCCCGGAAAATTCTTTGCCCGCAGCTTGGGCGGCATGGCCTGGATCTGCCCGCCGTAGAGCATGGCCATCACCGTGGTCTCTGTCACGTCGTCGAAATGGTGCCCCAGCGCCAGCTTGTTACAGCCCAAGTCCCGGGCCTTGCCGTACAGGCAGCCCCGCCGCATACGGGCGCACAAAAAGCAGGGATGCTCGTCCTGCGCCTGGGCCACCTCGAATACGTCGCTTTCAAACAGCACATATTCCAGCCCAAGCCGCCGGGCGTTTGCCTCCACCTGACGGCGGTTGTCGGCGCTGTAGCCCGGGTCCATGATCAGATTCACGGCCTCAAAGGGCGTTTCGCTGTGCCTGGCCAGCAGCTGCATCAGCTTGGCCAGCAGCATGGAATCCTTGCCGCCGGAGACGCACACAGCGATTTTATCCCACGGCTGAATCAGCGCGTAGTCCCGGATGGCGCGCATGAAGGGCCGCCAGATGGGCTTGCGCAGGTCGGTCAGCAGCCGCTGCTCCATCTGCTGAACATAGTTGAATTCCCGGGCCATGGCCATTGCTCCCTTGCTTTTTTCGATCATTGTAGCACGTCAGCGTAAATTTTGGCTGTTCACGGGCGCGGTATATGGTGTTTTTGTGTCAAACCGGGCCTTGTTTCAGGGCTTTTACACAAAAACCAATATGTTTGAAATATAATACATATGAATGGTAATATCAAACAACAGGAGATTTATATTATGAAATATTTCAGAAAATACCTCTGTGGGGTGCTTGCGGCGCTGCTGGCGCTGTGCTGCGCCGCGCAGGCCTCCGACGTGAAGGTGAACAGCGGCTCCGCCCGCTTTTACAGCGAAAAGTCCACCTCCAGCAGCAGCGTATCCCTGGAAAAGGGGACGACGCTCTCCCTCAAGGATACCTCCGGCGACTGGGCGAAGGTCAGCTACAGGGGCGTGACGGGCTATGTGCCTCTGAAATACCTGAACAGCGAGCAGCGCTATTCGGCCTATATCAGCAAGGACACCTATATCTACAAAAGCGCCTCATCCTCGTCTGAGCGGGCGTCGGTGGGCGTCAACACGAAGGTCTACGTCGTGGGCGTGAGCGGCGACTATCTGCGGGTGCAGAACGCCAGCGGCTCGGCGACGGGTTATGTGCCCGCTTCCTGCGTGTCCCGCGACAGATCCTCCGAGTCCGCCTCCGGCGGCAAATCGTGGAAGTCCAAGGTGGTCAGACTGGACTGGTTCAAGGGCGGCAGCAGCGTGCTGCACACCGGCAGCTATGGCTATATCTACGATATCGACAAGGGCATCACGGTGCGCATCAAGCGCATGGGCGGCCACAACCACGCGGATGTGGAGCCCGCCACGGCCTCTGATACCGCCAAGTTGAAGAAGATGGCCGGCGGCAGCTTTTCCTGGGACTGCATCCCGGTGATCCTCTATGCCGGCGGCAAATATGTGGCCTGCTCCATTAACACCAAGCCTCACGGCGACCAGACCATTACCTCCAACGGCTATGACGGCCAATTCTGCCTGCACATGGTGAACAGCCTGACCCACGGCAGCGAAAGCGTGAACGAGGAGCATCAGTCGGCTATCAACAAGGCGTACAATTGGGCGCACTGAGGACGGTATTGACGGAATATTGCCCTTCGGTTATAATAGGAATTAAACGCAGCTTAACGAAAGTCCGGTCCGATCGAAACGCCTCGAAAGGAACGCGGCTTGCCGACGGGAGGAAGCTTCACATGAAAAGAGCGCTGGTTTTCTTGCTTTCATTGGCCCTGCTCTTGCCGATTATGGCCAGCGTCGCAAGTGCCGAGACATTGTCATCGCCCTCTGAACCGGCGGAATACAGGTATCTGAAATACGCGGCGATGACCCCGGAGGAGATCGTCGCGGAGCTGACATTGGAACAGAAGGCCGCCCAGATGGTGCAGCCCCTCCTGAACAGGGTCAGGGAAGATGCCATGTTGGATGACGGCTACGGGAGCATTTACGGGGATGAAGGGATGCGCAGCGCCGCCTCATGGCGCGCGGTGGTCGACGATTACCAGCGGGCGGCGATCGCCTCCGAATCGGGGATCCCCTTCCTTCTGGCCCAGGACGACGTTCACGGCGTGGGCTATTGCACCGACGCCGTCTACTTTCCCCACAACATCGGCCAGGGCGCGGCTGGCGACGAGGAGCTTGCCTATCAGGTCGGACGGATCACCGCGGACGAGGCGCGGCTCTGCCACATGCTGTGGAACCTGTATCCCTGCGTCGCCCAGTCCAACGATCCGAGGTGGGGAAGGAACTACGAGTGCTACGGATCGGACCTCGACGCCATCACCAGGCTCAGCACAGCCTATACCCGGGGCCTTGTGGACGGCGGCGTGATCGCCTGCGCAAAGCACTATTTCGGCGATGGCAACGTCGCTTACGGAACGGGCGAACAGAGCGATTATCCCCGCCTCATTGACAGGGGCGACGCCATACTTTCCGATGAAAAAATCGAAGCGCTTTTGAAGGTCTACCAGGCGCAGATCGACGCGGGCGTCCAGACGATCATGGTCAGCTATTCCTCCCTGAACGGCCTGAAGATGCATGAAAACGGCGAATACATATGGAAGCTCAAGAACGGGATGGGCTTTGAAGGCTTCGTCGTCAGCGACAGTATGGCCATCCGAAATACTTCCCTGGAGACCTATGAGGAGCAGGTCGTCAGCGCGATCAATTGCGGCATAGACATGCTCATGGAGGGGGAGCGATACGACGAGGCTATGGGCATCATCATCGACGCTGCCAGGGACGGGCGGCTCTCCATGGAGCGGATCGACGACGCTGTGACGAGGATCATCCGTGTCAAGCAAAACGCGGGCGTCTTTGAGGATCCGCTCTGCGAAAGCCTGGCAACGGTCCAGTCGGAAACCGGCTCCGCCGCATACCGGGCCGTTGCCGAAAGGCTGGTTGAAGAAAGCCTCGTCCTCATCAGGAACGAAGGCGGGACGCTGCCGATCCGCAAGGGCCAAAAGGTCTATATCCTGGGAACGGCGGCGGACAACGCGCGCGCGCAGTGCGGTGGCTGGACGATGGGTTGGAACGCCAGCCCCTATGACAGGATATCAGGGGTCACGACCATACTCCAGGCCTTCGAGCGGTACGCCGACGACTACGGCATCGAGGTCATTACGGACGCCGCCCGCGCGGAGGAGGCCGATGTCGTGCTGCTCTGCGTCGGCGAGGACGCCTATGCCGAATGGTACGGCGATACGGAGGATCTTGAACTGTGCGGGAAGCTCGGCCTCGACTATAACAGGTTGATGATCGACAAGGCGAAAAAGCTGGACAAGCCTACCGCGACCTGCATCATCGCGGGCAGGCAGGTCATACTCGACCCGGATGATTATGAGAGTTGGGACAGCGTCGTCATGTGCTACCTGCCAGGCTCCGAGGGCAAGGGAATTTCGGATGTACTCTGCGGCTGCGCCGACTTTACCGGCAGGCTTCCCGAGCCGTGGTACGGGTCCGTGGATCAAATCGGGACGGACGAGTGCTTTCTTGAAACCGGGTACGGCCTGTCCTATGGCGAAGGCTTCGCGCCCCGTGAGGAGCCGGCTGTTGACGGCGGGGCTGAACACGATGCCGATTCCGAATCGGAGGAGATCGACTTTGAAGCCATTGCCGCCGGCACAAGATATACCAAGGGCAAATTTGAGGACGGCTTGTATACCAATGAATACGCGGATATCGCCGTAAGAATTCCGGGCGACCTGTTCCCGGTCAGCGACAGCGGCATCCTGTCGAGAATTTCGGGCATGGCTTCGGAAAGCGACAGCGAGGAGGGCAGGCGATATTATCATTCGGTGATCTGGGACAGCGTCAACGAGGGCCAGAACGCCATCTTTGTGGTCAAGTTTGTGAACACCGGCATAGGGATGCCGGACAATCCGCAATGTACCGCAGATGAATACCTGGATTACTGCAAGGCGTCCGATTTGAAGGATTACGGTTCGTCGGGGGCCGCCCTGGTCTACGAGGACCGGGAAACCAGAACCCTCGGCGGCCATGAATATGTGCGGGAATTGTGGAAGCTGGGCAGTCCCGGGGATATGATTGCCGTGTCCTATTATGCCAGAAGGCTCGACGACAACCTGATCTGCGTCATTGAAGCGCAGTGCAGGGGCTACCTTGTCGATACCCCCGATTTCTGCGAGGCGTGGTTCGAATGACCGCGCCGAAGCCCTGACAGGACGGGGACGGCCCGCGCGGAATGATTTCGCGCGGGCCGTCCCTTTTGCGGTTGTTCAGCTTTCGAACAGCCCGTCCCGGGTGATGTTCTTGAGCCACTTGCGGCTTCTGTAGTGCCCGATGACCCAGGGCCACTTCACGAACTCGTCGGTGCAGAGCAGGAAGTATACCCACAGCGGCGGCAGCTTGAGGACCGCCGCGGCCAGGAACCCCAGGGGCACGGCATAGCACCACATGTCGATGGTATCGCAGATGAAGCCGAAGCGGCTGTCGCCGCCGGCGCGGAAAACGCCCGCGATCAGCGTGGTGTTCACCGCCGCGCCCATCACATAGTAGGAATTGATCAGCAGCATGACCTTCAGATAGCCCTTGCCCGTCTCGGTCATGTCCGCAAAGCGCAGCACCACGGGCATGGCGGCCAGTATGATCGCGCCACCGATGGCCCCGGACAGCACGGTCAGCTTCATCAGCTTTTTGGCGGCGTCCACCGCCTCGGCCATGCGGTTGTCGCCGATCAGCTGGCCCAGCAGTATGCCGCCCGCGCTGGCCACGCCGAAGCACAGGATCGTGCCGAAGTTGCGGGCCAGGGAGGCGAAGCTGTTGGCCGCCACCATGTCGGTGCCCAGGAACTGGCCGATGATCACCGAATACATGGAGAAGGCCAGGCCCCATATCACGTCGTTGGCCATGGCGGGCATGGCCATGCGCAAAAAGTCCCGGAACAGCAGCCTGTTGCGCACCAGCAGCAGCGAGGGCTTCAGCTTGACATCCTTGCTTTTGGCCGAAACCGCCAGCACCAGTATCAGCTCCACGCCCCGGGAGATCGAGGTGGCCAGCGCCACGCCCGCCGCGCCCAGCTTCGGCGCGCCGAACAGCCCGAATATGAACACCGCGTTCAGCAGGATGTTCAGCGTGAAGGCCACCGTGTTCAGGGCCGTGCTGACGGCCACGCGCCCGATGCTGCGCAGCACCGCCAGATAGACCTCTATGACGCCCCAGCACAGATAGGCCGCGGAGATATTGCGCAGGTACTGCGCGCCGATTTCGATCAGATCCGCGTCGGGGGTGAATACGCGCATCAGCTGCCGGGGGATGGCCAGCGCCGCCAGCGCGAACACACAGGACACCGCCATGGAGAAGCGCAGCGCGATGCCCTCCACCACCTCTATGGCGCGCAGGTCGCCCTTGCCGTAGTATTGGGAGCAGAGCATGGTCGCCCCCGTGCCCAGCCCGTAAAACACCATGAACAGTATGCTGGCATACTGCGCCGCCAGCGAAACCGCCGATATGTGTGCCTGCCCCACGAAGTTCAGCATCACCACGTCGGCGGAATTGACCGCCGCGCTCAGCAGGTTTTGCAGCACGATGGGAACGGTCAGCTTTGCGATCCGGGCGTACATCCCCGGGTTTTCAGCCTTTGTCTGGCGCATGGAATCGCCCTTTCGTTGAATGATATTTGGAATATCAGGTCCATTATATCCGCGATTTTCCCCGGGTGGGTTATGTTTGTGAAAAAACACGGGGCGCAGGACCCAAATCGGATCCTGCGCCCCGCGCCTGCGCCGCGTCAGCCGGCCTGCGTCGCGTCCTCCGCGGCGGGCGCCTGCGTGGCCTCTGCCGTGGCCTGCGCCGTGGGTTCGGCGGTGGGCTGGGGCGCCTCCGTCGCCTGGACGGGGGCCTCGGTGGCCGTGGTGGTGGTCGTGGTCGTCCTGCCGTCGCAGGCGGCCAGGGCCAGCGTCAGAGCGGAGAGGGTGATCAGCAGCGCGATTGCCTTTTTCATGGGGTTGTCCTCCTGAATTTCAAAGTTGTTTTGTACAAGACATAGGATATTCAGGAGGGGAGAGAAAAATACCAAATTACAGCGGCCGCTTTTCCGCCAGCCCCGCCCGCCGGGGATACCTGTCGGGCGTGGGAGATACCTTGCGCAGCCACACCGCGCGGTGGTCCCAGTCGCGCCCGGGGATTTGGACGGGGCAGGCGCGCTCCAGCTCGCCGCCCAGCAGCGCCAGGGCGTTTTCGGCCCCGGCCAGCTCCGCTTCCAGCCCCGGTCCCTTGAGCGCCAGGACATGGCCGCCGACGCGCACAAAGGGCAGCAGATATTCGCACAGCACGTTCATGGGCGCGACGGCCCTGGCCGTGGCCAGGTCGAAGCCTTCCCGGAGCGCCGGGCTGCGGGCGGCGTCCTCCGCCCGCAAGTGCAGCGCTTCGGCGTTCAGGCCCAGCTGGCCGATCACTTCATTCAGAAAGTCCACCCGCTTGCCCAGCGCGTCGATCAGCGTAAAGCGCACCTCTGGCAGCATGATGGCCAGAGGGATGCCCGGAAAGCCCGCGCCGGAGCCCACGTCCACGGCGGTGGCGATCTTGGGAAAGCCGCCCGAAAGCGGGGCGATGCAGTCCAGGTAATTGCGGTCGGCGGCCTCCCGGACGTCGTCCGGCACCCGCGTCAGGTTCATGCGGGCGTTGGCCTGGGCCAGCATTTGGTGGTAGCGCTCAAGCTTTTTGGCCTGCGGCTCTGTCATGTCGAGGCCCAGGGCCTTCGCGCCTTCGATGAGGATGGATTTGAGCATGTGTACCTCGCCGGTGTGTCCGGCTATCAGAATTTGGAGGCCTCCAGCGCCGCGATGACGCGGTCGCACCAGGCGTCGTACTCCGGGTCCGGCACCTGACATTCCGGGTGGGACAGCACATAGTCAAGGGCAATGCGCACGCCCTGGTCGAAGCGTACGGTGGTGCGCATGTCGGGCACGACCCGCTTGAGCTTGCTGTTGTCAAACACCACGGAGACCGCCTTGTCCCCGATCAGGCTGCCCGTGAAGTCGTAGCCGAGGGGGTCGCCCACGGCGGCCAGGTATTCGCTGGAAACGTGATAGGCGTTCAGCTTCACGCCCAGAGCGTCGGCGATGGTTTCATAGATTTGGTTCCAGGTCAGCGTCTCGTCCCCGGTGATCTGGAAGGCCTCGCCGATGGCATGGCGGTTGCCCATGAGCCCGGTATAGCCGATGGCGAAATCCGTGTTGAAGGTCAGCGTCCACAGGCTGGTGCCGTCGCCCTGGATGATCACCGGCTTGCCCTGGCGCATACGGTCGATTACCTGCCAGAAGCCCTTTTTGCCGTGTACGCCCAGGGGCACGTTGCGCTCGTCATAGGTGTGGCTGGGGCGGACGATGGTGATGGGGAAGCCCTCCGTGCGGTATTTTTCCATCAGGAATTCCTCGCAGGCGATCTTGTCCCGGGAATACTGCCAGTAGGGGTTGGCCAGGGTGGTGCCCTCGGTGATGATGTAGTTTGCCGCGGGCTTGTGATAGGCGGAGGCGGAGCTGATGTAAATGTACTGGCGGGTGCGGCCCTTGAACAGCCGGTAATCCCGCTCCACCTGATCGCGGGTGAAGCCGATGAATTCACATACGCAGTCAAAGCTCGCGTCGCCCAGCTTCCGGGCGACGTCCGCCTCGTCGCTCACATCCGCGACGATGCTGTGCGCGCCGACGGGGACGGCCTCGGGGCGGTTGCCCCGGTTCAGCAGCCAGACCTCCCAGCCCAGCTCGTTGACAAGTCTTTTGACGATGGCGGTGCTGATGGTGCCGGTACCTCCGATGAACAGTGCCTTCATGAATTGTGCCCTCCTAAATCTGTCGTCGATAGCCATTGTGCCAACTCGTCTGCCTGTGGGTGCGCCAGAGCGCGCAGGGCGTTTGCCAGCGCCTCGTTTTCGTATCGGACGTTTGCCAGCGCCGGGGCGATTTGGCCGATCATGGCTTCGTCCATGGCGTCTGAAAACGCTCTCGCGGCGCACACCGCGCCCTGCTTCAGGCTCAGCTGCAGCATTACCCCGCCCCAGTCGAAGCGATGCTCCAGCGTGGCGTCAAAGGGCAGGGCGCGGCCCAGCCGAAAGTCCCAGGCGTCGTATTTGCGCTCCAGCCCGCGAAGCCGCTCCGGGTCCAAATCGGCGATTTCAAGCGCCTCCGCCGGGCCGTATTCGGCCGCAAAGCCCTGCTTCAGCGCCTCGGTGAGCGCGCTGACGCTGATATCCGGGTTGAGGCTTCGCAGGTTGATCACGCGGGAGCGCACGCTGTCGATGCCCTTGGCCCTGAGCTTGCCCTCGTCCGGGGCGAGGTAGCGCCCTAGCTTTTCCAGCGCCACGTCCACCATGATCGTGCCGTGGTGCAGCGCCGCGTCGCGGGAAAAGCGATAGGCGCTGCCGGAAAACTTTGCCCCGCTGCCCCGGATCACAAGGTCGTTCCGCCCGGTGAATTCGGCCTGTATGCCGAAGGTCGCGACGGCCCGCTGAACGACGCCCAGCTGGCGGCGCACGTCATATGCGACCCGGGGAAGGACGAAGCTGAAATTCAGGTTGCCGAGGTCATGGAACACCGCGCCTCCGCCGCTGCTGCGCCGGGCCAGGTACCCGCCCTCGCTCTCCAGCAGCCCAACGCGGCATTCCCGCCAGGCGTTCTGGTGCCGCCCGACAACCACCGTGTTCCGATTCTGCCAAAGGTAGAAAACCGCGCAGTCTGGCGAAACGGTGTCAAACAACAGCTCCTCCACCGCCAGATTGTGCCAGGCGTCGGTGGAATCGCCCATGACGATGCAGTTGCGCATGTGCTGCCTCCCGGATGTGAAACCGGCGGTGCCGCGCCGCGGCATTGCCCCCGGTAAAGCCAACAGTAGGGGCGGCGCATCGCCGTCCCTACGATGGTTTGATTCAATATGATTAGTGGATGGACCGCCGCGGTTTTGTCAGAATTGCAGGTAGTTCAGGGAGACATAGCCGGTCAGCCGGCCGCTGGTGATGTAGGCCCAGTTTCCGGAGGTGTACTTCACCGTGACCTTGGTGCCGCGCTTCAGGCTGCCCAGGATGGCGGAGGAGGTGCCCGCGCCCTTGCGCACGTTCAGCGCGCTGGCGGTGACTTTCGCAGTGCTGGTGATCTTCAGATAGTTCCTGGAGGCCCAGCCGATGACGCCGCCGAAGGTCTTGATCCTGTACCAGCTGCCGGAGGTCTCCAGCACGGTGCAGCCCGTGTTGCGGGGCAGCCTGGCGACCACGCCGAAGCCGGTGCCGGGGCCGGAGCGCACGTTCAGCGTGGAGGCGGTGGTGCGGTACACCACGTCGGAGCCGATGGGCGGCTCGTCCGCCGTCAGCTTCACGGTGCCGCCGATGCAGCTGATCGGGATCCAGCCGGACAGGCCGGAATCGGTGACGTGGACGCTGGCAAAGTCGTTTTCGGTGTAATAGACCTTCACGGTGTCCGCGGTGGAAACCGAGCCGATGACCGCGCCGGACCAGGCGCTGTTGTAGACATAGGTGGGCACGGCGACCGCCTTGAAGCCGGTGCCCAGCGCCTTGGTGGTGCCGTCGATATACATGGTCCTGATCCAGCCGGACAGCTTGCCGTATTTGATCCTGCTCCACACGCCGGAGCTTTCGTAGACCTTGACCTTGTTGTTGTGGTGGACATAGCCCAGCACGTCATACTCATAGCCGGGGCCCTCGCGCAGGTTCAGCGTGCCCTTGCCGGTGGAGCTGACATAGATGGTCCTGCTGCTTGCGGCGAACGCGGTGGACGGCAGCATGGCGGCCAGCAACAGCAGCGCCAGCATGATGGACAGAATTCTCTTCATGAATATTCCCCCTTTGCCCTGTCAGTCGTTTCAAACAGCCGTCCGCAAGGGGGGCGCCGGATGTGCGCCGACCCGCCCTTGCGCGGAGCAGGGACGGACCTGGCGCATGTCCTGTTGCGCCCCGTTCCGGGCGCGGCTATTGTTTCTATCATTATAATACATTTTGAGTACATCAAATATTACATTTTTGTCACAATTCGTGGATGGGGTCGAATGGCCGCTGTGCTATAATGAATTTGGGACGCCTGCCCGCATGGGTCCGTCCTTTCAGATGTTTATGCGATATTGTTGGAGGAAATGCCATGCGCGTCTATACCGGTCGCAGTTGCCTGATGGAGAGCGCCCTTGTCGAAACCCTTCGCCGGGGCATGGCGGGGCAGGCAGAGCTGCATGTGGTGGTGGTGCCGAAGCAGCTCACCCTGCTGACGGAGCGCACGCTGCTTTCGGCGCTCAAGCTGAGGGGCTCTTTTCAGCTCCAGGTTTTGAGCCCGGAGCGCCTGTGCGGGCGCATCTTCGAAGCAGCGGGCCAGCCCGGGGGCGTGCGCGTGGATGAGCGAGGGCGCGTGATGCTGGCCCGGGCCGCCGTACGCAGCGTGGACGAGCGGCTCAAGCTGTACCGGGGCGGCGCGCGGCGCAGGGGCTTTGCGGAGCGCTGTGCCCGCCAGCTGGAGCTGATCCGTCAGGCAGGGCTGACGCCGGAAAAGCTGTTTGAGTGCGCCGAGGGCAGCGAGGGCCTGCTGCGCATGAAGCTGGAGGACCTTGGCGTCATACTGGAGGCCTATGAGGGCCTGCTGGAGGGACGCTTTCAGGACGGGGAATCGGAATTTGCCTGCGCCGTGGCGCGCGCGCCGGAGGCGTCCTTTTTGCGGCGATCCGACGTGTACTTTTACGGCTTCGATCTGACGCCGCCCACGCTGCACGCGCTGATCGCCGCCGTGGGGGCCATCTGCCCGAATACCCATGTCTTTCTGCCCCTGGCAAACGACGACGCGGCCCGGGATTTTGACGCCTATCTTCCCCTGCAGGGCTGCATGAAGCGACTCTGGCTGGCTGCCCGGAAGGCGGGCGTGTGGCCGGAGCGCGTCCGCGTGGAGACGGACGGCCGGGACGCGGAGACACTGGTCGTAAACGCACCGGCGCAGTCGCCGGAGCTGGCGCTTCTGGCCGGGGAGCTGTTTGCCTTTCCCGCCAGATCCTCCGCGGCAAAAAGGCCGCCGGCGCGCGTGCAGTTGGTCACGCTGCGCAATCCCATGGAGGAGTGCCGCTTTGCCGCGGCGCTCTGCCGCCGCCTGGCGATGAAGCACGGCTGGCGCTGGGCGGATATGCTCATACTGTGCCGGGATTTGGACAGCTACCGCCAGAGCCTGAAGGAGGCCTTCCGCGCCTGCGATGTGCCGCTGTTTTTGTCCAACAGCCGGGCCGCCTCCCGGCACCCGATGGCGGAGAGCCTGATTTCGGCGCTGCGCCTGATCGACGCAAATCCCCGCATGGAGGATGCGCTGGCGCTGCTGCGCACGGGCTGTATGCCCCTGGACGCGGACGAGGCGGACAGGCTGGCCAACCATGCCGCGAAGTACGGCCTGCGTCCAAAGGCGCTGCTGCGCCCGCTCCGGCGGGGCGGCGAGGCGGAGCTTACGGCGCTGGAGCCGCTGCGGGCGCGCTTCGCCGCGCCCGTCAACGCCCTGAAAAGGCGCATGAAGCAGGCAAAGGACCTGACGGCGCAGCTGACGGCGCTGTTTGACTTTTTGACGGACATCGAGGCCGCGTCCCGGCTTCAGGCGCGGCTGGATGCGCTGATCGAGGCGGGGCTGCGGGAGCAGGCGGGCGAGGAGAGCCAGGTTTGGAATGGCATCATCGGCGCGCTGGATCAGATGGCGGGGCTGATGGGCGACGCGCCGCTGCCAGTGGGCGAATTGGGCCAGATGCTGGCGGAATCCCTGGATGCCGCCATCATCAAGCCGCTGCCCCAGTCCGACGACGCCGTGTATGCCCAGACCACCGACAGGATCACCGCCCAGCGGGTCAAGGCGCTCATCATACTGGGCGAGACCGACCAGCCGGCGGGGGGCATGGACGGCCTTTTGAACGCGTCCCAGCTGCGGGACTTTTCCCGCGCCGCGAACGCCTACCTGGGCTCCGACGAGGCGGAGGTTTCCCGTATGCGCAGGTTTTATCTGAAATCCGCTCTGGAAATGGTCTCCGATTACCTGTGCGTCACCTGCCCCATCAGCGGCATGGACAACGGGGCCCGGCACCCGGGAGCGCTGATCGGGCAGCTCCGGGCGGTCTTTCCGGCTCTGGATGCCCGGGGCGGCGTCATGGGGGACGAGGGCGTACAGCGGATGCTGCGTGCCGCGCCCCGGGCGGCGGCGACCTGCGCGGCCCAGGCGCTGTCGGGCATTGCGGCGGGGGAGCCCCTCCGTCCCTTCGACGCGGCAGCGCTGGCAGGGCTGCGGCAAATGGCTTCGGGCGACGCGGCGGAGGCGTCCGACTGGGCGGCAGCGCTGGCGCAGGTGCGCATGGCGCTGAACCACGGCGAAAGCGTGGACCGGCTGACGCCCCGGACGGCCAGGGCGCTGTACGGCGCGTTGCGGCGGCAGAGCGTCACGCGCCTGGAGCGCTTTGCCCAGTGTCCCTTCGCGTACTACGTCCAGTATGGCCTGTGCCCGGAGCGTGTGGAGCCCTATCGGCTCAATGTGGAGGACGAGGGCACCTTCTTTCACGAGGCGGTGCATGAATTCCTGCTGGCCAGCATGGACGATCTGAATACACTGGACGAGGAGGCCGCCGGACGGCGCATGGACGCCATTGCGGACCGGCTGCTCAGCGCCATGGCGGAGCAGGGGCCGCTGGGGGACAGCGCCGTGGCGCTGGCGGAAAAGCGCAGGCTGAAGGCCACGGCCCGCACCTGCGCGGCGGTGCTGGCGGAGCATATGCGCCAAAGCTGCTTTGAGCCCGCCGCATTGGAGACGGACTTCGGCGTGGAGGACGGCGCGGCGCGGCTGACGGTGAACGCCGTCAGCGGCGAATGTACCCTGGAGGGGCGCATCGACCGCATCGACGACTGGGCCGAGGGCGGCTATCTGCGGGTGATCGACTACAAGCGCGGCGGGCGGGAGCTGGCGCTGGACGCCGTGTACCATGGCCTGAGCCTGCAGCTGCCTGTGTACCTGGCCGCGGCGATGAAGAAGCGCGGCCAGCAGAGCGCCGGTGTATACTACTTTCCGCTGGACGAGGGCATACTGGCGACCCAGAGCATCGACCCCAACGAGGTGGAGAAAAAGCGGCGCGGCGTATTTCGGTTGTCGGGGCTTGCCCCCGACGATCTGGCGCTGCTTAAGGCCCAGTCCCCCAACTTCACGGAGGTGCTGGGCGTGAAGGCCACGAAGGACGGCGCGCTGTACAAGGGCGCGCTGGCCACTGATGCCGGCGGCTTCAAGGCGCTGACAGAGCGCGCGCTGGCGATGGCCGGGGCGCACCTGGACGGTATCCGCTCCGGGCGGGCGGAGATCGCCCCCATTCGGTTCAGGCAGCAGAACCCCTGCCAGTATTGCGACTGGCGGGGCATATGCCTGTACGATGAGCGCATGGACGCCGCCTGTGCGCGCCGCTTCAGGCCCATGCGCAGCGACGAGGTGCTGGAAAAATTAAAATTGGGTAAATAGGGCTTGACACCATCGCTTTACCATGCTATAATGGCATCAACCGATGAGGAAGAAGAGTAGGCTTCATTCCAAGCGTTCAAGAGAGTCGCGGGCGGTGGGATCGCGGTACGGGCGGCGAAGCTGAATGGCCTTCCGAGGGCGAACTGAACGGGGCCGCGCCCCAAGTAGGCAAGACGGAGTTCCCTCCGTTATCAAAGGTTGCCGTATGACGGTACGGTATCGAGCGGGCGCGCAAGCGCCAAGCCGGGTGGCACCGCAGGGTGAAAATGAAATGATCCCTGTCCCAGCAAACAACACTGGGACAGATTTTTTTGCGCCTGTCCCGAGAGACCGAAATCGGAAAGGAGCATCCCCATGAGCGAAAAGAAGAACATCCCCTACAAGATCTACCTGGAGGAAAGCGAGCTGCCGAAGTATTGGTACAACGTGCGCGCGGATATGAAGAACAAGCCCGCGCCGCTTCTGAACCCCGGCACCCTCAAGCCCATGACCGCCGAGGACCTGGCCCCCGTGTTCTGCGAGGAGCTGATCAAGCAGGAGCTGGACAACGACACCCGGGAATATCCCATTCCCCAGCCCATACTGGACTTTTACAAGATGTACCGTCCCTCCCCGCTGGTGCGCGCCTACTGTCTGGAGCAGAAGCTGCAAACCCCGGCGAAGATTTATTATAAGTTCGAGGGCAACAACACCTCCGGCAGCCACAAGCTGAACTCCGCCATTGCCCAGGCCTACTACGCCAAGCAGCAGGGGCTCAAGGGCGTCACCACCGAGACGGGCGCGGGGCAGTGGGGTACGGCGCTGTCCATGGCCTGCTCCTATTTTGACCTGGACTGCAAGGTTTACATGGTCAAGGTATCCTATGAGCAAAAGCCCTTCCGGCGGGAGGTCATGCGCACCTATGGCGCGTCCGTGGTGCCCTCTCCCTCCGATACCACCGCCGTGGGCCGGAAGATACTGGAGCAGTTCCCCGGCACCACCGGCAGCCTGGGCTGCGCGATCTCCGAGGCCGTGGAGGTGGCCGTGAGCAATCCCGGATACCGCTATGTGCTGGGCAGCGTGCTGAACCAGGTGCTGCTGCACCAGTCCGTCATCGGCGTGGAGACCAAGATCGCCATGGACAAGTATGGCATCAAGCCCGATGTCATCATCGGTTGTGCCGGCGGCGGATCGAACCTGGGCGGTCTGATCGCCCCGTTCATGGGCGAAAAGCTGCGCGGCGAGGCGGACTATCAGTTCATCGCCGTGGAGCCTGCCTCCTGCCCGTCCCTCACCCGCGGCAAATTCGCCTATGACTTCTGCGATACCGGCATGGTGTGCCCCATGGCCAAGATGTACACGCTGGGCAGCGGCTTCATTCCCGCGCCGAACCACGCGGGCGGCCTGCGCTATCACGGCATGAGCGGCATCCTCTCCCAGCTCTACCACGACGGCTATATGGAGGCCCGGTCCGTGGAGCAGACCAAGGTGTTCGAGGCGGCGGAGGACTTCGCCCGGGTGGAGGGCATACTGCCCGCGCCGGAGAGCAGCCACGCCATCCGCGTCGCCATCGACGAGGCGCTCAAGTGCAAGGAGACGGGTGAGGAAAAGACCATCCTCTTCGGCCTGACCGGCACCGGCTACTTCGACCTGGTAGCCTATGAGAAGTACCACGACGGCAAGATGAGCGATTATATCCCCACCGACGAGGAGCTGCAAAAGGGCTTCGACGGACTGCCGAAGGTGGACCTGTAATCCCATACCCCATAAGAAGTCCCGGGCGGTTTTCGCAACCGTCCGGGCTTTTTATGGGGTATACTCTTCTCAATAGAAATTACACCAATCAAGGGCTGCTCTTTATGCAGCTGCTGCGTCTGGAAAAACTTGACTTGCCTTAATTGGCAAACAGCGCCTGCAGCGTAACCTCGTCGATGATGGCGTTGGGATCGCCGGGATCGATCACCGGCAGGCCCGCGCCGTACTGCTCGTTCATGCGCGTCTGGAACTCGGCCACGGCCTGCAGCGTCGGCGCGTCCAGCACGCCCGGCTGCAGCCCGTCCGTGGACAGCAGCCCCAGGCTGTACAGCCGCATTTGCAGCTGCTGGATCGTATCGGAATCGGAGCTGACTGTAACGGGCCCGCTGAAGGCCGGCGTGCCGGAGCCGGTGTCGCCCTCGGGGGCGGTCTGGGCAGTCTCCGCCTCGGGGGCGGGGATGCCGAAGCGCGCGCTGCTCCACTGCATGTCGTCGGCGCTGCCGCCCTGGGGCAGCGCGCCCACATAGATGGTGTAAATGCCCGCCGGCAGGCTGGAGGCGCTCACGGTGCGGCTGGTATCGGTGGTGGTGCCCAGCTCCTGGCGCTCCCCGGCCTGGTTCTCGACGTAGATGGTATAGCTTTTCACGTCGCCGTCCGCGGCCCAGCTGAGTATGATGGCGTTGTCCGTCATATAGGGCACGCCGTCCCGCTGATAGGCGGAGCCGCCCACGGTGATGACGGGCTTGCCGATGTTGGCCACGACGGGCTGGGGCGTGGGCTCGGGGGTCGGCGTCTCCAGCACGGGGCGCATGAACTGAGCCCGGCTGATCTGCATGTCCGGTTCGGAGCCGTTTACCGGCAGCACGCCCACGGTGAGCGTATACACCGTGCCGGCCTGCATGTTGTCGGAGCGCAGGCTCAGGCCGGTCTGCGTTGTGCGCTGGGGGGAGGACACGTCGTTGCCCGAGGCGTCGGTGACGCGCACATAGTAGCTGTCCACGTCACCCTCGGCAGTCCAGTCGATCTGGAAGCTGTCGCCCTCCACGGTGATGACATCGCCCCCCGCCGGGATGCCGGCGATGGTGATATAGGGCGCCGAGACGCTGCCCACGGTGGGCTGCGGTTCGGGCGTGGGGGTGATCTGCACGGGCAGCATGAACCGAACCGTGCGCCATACGATGTCATTGCGCTGGCCCCGCGCGGGCAGCACGCCCAGCCGCAGGGTATACACCTCGCCCGGGTTCATCAGGGCCGTGTTGATGTTGAAGCTGGTTTCCGCCGTCCCGTCCCGGGAGGCGATGGTCTGCCCGGTGCCGTCCTCCACGTACACGTAGTAGCCTTCCACATCGCCCTCGGCGTTCCAGCGCACGCTGAGCGCGCCCTCGGGCACGGTGACCACGTCCTCGTCCTCGCCCGCCAGGATATCCCCGAAGGCGACGCGCACGTCGCCCACCGCGCCGATGCCCATGGGCTCCGGCCCCGGCTCCGAGGGGCTCTGGTTGAACTTCAGCTCGTGGTCGAAGGCGTATTCCAGTGCCTGGCGCGTGCGGTCGTCCACCTGGCCGGTGATGGGCAGCGTGCCCTCGCCCTGCACGGTGTTCACCCACAGCTGGAAGCGATGCACGGCGTTGGCGGTGTTGTCGTCATAGACGCCGTTCACGCCGATCTCGTCCATCGCGCCGATGGCGCTGAGCATCTGCTGGATATAGCGTATGGATTCGGGATCGGAATTTGCGCCGACGCTGATGGCGCCGGACTCCGGCCCTTCCTCCGGGGGGACTTCGGTGGGCACGGGTGTGGGAACCTCCGTGGGTTCGGGGGTGGGCGCCTCCGTGGGCACGGGTGTGGGAACCTCCGTGGGCACGGGTGTGGGAACCTCCGTGGGCACAGGGGTGGGCGCTTCGGTGGGCTGGGCCAGCACCAGGTCGTGGTCGAAGGCGTATTCCAGCGCCAGCCGCGTCGCATTGTCCACCTGGCCGGTGACGGCGAGGGCGCCCTCGCCCTGCACGCTGTTCACCCACTGCTGGAAGCGCTCCACGGCGCGGCGGGTGCCGCTGCCGTATACGCCGTCCACGCCGCCCTCGTCCATCGCGCCGACGGCGCTGAGCATCTGCTGGATATAGCGTATGGAGTCGGGATCGGAGTCCGCGCCGACGGTGATTTCCTCATTTCCCTCCGCAGGCTCGGGCTCCGCCTCCACGGGTGCCTCGGTGGGCGCGGCGGTGGGGGTCGGGGTGGGCGTTGCGGTCATCAGGGGCACGGGCGTGCCGTAGGGCCGCATCCCGTGGTCCACGCAGTATTGCAGATAGGCCAGCGTGAGCTGATCCACTTCGCCGTTGACGGGCAGGGTCTGCTCGTCGCGCTGCATGTTCACCCACTGCTGGAAGTCCGCCACGGCGGAGATCGTGCCGGTGCCGTAGCTGCCGTCGGCGGAGCCTGCGGGCATCATGCCGATGTCGATGAGCAGCTGCTGCACCTCGCGGATGGCCTGGGCGGTGGAATTCGCGTTGATCACGCCGTCAAAGCTCTCTACAGGGCGGGTCGTGGGCGTGGGTGTGGGCAGGGGCGTGGGCGCGGGCGTGGCCGTGGGCAGGGCTGTGGCCTGGCGCAAGCGCGTCCATTCCTCGGCGTAGTAGTCCAAAAACGCCATGCTCAGGGCGTCCATCCGACCTGTGACCTCCAGCGCGTCGTAATCCGACAGCTGGTTGACGCGCTGCTGGAAGCGGCGCACCGCGGCGGCGGTGGTCGCGCCATAGCTGCCGTCGGCGGAGCCCTCCGGCAGCAGACCCAGGGCGATCAGCTTTTCCTGAACCGGGCGCACCTGGGAGGCGGGGGAGTTCTCGTCCACGCCCTGGCTGTCCGCCGCGGGGGTGACCCGTGGCGAGGGCGTGGGCGTGGGCCGGGTTGCGCTGGCCTCATACAGCCATTGCAGCGTCTTGGGGCCCGCCGCGCCGTCCACACTCAGCTTTTCGTTGGGATTGTAACGCTGATTGACATAGCTCTGGAATTCGCGCACCGCCTGCCGGGTGGCGCTGTCATATTTGCCGGTGATCAGGGCGCTGTCCAGCCAGCCAAGCTCCGCCAGCCTCTGTTGCAGCGCGCGGATATCCTCCCGGGAGGAATTGCCGTTGATCAGCCTGTATTTGCTGGCGCTGCCGGACACGGTGGCCGCGGGGACGGGTGTGGGCGTGGGGGTGGCGGAGGCCCGCTGGGCCTGCTGGTATTCCTGCTCCACATCGCCGTCGTAGGTGTATTCCATCCATGAAAGCTCCGGGTCCACCAGCGCCGCGAAGGTGGGGGCCACGTAGGGCGTGGCCGTGGGCGTGGTGGCGGGGATCCAGACCTGTCCGGGATCCAGGGTGGGGCTCTGGGTGATGTCGCGGCCGGTGCTGATGGCGCCGTTGAACACGGTGATCAGCAGGATCGCCGCCACGAGCAGCACCGCCACCGCGATGCCCGCGAACAGCAGCATGCGGCGGCCGCCGCCGGAGGCCTCCTCTTCTTCGTCATCCTGCTCCGCCCCGGCCTCCGCTGCGGCGGGGGACTTGCGCTGGGCGATGTAAGCCGTGCCGTTTTCCTCAAAGAAAAAATGCCGCTTCCGGGGGTCCTCCATGCTCTCAACGCTGGCGCGCAGCTTTTTGATACCTGCCTCGAACTGGTCCTCCATGCCGGCCACGGGTACCACCGCGCCGTCGTTCAGGCGCTCGGCGCAGTCCCGGGGCAGATATTCGCGGATGCGCAGCCGGTTTTCCTTTTTGGTATCAAAGGCCGCGTACACGATGCCCGCGGCGTCCTGTCCCAGCGCGCGCCCGATCAGAAACCGGTCGTGGTAGACGGTTGAGCCGGGCAGCATCTGCACCTGGGGCACCGCGGCCCGGGAATCCCTGCCGCAGTGGGGACAGGTGGTTTGCCCATGCATATCCTCAAAGCAGTACATGCACAGATTTTCATATGCCATTGCTTTCACCTCTTGTTTGGAAGCGCTTTCGCGTCACGGCGCGCAGCCGTCACCGGCCCGCCAGCAGCCGCTCCACCTCGCGCGCGATCTCATCAAACACCGCCTCGATGCTCTTTGAGGCGTCGATGCGCCGTATGCGCCCGGGCTCTGCCTGGGCCAGCGCGTCGTAGCCCGCCTGCACCCTGGCGAAAAAGTCCTCTTTCTCAATCTCCAGCCGGTCCAGCGGCGCGCCCTGGGCCATGCGCCGTCGGGATTCCGCGCGATCCAGCTCCAACAGCAGCGTCAGCTGCGGGGCCGCGTGGCGGACGGCCGGTGCGTTTATTTGACGCACAAAATCTTCGCCGAGTTCACGCCCGTAGGCCTGATAGGCGATGCTGGAATCCAAAAATCGATCACATATCACAATTTTGCCGCATTTAAGGGCGGGCTCGATAACCTTTCGCACATGCTCCACCCGGCTGGCGGCATACAGCAGCGCCTCGCACTCGCTGGACATGCCCTTGGAGTCCAGGCTGAGAATGACCTCGCGGACGCGCTCGGAGATGGGGCAGCCGCCCGGCTCCCGGGTCAGCACGACCTCAAAGCCCCGGCGCTCAAGGTAATCCCTGAGCAGCGCGATCTGGGTGGACTTGCCGCAGCCGTCGCTGCCCTCCATGGAGATGAAAAGCCCCCGGGGCCCATCGCCCCCCAGCAGATGGGCGGCCAGGGCGGGCACGTCGTCAAAAACCGCGTCGGCCCCGGCGTCCGCCAGCTCTCCCGGCAGGCTGTAGCCGTAGTCCGCGCCCACGGAGCCGAGCCCGAGGGATCTGGCGGCCTCGATGTCGTACAGCCTGTCGCCGACCATGACGGCGCGGGCGGGCTGGGCGCCCTCCGGCAGCGCCGCGAGGATCAGGTCGCGCTTGTCGGATGAGTGACGTCCTTCGCCGATGCCCACGATGGCGTCGAGGTATTTGTCTATGCCGTAATACGCGGCCAGCTTTTCAAGCATGAACCGGGGCTTGGCCGAGGCGATGGCCACCCAGCTTCCCCCGGTATGCAGCGCGCGCAGCAGCATGGCGATGCCCGGGTACAGGCGGGATTCATACAGCCCGATATCCGTATAGCGTCGGCGATAGACCGAGATGGCGCGCTCCGATTCCTCTTGCGTCATGCCGCAGTATTTTTCGAAGCTGTCGTGCAGCGGAGGGCCGATGAAGCGGTCCAGCACCGACGTGTCCAGGGCTGGCTTTCCCAGCTGCTCCAGGCACCAGGCCACGCTCTTGCGGATGCCTTCTCCGGTGTCGGCAATGGTGCCGTCGAAGTCAAACAGAAAATAATCGTATTTCAAAGCCATGTATCTATTCCTTTTTACGCTTTTGTCTGAATACAAATATTCATATTTATTGTAGCAGATGAATGTGACTTTTCCTGCCATGTTGTTGAAACTACCTATGAAAAATGCGATTTATCCGCCGCGCAAATCAGATTTTACCAAGATATGATATGATGGACGCGCATAGATATAGTATAATGGAAGCGCGAAGGACAAAAACTTGCGATTTACGGAGGTCATATGCTGAACAAGCTGCTTTACAATTCCAACCTTCTGGCCGCGGCGCAGACCGCCTTTGTCTGGCAGGAGCATACCCGCGAGATCATTACGGCGGCGCTGTTGAGCATGGTGCCCACCTTCGAGGGGCGCTATGCCGTGGCGGTGGCGGTGCGCATGGGTATGCCGGCGGTATTTTCATATCTGCTGGCGCTGGTCTGCTCCAGCATCCCGATTCCCTTCATATTGCTGCTGCTGCGCCCGGTGCTGGATTGGTTCTATACCCTGCCCATCAAGCCGGTGCAGAAGTTCGCCGCGTGGCTTGAGCGGCACGCCGCGAAGAAGCGGGAATCCATGAACGAAAAGAACAAAAAGGGCCTGCGTGCCCATTTTTCCGCCGACACGGCGGAGCTGCTGGCGCTGTATATCTTCGTGGCCCTGCCGCTGCCGGGCACCGGCGTGTGGACGGGCAGCGCCATCGCCTCCCTGTTCAACATGCCCAGGGTCAAGGCGGGGCTGGTCATCCTGCTGGGCAACGTCACCGCCTGCCTGATCATGACGCTGATGGCGGTGGGCTCCCTGGCTGTCATCTGAGCCCGACGCGCCACTTGCTTTCCAGATTATCGATCAATGAAAAGGAGGAACTCCCATGCGCTTTGAACTGCTTCATCCCGCTGACCAGCTGGTGATGATCATGAACCGCATCTATTACTATGGCATGACCACGACCTCCGGCGGCAACCTCTCCATTAAGGACGACAACGGCGACATCTGGATCACCCCCTCCGGCATCGACAAGGGCAACCTGACCCGGGCGGACATGTGCCAGGTCAAGCCCGACGGCACCGTCATCGGCCCCCACAAGCCCTCCGTGGAGCTGCCCTTCCACAGTGAAATATACCGCCGCAGGCCCGACCTCAAGGGCATACTGCACGCCCATCCGCCCACGCTGGTGGCCTTCTCCCTGGCCCGCAAGATTCCCGATACCTCCCTGGTGCCCAACGCCAGCGAGGTCTGCGGCAAGGTGACCTACGCCAAATATGAGGTCCCCGGCTCCAAGAAGCTGGGCGAGTACATCGCCGCGGAGTTCGAGAAGGGCTATAACACGGTCATGATGGAGAACCACGGCGTGGTCATCGGCCACAAGGACCTGTTTTCCGCCTTCATGGCCTTTGAGACGCTGGATTTCTGCGGACGGCTGGAGATCGACGCCAAGAAACTGGGCACGCCCCGTTCGCTGACCGAGGAGCAGATCGATCTGGACCGCTCCATCACCTCCCCCAACCTGGACGAGTTCATCCCCGGCGGCCATTCCAGCGAGGAGAACGCCGCCCGGCGCGACCTGTGCGAGTTCATCCACCGCAGCTATGACCAGCGGCTGTTCACCTCCACCCAGGGCACCTTCGCCGTGCGCCTGTCGGACGGCAGCTTCCTGACCACCCCCTACAACAAGGACAGAAAGTATCTGGAGCCGGAGGACATTGTACACATCAAGCGCGGTATGCGCGAGATGGGCAAGAAGCCCAGCCGCGCCGCCCGCCTGTTGGATGAAATCTTCGCCACCCACCCGGAGATCAACGCCGTGATCATCGCCCACCCGCCGGCCATCATGAGCTTCGCGGTCACGGACGCGGAGTTTGATTCCCGCCTGATCCCCGAAAGCTACATCAGCCTGCGGGACGTGGTGCGCCTGCCCTATGCCGCCAGCCGCACGGACATTCAGGGCACCGCGAAGATCTTCGATGCGAAGCACCCGGTGATCATCGTGAACAACCAGTGCGTGATCGTCACGGGCGCCTCTCTGCTCAACGCCTACGACCGTCTGGAGGTGCTGGAGTATTCCGCCGCCGCCATGATCGCCGCCCGGGATATCGGCGAGGTGGTGTACATCACCGCGGATGAAGTCAAGGAAATCGAAAAGGCGTTCCATCTGGAGTGATTTGCGGCCGCTCCCGAATTCGGGACAAGGCGGTGCGCAGGGCTTATCAAACCCTGCGCACCGCTTGTTTTGACCGCATATTGATTCTTGACAACCCAGCGAATTCATCGTATTGTATTTACATGGTAATTTTACAAAATACGCGACGGGAGGGTATATCAATGAACCGAGAGCAGGCTCGCATAAAGGCACAGGCACTGGTGGACCGCATGACCGTGGAGGAGGTTGCCAGCCAGCTGCGCTATGACGCCCCCGCCATTGAACGACTGGGCATTGACGCCTACAACTGGTGGAACGAGGCGCTTCACGGCGTGGCCCGCGCGGGCACGGCCACATCCTTCCCCCAGGCCATCGGCATCGCAGCGGCCTTCGACCCCGCGCTGGTGCGCAGGCTGGGCGACGTTGCGGCCACCGAGGGCCGCGCGAAGTTCAACGCCGCCGCCGCCCATGGGGACCGGGATATCTATAAGGGGCTGACCTTCTGGTCCCCCAATGTGAACATCTTCCGGGACCCCCGCTGGGGCCGTGGCCACGAAACCTATGGCGAGGACCCGTTTTTGACCTCCCAGCTGGGCGTAAACTATGTCAAGGGCTTGCAGGGCGAGGGCGAGGTCATGAAGTCCGCCGCCTGCGCCAAGCATTTCGCCGTCCATTCGGGCCCGGAGGCGCTGCGCCACCACTTCAACGCCGAGGCGACAAAGAAGGACATGGCCGAAACCTATCTGCCCGCCTTCAAGGCGCTGGTGGACGCGGGGGTGGAGGCCGTGATGGGCGCCTACAACCGCACCAACGGCGAACCCTGCTGCGGCAGCGCCGCGCTGCAAAGGACCCTGCGGGACGAATGGGGCTTTGAGGGCCACTTCGTGTCCGACTGCTGGGCTATCAGGGATTTCCACACCGGCCACATGGTCACCGATACGCCGGAGGAATCCGCCGCGCTGGCCATTGAAAACGGCTGTGATGTGAACTGCGGCAATACCTATGTCTATCTGATGAAGGCCTATGAAAAGGGACTTGTCTCCGAGGCGCAGCTTCGGCGCAGCGCCGTGCGGCTGTTCACCTGCCGGTATCTGCTGGGCTTGATGGAGGGCAGCGAATTTGATCAAATTCCCTATGAGAAGGTGGAGTGCCGGGAGCATCTGGACGCGGCCCGCCGGGCCAGCGAGGAGAGCTGCGTGCTGCTGAAGAACGACGGTATGCTGCCCCTTGACAGGGCGAAGCTGAATACCCTGGGCGTCATCGGGCCCAACGCCAACAGCCGCGCCGCGCTCATCGGCAACTATCATGGCACGTCCTCCCGGTACGTCACGGTGCTGGAGGGCCTGCAGGACGCGCTGGGCGACGATGTGCGCGTGCTGTACAGCCAGGGCTGCCACCTGTTCAGGGACCGGGAGGAAAACCTGGCCGTGGCGGACGACCGACTCTCCGAGGCGCTGACTGTGGCGGAATGTTCTGACGCGGTGCTGCTGGTGCTGGGCCTGGACGAGACGCTGGAGGGCGAGGAGGGCGACACCGGCAATGCCGCCGCCTCCGGCGACAAGCTGGACCTGCTGCTGCCTGAAAGCCAGCGCAGGCTGATGGACGCGGTGCTGGCCGTGGGCAAGCCCACCGCCATCGTGCTGATGGCGGGCAGCGCCATCGATCTGGGAACGGGCGCCGAAAAGGCGGACGCCGTGCTGCTGACCTGGTACCCCGGCGCGCGGGGCGGCAGCGCCGTGGCGGATATCCTGCTGGGCAAAATTTCCCCCTCCGGCAAGCTGCCCGTGACCTTCTATAAGAATGAGCAGCTTGAGCGGATGCCGGAGTTTACCGACTACGCCATGCGGGGCCGCACCTATCGCTACATCGAGGAAGCGCCGCTGTATCCCTTCGGCTATGGCCTGACCTACGGCGACTGCCGCGTGGCCGCCGCGAAGCGCACGGCAAGCGGCGTCGAGGCCGAGGTGGTGAACGCGGGCGGCGTGGATACCGACGAGGTCGTACAGGTCTATGTGCAGAACGAGGGCTCTGAAAACGCGCCCCGCAACCCCAGGCTCTGCGCCTTCGCCCGCGTCCGCGTTCCCACGGGCGAGACCGTGAAGGTCTGCCTGGACATTCCCGCGGACCGGCTGAAGGTGGTGGACGCCGCCGGCGCGCCGGTGGACGAGGGCGTGCCCGTCTTCTATGTGGGCCTGGGCCAGCCGGACGCGCGCACTGAGGAACTGACGGGCCACGCGGCCGTGAAGGTGTGAGATGAAGGGCAAGGAAATAACGGTCCGCGTCAGGCTGGACGCAAAGACCTTCCGGCGGTTCAGCAGCTTTGATATGCTCCGGCTGCGCAAGCGCTGGGTCCGCCCGGTGGTGTTCGCGCTGATCCTCATCGCCTTTTCCGTGGCGGCGCTTTTGACGGGCCGGGAGCAGGCGGGGCTGATTGCCGCGGTGCTGCTGGTCGTCGGGCTGGGTCTGCCGCTGGTATACTTCGGCACCTACTTTTCCCAGCTGAACGTGCGCGCGGCGGAGCTGAAGCCTCCCAAGGCGGTGTATACCGTGCGCATGAGCTTCGAGGGCATCCACGTGACCAACGACCGCAAGGCGGAGGAGAGCGTAGAGGTCAAATGGGGCCAGCTGTCCGCCGCCTACCGCGACAGGGGCTGCGTCTACCTCTATGTGAACCCCGCCCGGGCGTTTTTGCTGCCGGACGGCCAGGCTGACGTTCCCGATGACGAGCTGTGGGCATACCTCGTCAAGCACATGCAGCAAAAGTGCAAAGCACTGTAAAAGAAAGTAAAATGCCGCGGGAATCGCGCGTGGGAGCGCCATGATACAAGAATACAGACAGCAGACGTGAAAAGACCCGTATCAGCGGCCATGTGGAGGCATCCATATATGGTCGCTGTTATTATGCATCCAAAGCCTGCGAAAACAGAAATAGGGTCCTTGCTGCGCGGCGCCTTTGCGTTTATATTTCGCGTGCGGGTCGATTTGTATTGTTGATTCAGGTTTTATATGATAAAATAAGCGGGGACCGGCAAAACCTGCGTGGATCTGAACTGCTTTTGCGGGTTTGCGGAAATCATTCCTATGGAGCAGGGCTTAAATGGGATACAGATATATCGGCTCAAAGGCAAGAGTTGCCGACGACATCGCTCGGCATCTCGGCTTTCCTGACAAAAAGGCTGGGTGCTTCATCGATGCCTTCTGTGGAACCGGCATTGTAGCCAGCAAAGCCGCGGATTTGGGCTGGAAAATAAAGATCAATGATATGATGTACAGTGCAGCTGTTATGTCGGAAGCGAGACTTCTGTCAACAGAGGATGTTCCGTTTTCCGCGCTTGGAGGATATCAGAAAGCGCTGGACATACTCAATCAGGCCGAACTAAGCGGTTTTATCTGGAGAGAGTATTCGCCCGCTTCGCTCAATCAGGTCGGAATTGAACGCGGATATTTTACAGAGGAAAACGCCAGAAAGATTGACGGCGCTGTTGCGACGGTCCATCGGTGGAAGAAGGACGGAACGATCAGCGACAAGGAATTTGTGCTGCTTATGTCTACGCTCATCTATGCGGTAAACAACATTGCGAATATCGCTGGGACATATGGGTGCTTCCTGTCAAATTGGCAGCCTCAGGCTCTGGAGCCGCTATGTCTCATGCCGCTTGATTTGCGAAAGGAAAAAGTCAGTTATTCCGCTTCCACCGATGATGTTTTCGATATCAGGAGCGAAGAGGAGGACGTAGTCTATCTTGACCCGCCATATACAAAGCGACAGTATGCTTCATATTATCACATTTTGGAAACCATTACCCTTGGCGACGAGCCTGTCGTCAGCGGCGTGACTGGACTTAGACCGTGGAAAAGCAAGGCGTCTGTGTTCTGCTACAAGGCAAAGGCGCTCAGGGCGCTTGTCAGCCTTGCTTCTTCGCAGACGGCAAAAAGGGTCCTGATTTCATACAGCAACGATGGGCATGTCCAGCTCGACCAACTGATCGGGGAGCTGAAAAAAACCGGGACGGTCGAGATGTTCAACCTTGGTGCCATTGGGCGCTATCGTCCCAATCAGGTTGCCCGTTTACACAGGCCGGAGGTCAATGAATACCTGATAGATTACCGGCGCGGCGGAGGGGACGAAAAATGAGCAGGCCATCCACATTGGAACAATCGCTCCTATACAATGCCGAGCAATTGCTTATAGAGGTGTCCCCGGATTACGAATACAGACTGTTGATTCTTGAGGCGTGTGCGGCCAGGATCGGCGGGTTTGATATATGTGAATATTGGAAAGTATTCGAAATCGAAGTTGACGATTCATCCAAAATACTGGACGCCGCTGAGCGGCTTTCGATGATTTTATCCATGATACCGATTCCCGCTTCGCTGATTTTGTCCGGCCTGTCCCGTGAACCGGCCACGATTTCCGAGAAAAAGAAGAACGGTATCTTTTATACCGATTTTCGGCTTGCGCAGTTTGTTGCGGAGGACTGTCGGTGCGTTCTTGAGCGCGACAGCAAAATCGTGGACATTGCCGCGGGATCGGGAATACTGCTTGCCGCGGTTGCGGAGCTTTATTATAAAAAATATTCTGACAGCTATAATCAATGGATTTCAGAGTGCATATACGCCTTCGATTTATCGGAATATGCTCTCAGGGGAGCGAGAATTGCGCTGTCGGTACATGCCTCGAGCGTTGATGCGATACGCGGGATGTGCGGGAAATGGCGGGCGTGTGACAGCCTTCTTGCGGATGACGCCGGATTTCCTGCTTTCGATATCGTGGTTGGCAATCCTCCATGGGGAAGGATAAAGCTTTCGCTTCATTCCTTTGTCAACAAGACAACCGAAAATTACCATGTCTATGGTTCCGGATATGATTCGTTTAATCATGAGCGGTTTCTTGCGGAAAGACAGGATACTCTGAATTACAGCAGAGCGCTGAAAGAACGCTATTCGCTTCTCGGAAGCGCCGAGCCGGACATGTACATGGCGTTTCTTCAACGGGCGATTTCCATATTGAAGCCCGGCGGTCATCTATCGTATATCGTTCCGGCGGGGATTATTCGTTCGCTTGGCACGGAATCTCTCAGACGATTTCTGCTGGAGCGCAGCGAAGGGCTCAAATACTATCTTCTTGACAACAAGGCGAACTATTTTGAAATTGATACCCGGTTTAAGTTTGTGATTGTCTCACATAAAAAGGCTTACTGTGAAAAGCGCCGTTGCGCCGGTTTTTCATTCGAAATATGTAAAGGCGAAAATCTCGCGGTCAAAAGGACCGAAGCGATAGACTTTATTGCCGGTGAGCTTGAAAAAATACGCCCTGATCTGACGGTTCCCGAATGTCGAAGCGTCGCGGAAAAGGATTTGTTCTTCAAAATATGCGCCAACGGTACGGAATGGAAGGATGCGTGGCGCGTCGATATTGCCCGTGAGGTTGATATGACGAATGACAGGCCGATCTTTCATGCGCGGCGCTCCGAAGATGATCTTCCTGTCGTCGAGGGCCGGATGGTTCAACAGTTCCGTTTCGGCGCGAAGGCCTATGTTTCTGGAAGCGGAAGAAGCGCGAAATGGGTTCCAAGTGCCGGAAGCATTGAGCCACAGTATTTCGTTGGCCCGGATGATCTTAACGAGAGGCTTCTCAAGCGCGCTTATATGCAAAGGGCGGGTTATTGCGATATTGCCGGGCAGACAAATGAGCGCGCCATGATGAGCGCGGCCATCCCGGCCGGGGTTGTTTGCGGAAATAAGGTGCCGACCATCGTATTCCCGGGAGAATTTGGCCAAAGGCGCTTGTTCTTTTTCGTCGGCGTGACAAACAGCTTTGTGTTTGACTGGATGTTGAGAAGGGTTCTTTCGACGACGGTCAACTATTTCTTGCTGTTCAGCCTGCCCATGCCCGATATCGACCTGCAAGGGGAGCTTGCGGAAAGGATTATATCTTTGAGCAAAGAGCTTTCATGCATGGGATCGGAATATTATACCGACAGACAAATGGGAAAGCTGCGCGCCGAGCTTGATGCTGCCGTCGCTGATGCATACGGACTTGCGTTTTCCGATCTTGAGCTTTTAATGCGCGATTTTCCTCTGCTTGACCGGCGCCAGCCTAAGCTGAAGGGAGAGACGCGCGCGACCTATACCCGGGATTTGTTTCTCTCAATTGCAGAGGAACGTTTTTGCAAAATCAAGGGCACATATACGACAAGGGAAAGAGCGGGATTTGCGCAGAACGCGAAAGCATACATTCCGACAGAAATGACAGAATTGTCAGAAGGAGGCGCAGAATGACTCGGCAAACACAGAATCTGGGCGTGAAGCTCGTGGTATACAAGCGCATTGTCGCGGGAGATTTGAGCAAATTCACCGCAACTTCCAACGTCAAACAGAACGGAGGCGGCGCGAGAGATCTGCGCTTCAGCCCTGCTTCGGAATTCTTCCCGGTGTTTCAAAGAATGTTTATACAGGAAGACGATGGCGTTCTCAGGGGACAGTTTATTTGGGCAAAACATGCTCCCACTCAGGCGGAAATCCATCCCCCGACAAATTCGCGGCCCAACGAAGTGAGAATCGGGAGAATACACGAATGTTTTCCTCAGGATGAAATACCGACGGATTCAGGAGACTGTGTGCTTTTGATTGTACTCGATAACTTTGGAAGAGCTTGTCCGTACTTTACCAGTCTTGACTCCCTTTTGCATGATAAATGGCATCCGGCGATAAAAGCCCCGATCATTGAAGGGCTGACTGCGCGGCGCAATGCGAATATTACGGCCATGGGCTATGTCGATATAGAGAACGGAAGGAGTTATACGAATGGACGCGTGTGACATTCTAAGGAATTTGCAGGAAAAGAAAAACGTTCTGCTCATGGGCGCGCCGGGAACCGGGAAATCAAAGCTGATGAACGATGTTGCCCGTTTGTTTGAGCGCGGCGTGGCCATCGATCCGATGCCGACACACCATCCGGGCGCGGCAATCCCGATTCCGGCAATCCCTGAGAACGAAAATTTGGGAGCGCTGCCCATGCTGCAAAGGCCGCGCAGGAAGGTCTTTAGAACGACGCTTCATCAAAATTCAAAATACCGTGATTTCCTGACTGGAATCACGCCGCGATATGATGGAACGGAAGGATACCAAATCAGCGAAGGCATCCTTTATCGCGCCAACGAGTTTGCCAAACAACCCGACAGCGCGGCGCTGCTGATAATTGACGAGCTTAATCGAGGGCCGGCGATTGAAGTGTTCGGGGGCAGTATTGTCACGATAGAGCCCGACAAGAGGCTCGGAGACGATAATACCCCGGCAGAGAACACACAGTTTTTTGAAATCTTAAGCCCTGAAACGGACGGCTATATCGAATATGCGTTTTCGCCGCATCTCTATATTCTCGCGGCGATGAACCAGGCCGATGTTTCTGTTGCGCCGCTCGATGTTGCTTTTATGCGCAGATGGATGAGCGTAAAGCTTGCGCCGGATTATGCTCCCGCCTATGCCAGGTTTGGGGGTCGGCCAGATGACGTAATTCCCAATGAAAATCCGTCCGCCCGGGATGTTTACAACGCTGCGATTAAAGCGCTGGAGGCCATAAATAAGAAGATCGTGATCGGCCGCGGCCCGGAATATCAGTTGGGACAGGGAATCCTGCTTTCGATATTGCCGAGGGGAAGCGGGATTGATGACGCGCTGGATTTTGTTTTGGATGTCTGGTCGATGATCTATGCTCATATCGAAGAACTGTTCTTTGGGGAGCCGGTTGCAATGGCATACATCCTGAATTCGGAGCGTGAAGATTCCCCGTATTTTCTTAATGAAGTTTACTTTGCCGGGGAAACAAAATTCGTTCTTTCGCATACCGCTATCAACCGTTCCACTGTATATGGATTGTATCGATCACTTCTGGAGGGAGATGACGCGTGAAGCTGTCGATTGTTGAATACGGCAAGGGCATAGAAATATCCGAAGCGTGTCGGCAATTGATAGACCGGGCAAACAGTGTCATTCGACATGCTCTGCATATTAACCGCAATGCCTTGGTGATATCTGACGGAAAGCTCCGTGCGCTTGGAATAGCCGGGAAAATGCGCCTTTCCAGGGACACGGAGCTTGAGATCATACCCAAGATGCTCGATCCTCAGGTGGAAAGCGATTGGAGAGCGTCGTTATTTCTGCTCGCGGCCCTTTCGAAATATGGAAGCGTTATTGCGAGTGAGCATATTCGATCCGGCACATCCTATAAAGATTCTCTCTATGATATAGCCGGGCGAATCATGGCCCGGGAATATGCGGCCCTGCGCAGAAAACCCATTCGTCAATACCGCCGCGAAGGGTTTTATGATTATTCCGTTGACGGTGAGATCGATTTCGAACGTATATTTGAAAGAAATCCGGACGGCGTTCCGCAGGAGCGCGTGTCATTCGACAGAGCAAATCCGTACAATGCCGCGATCAGCTCCGCATTGAAAATCGTACTTCCATATGTTGTGGATGCGTCGATTCGGCTGAATCTGATTCGAGCGGTACAGGAGCTTGGCAGGCAGCCGGCAGGGAGCCTGCACCGGCTGAAGGTTCCCGCAAGAAACCGGGAATGGACGGAACTCTATAACCTTTCTCTTGATGTTGTCGCAGGCATGGGAGGTTCTCTGGAAAATGGTGAAATCATGTCTCCCGGCTTTATGGTCGACACATGGAGAATATGGGAATGGCTCGTTACTGTAGCGTTCCGGGTCGGACTTGGAAGCAGGCTGCGCGTCGTACCTCAGGCCGCCATACCCTGGGGGCGCAAGAGAACCGGCGAAAGAAGCTCACAGATTAACGTTTACCCGGACGTGGCGATTTATGCAATCAACGATTATGCGGAGCCGGTCTTTCTTGTCGATGCGAAATACAAATCCATTTCTGAAAAGGAATCCCCGGAAATCGATCGAAGCGATCTATATGAAGCGTTTGCATTTTGCCATGCCGCGGGAGCGAAAAGGCTGTTTCTTGCCTATCCGACATTCGCTTGCGGACAAATCGAATCCGGACATGCTGAAATTGTTTCAAGCTATGAAATGGAAGATGTGACGGTTTCGGCCGTCAAAGTTGCCCTTGGCTCTATTACAAAACAGGGAGAATTGACTGCCTTCTGTCGCAGACTGTCCGACGAAATAGCGGCGATGGCAATGCCGGCCGCTGCGGGGCTTCGTTCATAATGCGAAAGGGCCAAACGGAGCAGGCGCTATTCTTCATGCCATGCGTGCTTTGGGGATAAAACGGCATAGCTGTGATTTGGGCTATGCCGTATCCGTAAAGCTGTTATATGCCTTTCTGCGGCGCTTTATATTGGAAAACTATTTTTCCTCCAAATACTTCAGCAGCTTGCGCTTGATTCTTTGCAGCGCGTTGTCGATGGATTTGACGTGGCGGCCCATCTCCCCTGCGATTTCCACATAGCTCTTGCCCTCCATGTAGCGCACCAGCACGTCCTTTTCCAGATCGGAGAGCATCTGGCCGATCTTGCCCTCGATCAGCGAGAGGTCCTCCCGGTCGATGAACATCTCCTCCGGGTTGGAGGTGCCCTCCTCGGTGATCACGTCCAGCAGCGTGCGGTCGGAGTCCTCCTCATAAATGGGCTTGTTCAGCGAAATATAGCTATTCAGGGGGATGTGCTTCTGGCGGGTGGCCGTCTTGATGGCGGTGATGATCTGCCGCGTGACGCACAGCTCCGCGAACGCCCGGAAGGACGACAGCTTTTCCGCCCGGTAATCGCGTATGGCCTTGTACAGGCCGATCATGCCCTCCTGAACAATGTCCTCGTGGTCCGCGCCGATGAGGAAATAGCTTCGCGCCTTGCTGCGCACGAAGTTCTTGTATTTGTTCAGCAAATATTCCAGCGCCGCGCCGTTGGCATCCTGCGCCAGCAGGACGATCTGCTCGTCCGCCATGCCTTCAAAATCCTGTGTAGTATACATGCGTCGTCCCCTATTTTCGATGGCCCTTTCTCATTTCATCCAGCTTTTGGCGCACCTCCGGCGGCAAATGTTCCGCGATGGGGTTTCGCCGCGAGGCCGGCCTTTGGGCGACCTGCTGTATGCCCGACGCACGCAGCTGCTGCATTTCCAGCATCAGCTCCCGTGCAGACATGCGGCTGGCCCCGCGCCCGAGTATGATGGTCTGCTCCAGCCCGTCCGAGGACGCCACCCGCACCTCCACGCGCCGAAGCTCGATGTCGTTTGCCAGGCTGTCGCACAGCCTTTCGATGTAGCGGTCGGCGATTTCGCCCTTCTGGGTGTACACCACCGTGACCGCCCCGCGCTGCTCCTCGGTGCGCTGGGTCCTGTCGGACATCCAGGCGTCGAACACCAGCACCACCTGCTGCTCGGAATAGCCCGCGTAATCCATCAGCTCCGCCACCAGGTGTTCCCGCGCGTCCGCGAGGGTGCTGGCGGACATGCCCGCGCCGCCGTCGCGCCGGGCGTTGATGATGTTGTAGCCGTCCACGATCAGCATACGCCGGGGCGCTCTGCCCGCGCGCGCCCCGCTCACTTTGCCCTCGCGCGGACGACCTCATACATCAGGATGCCCGCCGCCACAGAGGCGTTCAGCGATTCGATCTGCCCCAGCATGGGCAGGGAGATGGTGCGGTCGCACTTTTCCAGCGTCAGACGGGCGATGCCCTCTCCCTCTGAGCCGATGACCAGCGCTATGGGGCCGCTCAGATCGGCGTCCAGGGCGTTTTCCCCGTCCATGGCGGTGCCGACGACCCAGATGTTTTGCGCCTTGAGTTCCTCAACGGTGCGGTTCAGGTTCTTGACCCGCACGATGGGCATGTGGCTCAGCGCGCCCGCCGCGGCCTTGGCCGCCGCCGGGGTCAGCCCCGCCGCGCGGCGCTCCGGGATCACCACGCCGTGGGCGCCGGCGCACTCCGCCGTGCGGACGATGGCCCCCAGGTTGTGGGGATCGGTGATGCCGTCCAGCAGGATCAAAAAGGGCGCCTCGCCCCTTTCGCGGGCCGCGGCCAGCACGTCCTCCAGCTGCGCGTAGGGCACAGCGGCCACATAGGCCAGCATCCCCTGGTGGGCGGGGTAGATCTGATCCAGCCGGGATCGGTCCACCTGCTGCACGACGGCGCCGGATTCGCGGGCCATGCGGATCAGCTCCTGGGCCGCGCCGGACAGATCGCCCGAGGCCACCAGCAGCTTTTCCACCGGCCTTCCGGCCCTGAGCGCCTCCCGTATGGGGTTGCGCCCGGCCAGCAGATGGCCGTCGTCCGTGGGGTCGGCCGCAGCCTGGCCGGCCTCCGAAGGGGCGCGCTTGTACTGCCGGGGCCCGGCGGGGGCGCGATAGGCGCTGCCGTGGTGAACCGCCGCGCGGGGCCCGCGAGGCGCGTCGCCCTCCCACTGAGGGGCATCGGGGACATCGTCCACCTGCTGTGCCCGGGGCACGTTGCGCTCCACGCGGCCCACCCGGGGCCCGCCGCCCGTGGCGCCGGGATAAACCCGCCGTCCCGCCCCCTGAGCGCGATTGCCCGGATAGGGCTTGCGGCGATTGTCATCGTTGCTCATGTTCAAGGCTCCTTTGGCTGTGGTTCAAAGGGCAGCGCCGCTGCCAGAATTTCGTTCATGCGCTCCCGCTGGCCGGTGACGTACAGCCAGCCCACCAGCGCCTCCAGGGCGGTGGCGCGGTGGTATTCGCCGGGATCGGCGTTTTTGGGCGGGCTCTGATGGGCGTTGCGGGCGCGGCGCACCACGTCGGCCTCCGCTTCGGTGAGCATGTCCAGCACGCGCCCCAGCGCCTCGCTCTGGGCGTGGGCGCACACCAGGGATATGGCCTGGCGGTGCAGCGCGCGCACCTTTCCGCCCCGGACAATCAGATGCTCCCGCACGTACAGGTCGTACAGGCTGTCGCCCAGATAGGCCAGCTCCAGCGATCCGGGCAGCGCTCCGTGTTCAAAATTGAATATCATGGCGCGTCAGGCAAACAGCTTCAGGTACTTCGCGTAGGCCTGGTCCCAGGCCGCGCCGTCGGTTTCGGGCGTGAACGTCTCTGTGGGGAAGGAGGCCTCCACCACCCGGCGCAGCGCCCAGATATCCTCGATTTCGCCCAGAGCCACGGCCTGCATCAGCAGGTTGCCGATCACGGTGCCCTCGCTGGGGCCGGCGATGACGGGGCGCCGGATGGCCTCGGCGGTGAATTTGTTGAGCAGCGCGTTTTTGCTGCCGCCGCCCACGATGTTCAGGCTCTTGATGGGCCTGCCCAGCATGTCCCTTTCCAGCCGCTCGATGGCCCAGCGGTACTTGAGGGCCAGCCCCTCGTAAATCACGCGGGAAATCTCGCCCCGGCCCTCGGGCACGGCCTGGCCGGTTTTGCGGCAGTATTCCCGGATGCGGGCGGGCATGTCCCCGGGAGCGAGAAAGCAAGGGTCGTCCACATCGATGATGGCCTTGAAGGCGGGCGCGGCCATGGCCAGCTCCACCAGCCCGGCGAAATCCACGGCGTCTGAGCGGCGGTCCCATTCGCGCTTGCACTCCTGTATGATCCACAGGCCCATGATGTTCTTGAGCAGGCGGATGGAGCCGTCCACGCCGCCCTCGTTGGTGTAGTTGGCGTTCATCACGCCCTCCGCGCACAGGGGCCTAGGCAGCTCCGCGCCCAGAAGCGACCAAGTGCCGGAGCTGATGTAGGCAAAGTCCGCGTCCCTGGCGGGCACGGCGGCCACGGCGCTGGCGGTGTCGTGGCCGCCCACGGCGATGACCGGGATCTCATCCACGCCGCACTCCCGGGCAATGTCTTTGAGCAGCGTGCCGCGCACGGTGCCCGGCAGCTTCACCTCGCCCAGCATCTTCGTGGGGATGCCCAGCCTTTCCAGCAGCTCCCGGTCCCAGTCGCGGGTATAGGGGTTGATCATTTCGCTGGTGGACGCGATGGTGTATTCCGTGCCCTTGCTGCCTGTGAGCAGATAGGCCAGCAGATCCGGCATGAACAGCAGCTCCTCCGCGGCGTCCAGCGTGGGGTCGCCCTCCTGGCGCATGGCGTAGAGCTGGTAGAGCGTGTTGAACTGGTTGTAGGCCAGGCCCGTGCGGGCGAACAGTTCCGCGTCCGGGATGATTTCGCGCACCTTTTCCCGCATACCGAGGGTGCGGTCATCGCGGTAGTTCACCGGCAGGCCCAGCAGATGGCCGTTTTTGTCCAGCAGGCCGTAGTCCACGCCCCAGGTATCGATGCCGATGGCGTCCACCTTTACGTCCATGTGGGAGAGCTTCAGGAGCGCCTGCTTCATCTCATATACCAGGCGCGGCACGTCCCACACGAACCGGCCGCACAGCATCACAGGGTCGTTGGAAAAGCGGTGGATTTCGCGGATATCCAGCTTGCCGTCGCTGAGCGTGCCCAGCATGGCCCTGCCGCTGGACGCGCCGAAGTCAAAGCCCAACAGGTTCAGCGTCTTCACGGTATCACTCCTCGTCATGCGTTTTGTGAATGGACATTCTGCCACTCATTACAACTATACCTATTATATCAGAAAAACACAAAGCCCACAAGTCCCCGCCCGGACGGAATCACGGCGGTTATGGGCCGATATCGCGCCGTAACCCTTGCACGGCGCAGGGGAAATGGTTATAATGTATTACAAACAGGAAAACGTACCGTAAAGAGGTGCTTGCATGGAGATGCCAAAATTCGTCGAATACAGGGACAGCGTCGTTTCCGCCGTGTCCCGGGCCATCGTCGGCAAGGCGGACCAGATTGAAAAGGTGCTGATTTGCTATATCTGCGGCGGCCATGTGCTGCTGGAGGATGTGCCCGGCACGGGAAAGACCATGCTGTTGCGCGCCTTTGCCCGCGCCATCGGGGGCAGCTTCAGCCGCGTGCAGTTCACGCCGGATCTGCAGCCCTCGGACCTGACGGGCATCAACTTTTACGACCAGAAGCAGGGCGAGTTCCGCTTCCGGCCCGGCCCGCTGTTCAACGATGTGATCCTGGCGGACGAGGTCAACCGTGCCACACCGCGCACGCAGGCGGCGCTGCTGGAGGCCATGGAGGAGCGGCAGATCACCGTGGACGGCCAGACCCGGCCGCTGGGGGAGCGCTTTCTGGTCATGGCCACCCAGAACCCTCTGGAATCCTACGGCACCTTCCCGCTGCCGGAGGCCCAGATCGACCGCTTTTTCATGCGGCTGGCGCTGGGCTACATGGACCGGGAGGACGAGCTGGCGGTCCTCAGGCGGCAGGACACGGTGGATATCATAGGCGGCATCGGGCGGGCCGTGACCGATGAGCAGACCGCCTGGGTCCGGGAAAACTATCGCCGGGTGCAGGTTTCCGACGCGGTGGCCGGGTATTTGATGGAGCTGGTGACGGGCACCCGCGGGGGCGATTTCGGCTGCGGCGTGTCCACCCGGGGCGCCATTGCGCTGTACAAGGCAGTGCAGGCCTGCGCGGCGCTCTCCGGGCGGGATTATGCCCTGCCGGAGGACATCCGCCGCATGGCGCCCTGCGTGCTGTCCCACCGCGTCACCGCCGGGGCGGGCCTGAAGCGCGAGGACGCGGAGGCGCGGCTGATGCACCTGGTGGACCGCATCCCCGTGCCCGTCGAGGCGCTGCCGTGATTGCCTTTTTGCTGATGCTGGCGGCGATGATCGCCGGGGTGGAATTCTGGTCGCTTCGCCGGGGGCTGGAGGGCGTGGAATACGATGTGAAGCCCTCAAAGCCCGTGGCGGAGCCGGACGAGGCGTTGCAGCTGATCACGGTGATCACCAACCGGCGGCGGCGCATACTGCCGTTTATCCGCGTCAATGAAAACGTGCCCGACGCGCTGAAGGCGGCGGTGGAGCTGAGGGTGGGGGACGTATCGAACCACCGCGGCGCGCTGTGCAGCACCGTGTATATGATGCCCCGCCAGCGGCTGACCCGGCGGACGGATTTTTCCCTGCCGGAGCGGGGAAGGTATCTGTTCCTGGGGGCGACGCTGGAGGGCGGCGATTTCATGGGGCTGAGTACCGCCCCGGTCCGGGTGGAGCTGCTGCGGGAGCTGGTGATCCTGCCGCGCAGGGTCCCGGCCGATCAGGTCCGGCAGCTGATGGGCGGCTGGATGGGCGAACGGTCCGTGAACCGCTTCATTATGGAGGACCCGGTGCTGACCCTGGGCTTTCGGGAGTACACCGGCAGGGAGCCCATGAAGCAGATCTCCTGGACGCAGACCGCCCGGCAGGGCCGCATGATGGTGCGCTGCCAGGACTACACGGTGGAGCGCACCGTCACCGTGATGCTGAACGTTCATACCTTCGCCTTCGGCAGCTACGGCGCGCGGATGCTGGAGGCGGCGTTTTCGCTGTGCCGGGGCGTGTGCGAGGCGCTGGAGGACGAGCGCATCCCCTATGCCTTCATCTCAAATTACAGCAGCCTGGGTATGCCCGACGGCTTTGGCGAGGTGGGGGACGGGCTGGGCCGAGCGCACCTGGCCACGGTGCTGGAGGGCCTGGGTCGCGCGGACTGCGCCGGCCGGGACACGCTGGAGGGCCTGGTCGATCGGGCTCTGTCCCGGGCCTCGGTGGGCCGGGGCCACATATTCATCACCCCCGTGCGCAACGATCTGCACCCGCAGCTGCTCGCGCGGCTGCGCGTCGCCACGGGAGAAGCGCCGCTGGCGCTCACCGGGGAGGATATGGAAAAATAGCGCGGCAGGCTCGCGCCGCATGTCTCCATCGAAGCGCCCATCAAAAAAGGAGGCCGTCCCATGTCCCTTGCCTATGCGCTGCCCTTCTTCTGCGACGCCATGCTGTACTTCGGCGCTCTGGGTTGCCTGGGGCTGCTGCGCTTTTGCGCGGCGGGCCTGGTGTGGGTGCCGGTCATGCTGCTGGCGGCCTGCTGGCTCAGCGGCAGGCTGACGGGGCGGGGCAGGCCGTATCTGCGCTGGCTGCCCATGGCGGCCATCGTGCCCTGCATGATCGTGGCGGGGAACACCGCGGGGCGGCTGGTGTCGCTGCCGATGCTGGTCTATCTGCCGCTGTACGTCTACAACAACCGCCGCGCGCCGGACTACGATTACGCGGCGGACCGCTTTCGCCACAGCCTGATCGTATTCGGCCTGGCGCTGCTGGTGGCGCTGCTGATCCAGGCGGAGCGCTGGAAGGATGGCCTGCCCTGGCTGTTTATGTACTTCACGCTGAGCATGGCGCTGCTGCGGCTTTTGCGCCACGACGACCGGGTGGCGCGCACCTTCCGCTTCCGGGCCATCAACCTGGGCGGCGTGGCGCTGGTCTGCGCCGCGGGCTTCGGCCTCTCCCAGCCGCAGATCGTGGCGGCGCTGAGGGCGGGCTGGCAGTGGTTTTTGGACAACGTGGTGCTGAATGTGCTGGCCCTGGTGATGTACGTGCTGCAGCTGGTGCTGTACCTGGTGGCGCGGCTGATGGCCTGGCTGGGCTTTACGGGCATGGGCGCGGGCGAGCTGCCCCAGCTGGCCGCGCCCATGGCGGGGGACCAGCCGACGGTGGCGAGGGCCGCCGAGGATTTGCGGGCGTTTCCGCCCGTGGTGCGCTTTCTGCTACAGGCGGCGGGCATTGCCGCGCTGGCGGCGCTGACGTTTGTCATCCTGCGGGCGTTGTCCCGGCGTGTCGCCCGGAGCGATGCCTCCTCCGGCGAGGAACAGCGGGAGGCGCTGGACGACGCCGCGCCCGAGGGACCGGGCCGAATCCGGCTGCGCCGTGCCCCGGAGGACGGCGTGCGCCAGCAGTACCGCCGTGCGCTTTTGCTGCTTCGGGCGCGTGGCGGGCGGGTTGCGCCCACCATGAACACACTGCAAATCCACGAGGAAAACGCTGCCGCCGTGGACGCCGACGCGCTGGCAGAGCTGCGGGAAATCTACCTGCCCGTGCGCTACGGCGGGCGCGGGGCCAGCCGGGAGGACGTGCGGCGGGCGAAGGACGCCTATGAGCGCCTGCGCAAGTCGTAATTCGCGCCGAAGCATTACCCGCGCGTAATATAACCCGCTTGCAGCGGGTTTGATTTTTGAGTATAATATTGGAAATTCTACCGATATTGACAACGAGGTGCGTGTATATGGATTTCAAAACCGCCGTCGCAAACGAGATACTGACCGCCATCCGGGCCGCCTTCGGCGAGGTGGATATTGCCGCCGCGGACATCGCCGCCGCGCTGGAAATTCCGCCGGACACAGCCATGGGGGACTATGCATTTCCCTGCTTCAAGCTGTCCAAGGCCCTGCGCAAGAGCCCGATAATGATATCGGACGCCCTGGCCGGGACGATCCACGCGGATTTTCTGGGCAAGGTGGAGTCGGTGAAGGGCTATCTGAATTTCTTTATCGACAAGGCCATGTACGCCGAAAAGGTGCTGGGACTGGCGCTGGAGCAGGGCGAGCGCTATGGCGCGGACGATTCCGGCGCGGGGAAGACCGTGGTGCTGGACTATTCCAGCATCAACATCGCCAAGCGCTTTCACATCGGCCATCTTTCCACCACCATGATCGGCAACTCCCTGTACCGGCTGCACAAATTCTTCGGCTGGCGGGCGGTGGGCGTGAACCATCTGGGCGACTGGGGCACCCAGTTCGGCAAGATGATCGCGGCCTACAAGCGCTGGGGCGACCACGACACCGTGGCCGCGGGGGGCGTGGACGAGATGGTGAAGCTGTATGTGCGCTTCAACGAGGAGGCCAAGCAGGACCCTGCCCTGAACGACGAGGGCCGCGCCTGGTTCAAGAAGATTGAGGACGGCGATGCCGAGGCGCTGGAGATCTTCAACTGGTTCAAGTCCGTGACCCTCAAGGACGCGGAGCGGGTCTATGACCTGCTGGGCGTGACGTTTGATTCCTATGCGGGCGAGAGCTTCTACAACGACAAGATGCAGCCCGTCATCGATGAGCTGAAGCAAAAGGGTCTGCTGATCGAGGACAAGGGCGCGCAGATTGTGGACCTCCAGGACTACGGTATGCCCCCGGCGCTGATCCTGCGCAGCGACGGCGCGACTTTGTATATCACCCGGGACCTGGCTGCGGCCAGGTACCGCAAGGAGACCTACAACTTCGACAAGAGCCTGTATGTTGTCGCCTATCAGCAGGACCTGCACTTCCGGCAGCTGTTCAAGGTGCTGGAACTGATGGGCTGCGAATGGTACAAGGACTGCGAACACGTCGCCTTCGGCATGGTGTCCTTTGAGGGCGGCGCGCTGTCCACCCGCGGGGGCCATGTGGTCTATCTGGACGATTTGCTGCACCAGGCCATCGACAAGGCCCGGGCCATCATCGAGGAAAAGAGCCCCGACCTGGACAACAAGGACGAGGTGGCCCGGCAGGTGGGCATCGGCGCGGTGGTGTTCTTCGATTTGTACAACAATCGTATCAAGGATATCGACTTCACCTGGGAGCGGGCGCTGAACTTCGACGGCGAGACCGGCCCCTATGTGCAGTATACCCACGCCCGGGCCTGCTCCGTGCTGCGCAGGGCGGGAGAGGACGCCGCCGAGCCGGACTTCGCCGCGCTGTCCGACCCCTTCAGCCAGGACGTGGTGCGCCTGATCGAGCAATTCCCGGATATCCTCAAGAGCGCCGTGAACCGCTCCGAGCCCTCCATGGTCACCCGCTTCGCGGTGGACCTGGCCCAGGCGTTCAATAAGTTCTACTATGAAAACAAGGTCATGGTGGATGAGCCCGGCACCCGCGCCGCGCGGCTGATGCTCACCGACGCCGTGCGCCAGACGCTCAAGCAGGCACTGTACCTGATCGGCGTGGAAGCGCCCGAAAGAATGTAGGCCGGTGGAACCGGCGGTCAATTGCTGCCGCCCGGAACGAGGGGCGTTCCGTTTCCATCGCTGCCGCCCGCGCAGACACGATTTCCCGGCCCATAGCTTCAAGGCCGGGAAATCTTCACAGTCAGGGTACCTGAGTCGTCAATATATGCATACAGTAGGAGGAGAGACGGCATGAAAAAGCTCTTCGCGATTCTTGTGGCAATGTGTTTTCTGCTTCAATGCTCCGTTTGCCTGGCGGAAGGCCTGGACCTGAGCGCCATGAGCATCGAAGAAATCCTCGATTTGCAGAGCGCAATCAAGGACGAGCTTGCTTCAAGAGAGGATTATCTGGGCACATTTCACTGGCCGGTATCAAAGCTGGCTGAGATGATTCCCGTGCCCGAAACAGAGACAGGCAAAATCGCTTTCGACAATGAAGACAGCTTTGCGGTTCGCGTCGGACAGTTTACCGACGAGATGTTCAATTCATATATGCAATCCTGCATTGAGCTTGGCTTTACAGTCGATTACCGGCATGGTGACGACTTCTATTACGCCTACAATGAGGAGGGATACTATCTGACTCTTCGATACGAGGGCATAGATACCATGCTCATTCGCTTTGAAGCGCCCTCAAAATAAGGCCCGGCTCAATACCCATGCGCACATATGTTGATTTCCGCGCCGGCAGGCGCTGCTCCATAATCTGAAACGAAAGCCCAAAACCACGCGCAGGGGCCCCCAACGGCGCCCCTCAGACCGCTGACACAGCCCGCAAACGCAGAAATTTCCGGAAACAGCGCTTGCACGGTTGAAATTTCTGCTTCCTGTGTCAGGACAGCCTGCAAATTCGGTTACTTACATCCGGGTAAGCGCCCTCATTTGCAGGCTGTCCTTCCTTGTCTTGCAGGCTTTTTCAACGGCCTGTCAGTCTATTGGCTTTGTCAATAGACTGAGGGGCGCCGGTCGGCGCCCCTGCGTGATTGATGGAACCATCGTATTGCTTTATTGCGGCCCGCCGTTACGCGTCCACGGGCCTGCTGAACACGCGCCCGAAGATATCCAGCGCCTCGTCCAGCAGCTTTTCGTTCAGGGATGCCATGTAGCTGGTGCGCAGCAGGCACAGATCCGGCGGGGTGGCCGGGGGCAGCACGGGATTGACGTACACGCCCTCCTCGTACAGCTGGCGTGCGCGCAGCAGCGTGGCCTCGGCGGAGTAGGTGTAGATGGGGATGATGGGGGTTTCAGCCTCGATGATCGGTATACCCCGCTCCTTCAAGCCCTTGCGCATGTAGGCGGACAGGTCGGACAGCCGCTTCACCAGCTCGGGATGGGCCTCGATGTATCTGAGGGAGGCCAGGGCGATGGCGGCGCTGGCCGGAGTGATGGAGGCGGAGAAGATGAACGGGCGGGAGTTGTGGCGCACGAAGTCCACCACCGTGGCGTTGGCCACCAGGTAGCCGCCCAGGGAGGCCAGGGACTTGGAGAAGGTGCCCATGATCAGGTCCACCTCATCCTCCAGACCGAAGTAGGAGGCAGTGCCGCGGCCGCCCTCGCCGATCACGCCCAGGCCGTGGGCGTCGTCCACCATGACGCGCGCGCCGTACTGGCGGGCCAGCTTCACGATCTCGGGCAGCTTGCAGATATCGCCGCCCATGCTGAATACGCCGTCGGTGACGATCAGGCAGCCCGCGCTCTCGGGCACCTTTTTCAGCTGGATCTCAAGCTCCTCCATGTTGCTGTGGGCGTATGTCAGCATCCGCCCGTAGCTCAGCTTGCAGCCGTCGTAAATGGAGGCGTGGTTTTCCTTGTCGCAGATCACGTAATCGCCGTGGCCCACGATGGCGCTGATGATGCCCAGGTTGCTCTGAAAGCCGGTGGAGAAGGTGCAGCAGGCCTCCTTGTGCAAAAATCTTGCCAGCTCGTCCTCCAGCTCCAGGTGCAGCTTCAGCGTGCCGTTCAGAAAGCGGGAGCCGGAGCAGCCGGTGCCGTACTGCTCCAGCGCCTTCAGACCGGCCTCCTGAACCTCGGGGCAGGTGGTCAGCCCCAGGTAATTGTTGCTGCCCAGCATGATGCGGCGCTTGCCCTCCATGACGACCTCAGTGTCCTGCCGGGTTTCCAGCGCGTGGAAATAGGGATAGATGCCCTTTTCGCGCAGCTCATTGGCCAGCGAATAGTTGTAGCATTTGTTGAAAATATCCACTTGTTAACCTCCCTCGATGGTATCGATTACAGAATCTCACAGGCGGTGTTCCCCCTGAACCGCCAAAACACGCACATGATACTTTATTATTATAACACAATGAAGCACCGGTGCGGGGGCGTTTTTGTTTTATGCAGGTAAAATCGATATTGAATCCTTCCGCGGGGCATTTACAAATCCGGGAAATCGGGTATAATAATGAAAGTATCATATTCTGCTGTGATGGGAACCGCCCTTTATTCAGCGGCGCAAAGCGAACCGGAGGTTGGTGCAAGTCCGGAGGCCGCCATAGAGGGGTATCCTCCCGGAGCGGCGGATCGAACGCGCGGCCTTTCGCGTCAGTAGACTCTGCCGGGCGCGCCCGTTACAGCGCAAGCAAGCGGACATGTGCGCTGCATGTGTCAATTTGGGTGGTACCGCGAAGTGTCTTCGTCCCATGGACGGCGGCACGTTTATTTTTTATTGGGAGGTTGCATCGGATGATCGAAAAGGTATCCACGGCGCTGGATTTCCTGGCGCGCGAAAAGGAAGTCATCAGGTTCTGGAATGAGAACGACATCTTTAAAAAGTCCATGAAGCTGCGGGAAGGGCAGCAGGTGTTCACCTTCTTTGACGGCCCGCCCACAGCCAACGGCAAGCCCCACATCGGCCATATCGAGACCCGCGCCATCAAGGACCTGCTGCCCCGCTACCACACCATGAAGGGCAAATCCGTCACCCGCAAGGCCGGCTGGGACACCCATGGCCTGCCGGTGGAGCTGGAGGTCGAAAAGCTGCTGGGCCTGGACGGCAAGGAGCAGATCGAGGCCTACGGCATCGAGCCCTTCATCAAAAAGTGCAAGGAATCCGTCTGGAAGTACAAGGGCGAATGGGAGCGCATGTCCGAGCGCGTGGGCTTCTGGGCCGACATGGAAAATCCCTATATCACCTATGACAACAACTACATCGAGTCCGTATGGTGGAGTCTGAAGCAGATTGCCGACAAGGGCCTTCTGTACAAGGGCCACAAGGTGGTGCCCTATTGCCCGCGCTGCGGCACCGCGCTGTCCAGCCATGAGGTTTCCCAGGGCTACAAGGAGGTCAAGGAGCGCTCCGCCGTGGTGCGCTTCAAGGTGAAGGACCAGGACAACACCTGGATCTACGCCTGGACCACCACCCCATGGACGCTGCCCAGCAACGTGGCGCTGTGCGTGAACCCCAACGAGACCTATGCCCGTTTCGACTATGACGGCCGCACGGTCATCATGGGCGACGCGCTGATCGAAAAGGTACTGGGCGAGGGCGCGAAGGTGACGGGCAAGATCACCTTCCCCGGCATCGAGCTGAAGGGCCTGAGGTATGAGCCGTTGTTCGATTTCCAGCTTGCCGCCATCCGCGGCGCGGAGAATGAGCAGAACGCCTGGACAGTGGTCTGCGATGACTATGTCACCATGTCCGACGGCACCGGCGTGGTACACCAGGCGCCCGCCTTCGGCGAGGACGATGCCCGCGTGGGCCGGGAGAACCACATCCCCTTTTTACAGCTGGTGAACGCCAAGGGCGAAATGACGGAGCAGACCCTGTGGCCCGGCGTGTTCGTGAAGAAGGCCGACCCGATGATCCTGGAGTACCTGGAAAAGCAGGGCAAGCTGGTGGAGGCGCCCTACTTCACCCACGACTATCCCTTCTGCTGGCGCTGCGATACCCCGCTGATCTACTATGCCCGCAGTACCTGGTTCATCCGCATGACCGCCGTGCGCGACAGGCTGGTGGCCAACAACCGCACCGTGAACTGGTACCCGGACAACATCAAGGAGGGGCGCTTCGGCAACTTCCTGGAGAACGTGATCGACTGGGGCCTGTCCCGGGAGCGCTACTGGGGCACGCCGCTGCCGGTGTGGATCTGCAAGGACTGCGGAAGGATCCATGTGATCGGCTCCCGGGCGGAGCTGCGCGAGATGGGGAAGGACGTGCCCGAGGATATCGAGCTGCACCGCCCCTATATCGACGCCGTGACGCTCACCTGCCCGGATTGCGGGGGCGATATGAAGCGCACCCCCGAAGTCATCGACTGCTGGTACGATTCCGGCTCCATGCCCTTCGCCCAGTGGCACTATCCCTTCGAAAACAAGGAGATCTTCGAGGCCAATTTCCCGGCCAACTTCATCTCCGAGGCCATCGACCAGACCCGCGGCTGGTTCTATACGCTCATGGCGATTTCCACGCTGCTGTTTGACTGCAGTCCCTTCGAAAATTGCGTGGTCATGGGCCACGTGCAGGATGCCAACGGCCAGAAGATGTCCCAGCACAAGGGCAACGTGGTGGACCCCTGGGATGTGCTGGACCGCCAGGGCGCGGACGCCGTGCGCTGGTACTTCTACGCCAACGGCGCGCCGTGGCTGCCCACCCGCTTCTCTCATGAGCTGGTCAGCGAAATGCAGAGCAAATTCATGGGCACGCTGTGGAACACCTATGCCTTCTTCTGCATGTACGCCGCCATCGACGGCTATCAGCCCGAGATCCACAGGGCGCAGGCTTCCGATCTGACGCTGATGGACAGGTGGGTGCTGTCGAAGCTGAACAGCCTGGTGAAGTACGTGGACGAGGGCCTGGCCGAGTACAAAATCACCGAGACCGCCCGCGCCATCCAGGCCTTCGTGGAGGAGCTGTCCAACTGGTATGTGCGCCTGTCCAAGTCCCGCTTCTGGGGCAAGGAGTGGACCGGCGACAAGAAGGCGGCCTATGAGACGCTGTACACGGTGCTGACTACGCTGTGCAAGCTGGCCGCGCCTTATATCCCCTTCATGACCGAGAGCATGTACCGCAACCTCGTGGTGGGCAGCATCGCGGGCGCGCCGGAGTCGGTCCACCTGTGCGACTATCCCACCTGCGACGAGGCGCGCATCGACAAGCAGCTGGAGGCGGAGATGGACGAGGTCGCCCAGGCCGTGCAGCTGGGCCGCGCCTGCCGCAACACCGCCAACATCAAGGTGCGCCAGGCCCTCGGCACGCTGTACGTGAAGGGCGCGCAGCTGTCGGACGCCTGCGCCGCGCTGATCCGCGACGAGCTGAACGTCGAAGAGGTGAAGTTCATCGACGACGCCCGCGCCTTCACCAGCTACCAGATCAAGCCCCAGATGAAGACCCTCGGCCCGCGCTACGGCAAGCTGCTGGGGCGCATCGGCGCGTACCTCAAGGAGGTTGACGGCAACAGCTTCGTGGACGCGCTGGAGCAGAACGGCACGGTGAAGTTTGACATCGACGGCACCGAGGTGTCCCTGAGCGCCGACGACTGCCTGATCGCCCCGGCCCAGAAGAGCGGCTTTACCGCCGAGACGGACGGCGGCATGACCGTGGTCATCGACACCAATCTCACGCCCGCGCTGATCGAAAAGGGCTTTGTGCGCGAGGTGATCTCCAAGCTGCAAACCATGCGCAAGGAGGCGGGCTTTGACGTGGTGGACCGCATCACCGTCGCCTACAGCACCACGGATACCCTTGCCGGCGCCATCGAAAGGAACGCCACCGCCATCGCCCAGGCCGTGCTGGCCACCGCCATCGAGGCGGGAGACGCGCCCGCGGACGCTTATGCCAAGCAGTGGAGCATCAACGGCGAAAAGGCCATGCTCAGCGTGAAGCGGAACGGATAAGATGAGAAAGGTGTGTGGAGCGTGAAGCGGCGGGGGAATGTTTTGATTGAATGGGGACGGCCCCAAAGCTCAAAGCCCGCGATGGCGCCGCGCTCCACACGCCTCTCTTTCTTCTTCCGGGGGTCGCGTTAAACGTTAAGTTTTGAAAATCCCTGTGGACAAAGTGTGCCATTCAGGTGAATTTACAGGGAAATTGGGAAATAATTGTTGACAAACGGAGCCGATTAAAGTAAAATGAACTTTGTAGGCCAAGGGTCTATTTGGCTCCCGGGCCGGCAAAACCGGCCGATTCGGACGGATAGGGGGTCCGCCGGATCGCCTGATGGATGCGGGAACGCGCGGGTGTAGCTCAATGGCAGAGCTCCAGCTTCCCAAGCTGATCACGTGGGTTCGATTCCCATCACCCGCTCCATGCGCAATACAACCCCATAATATTTGTAGGGAGGAATTTCCAATGGCAAAGGCAAAATTTGAGCGCACGAAGCCGCATGTAAACATCGGCACGATCGGTCATGTCGACCACGGCAAGACCACTTTGACGGCCGCCATCACGATGGCGCTGGCGCAGGTGGGCGGCGCGGAGGCCATGCGTT
>JAFUCP010000244.1 GCA_017459565.1 Clostridia bacterium | reverse complement strand
CTACCAGGCCCGGGAAGAGATCGCCATGAAGAAGATGCTGGACGCGGAGGGCTGCATGGCCTTCTCCAACACCTTCCAGGACCTCTACGGCATGAAGCAGCTGCCCGGCCTGGCCAGCCAGCACCTGATGGCCCAGGGCTACGGCTACGGCGGCGAGGGGGACTGGAAGGTCAGCGCCATGACGGCCATCATGAAGGCCATGAGCGAGGGCATGACCGGCGGCACCGCCTTCATGGAGGACTACACCTACAACCTGGAGCCCGACGCGAAGTACAGCCTTGGCGCGCACATGCTGGAGGTCTGCCCCAGCGTGGCGGCGGAGAAGCCCCGCATCGAGGTGCACCCGCTGGGCATCGGCGACCGCGAGCCCCCGGCCCGGCTGGTGTTCGAGGGACACGAGGGGCCCGGCATCGTGGTGAGCCTCGTGGACATGGGCGGCAGACTTCGTCTGATCGTGCAGGACATCGAGTGCGTCAAGCCCATACTGCCCATGCCGAACCTGCCCGTGGCCCGGGTCATGTGGCAGGCATTCCCGGACCTGACCACCGGCGTGGAGTGCTGGATCGCCGCGGGCGGCGCGCACCACACCGTGCTTAGCTACGACGTGACCGCCGAGCAGATGAAGGACTGGGCGCGAATGATGGACATCGAATTTGTCCACATCACGAAGGACACCACCGTCGAGGCGCTGGAGCAGCAGCTGTTCCTGAACGACCTGGCGTGGAAGCTGAAGTAACCCGGCAATCCGGGACGAATTGAAATTCAGGGAGGAAAAAACATGAACAGACTCAAGGACAAGGTAGCCATTATTACCGGCGCGACACTGGGCATGGGCGAGGCGGCTTCAAAGCTGTTTGCCGAAGAAGGCGCAAAGGTCGTCGTCGTTGCGCGCAAGCCCGACAGGATCGAGAAGCTGGTGAAGGAGATCCTGGAGGCAGGCGGCCAGGCCATCGGCGTATCCGCAGACGTGAGCAAAGAAGAGGATTGGACGCGCATTACCGATGAAGCGGTCAAGGCCTTCGGAGGAATTAACATTCTGGTGAATAACGCGGGAACCAGCCCCAATGACGCGGGGCTCGAGGTCTGCAGCATGGATCTGTGGGAGCGCACCATGGATATCAACGTCAAGAGCGTCTGGATGGGCATGCGGGCGGTCGTTCCCCACATGAGAAAAGCTGGCGGCGGCTCCATCGTCAACTGTGCGTCCGGAATCGTGCATCAGGGCGGCGTGGACACGGTGCCCTATGCCGCGTCCAAGGGCGGCGTATACAGTATGTCCATCAACGCCGCCGTGACCCTGGCGAAGGACAACATCCGCGTCAATTCTGTCAATCCCGGATTCATTTACACACCCTTGATCGAGAATATGGGTTTCGGCTCGTTTGAGGATCTCTCCAACATGATGAAGGGTAAGACGCCGCTGCCGCCCTATGTCGGCAAGCCGATGGACGTTGCCTATGCCTATGTCTACCTGGCCTCGGACGAATCGGCATTTGTGACCGGCAGTGAGATTGTCGTCGATGGTGGGGCCAGCATTGTCTGAAACAGGCCAATCACCCAATACCAGCGCAGCGGCGCGTGCCTGGAGGGATAATCATGAAGCATCATTCAAGTAAGTCATTGACGACCTCCGGTGAGAATTACCTGGAGGCGGTGCTGATGGTTCAGGAAAAGAGGGGCGTGGCGCGCTCTGTCGATCTGGCACAGAAGCTGGGTGTCAGCAAGCCCAGCGTCAGCGTGGCGGTGCATGCGCTGGAGGAAGCGGGCTATCTCACCATAGACGAAGACAAGGCTCTGCACCTCACAAGCGCCGGAAGGGCCATCGCGGAAAAGGTGTACGAGAAGCACCGCTTCCTCACCGCTGCGCTGATCGATCTGGGTGTCGACCCGAAGACCGCCGAGAACGACGCATGCAGGGTGGAGCATGACATCAGCGATGAGACATTTTCGGCTATGAAGGCCTGCAGTGACTTGTCACAACGAAACAAACTGTGCGAGCACAGTTCATTGTGAAGGAGGAACATACCATGAAGATCACCATTCTGAACGGAAGCCCCAGGAAGCAGAACACTGCCGCGATGGTCGAATCGTTTGCCGAGGGCGCGAAGGCCGCGGGGCATGAGGTCGAGACCATCCAGGTCGGCAAGATGAAGATCAACGGCTGTCTCGCCTGCGAATACTGTCATGGCAAGGGCGAGGGCAAGTGCGTCCAGAAGGACGACATGGAGAAGGTCATGCCCGCTTACATGGACTGCGACATGATCGTGTTCGCTTCGCCCATCTACTACTTCGACATGACGGCCCAGCTCTCCGCCGCGATCCAGAGGGTCTATGCCATTGGAAAGCCCCCGAAGGCGACGAATGCCGCGCTGCTGCTGAGCTCCGCGTCCCCGAATCCCTTTGAGGGAGCGATCGCGACCTATAAGAACATGCTGGCCTTCATGGGCATCGAAGACAAGGGCGTCATCACCGCCGCGGGCGATGAGAACGGCTCCGAGGCGAAGCTTGCGGAGATCCGCGAATTCGCCAGAGCGCTGTAAACCCCGGGAAGAATACAGACAGGCCATGACCACAGGTGTCGCAAGGACGCCTGTGGTCATGGAGCAAATGGGGAAATGGGAATGACCGCTGCGACGAGAGCCGCGTTCATTATGTCGATTGATGGGGGACGCCATGGCGACGATCCGCGAACAGTTGGATGCGTATGTGAAGGACAAATATCGGATTGAACCGGAACTCCTTCCGTTT
>JAFUCP010000243.1 GCA_017459565.1 Clostridia bacterium | reverse complement strand
TTTGGAAAGTATAATATTCCCATAATATCTGTACAATATCATAGTAAGCGAGAGCTAATTAATCAAATAATTGGCAAATTAACTCAAAGGAGGCAAAACAATGGGAAAGCTTGACGGAAAAGTGGCCATCATTACCGGCTCCACCTCCGGCATGGGCCGCGATACGGCCTATCTGTTCGCCCAGGAGGGCGCGAAGGTGGTCGTGACCGGCCGCAATGAGGAGCGCGCAAAGGCGGTTGTGGACAAAATCGTGGCCGAGGGCGGCGAGGCGATCTATGTGATCGCGGACACCAGCGACCTGAACGCGCCCCAGAAGATTTTCGATGCGACGATCAAGGCCTATGGCACCGTGGATATCCTGTTCAACAACGCGGGTATGCTGAGCCTTAAGCCCATCCTGGACCTCTCCCTGGAGGAGTTCCAGAGGGTCATGAACGTGAACGTGACTTCCGCGTTCCTGCTGACCAAGCTGTGCGCCCCGATCATGAAGGAAAAGGGCGAGGGCTATGTCATCAATACCTCTTCCGTGGCGGGCTGCGCGGCGCACTGGGGCCCCATTGCCTACTGCACCAGCAAGCACGCCATGAACGGACTGACCAAGGCCATGGCGCTGGAGCTTGGGCCGGAGATTCACGTCAACGGCATCCAGCCCGGCGCGATCCTCACCGCCATGCTGGACGAGGCCGGCGGCGAGGCGGCCATGGGCTTCATGAAGGAGCGCTCCCCGCTGCACCGCGTGGCCCAGGGCAGCGAAATCGCCTCCGTGGCGCTGTTCCTGGCGACGAAGGAATCCTCCTTCATCGACGGCCAGCTGATCCGCGTGGACGGCGGCGTTGACATCTGACCGACGCGAAAACAAACCGCCACACCGAAGCGCTTCGGTGTGGCGGTTTGTTGGAATTGTACATGATTAGGAAAACGGAACGTTTTCCGGGTCGGCGACATCCGCAGGATGGCGCCGACAATCATTTTGGAAAAAGCGCGCATAGCAGGCGTCCGACCGGGGCATGTTATTACCGGGAGGTGAGCGACATGAGTCCCAAGGAGCTTCAGTATATCGAAGATGCGCTCGGACACGAGCAATTCCTGACGAGCCAGTGTCAGCAGGCGGTGAGCCAGCTGACCGACCCGGAGCTGAAGGATTGCGTGAACCAGCTGCTGGCCAAGCATCGCCAGCTTTTCGGCAGGTTCTTTAATTTGGTGTGAGGGGAGGAAAGACGATGAACGACCAGATGATCATGGAGGATATCCTGCTGACCACAAAGGGTGTGTGCGACCTGTATATGCACGGCGCCATCGAGTCCGCCACCCAGAATGTCCAGCAGACCTTTGATTCCGCGCTGAACGACAGCCTGTGTATGCAGGGGGATATCTACCGCAAGATGGCCTCGAAGGGCTGGTATCCGGCCCAGCAGGCCCAGCAGCAGCAGATCGACCAGGTTCGCCAGAAGTACGCGGGTCAGGGGAAATAGTCATCCCGGCCCATGGCAGTAAATCAAAATGCGGCCCCTGTCTCCAAGCGGGACAGGGGCCGCGCCATCGTTCAGGAAAGCCGGGTCATGGTGCTGCCGCAGCGGGGGCACAGCGTGCTGCCGCTGACGCAGGTGGTGCCGCAGTTGGAGCATTGGCTCAGCGAAGCGCCCCGCACGGGGTTGGCCGGGCCGCAGCTGTAGCAGCCGCCGGTGGCCGCGCTGGCGGTGCCGCTGCCGGTGGCCTCGCCCACCGGCTCCAGGGCGCAGGAGGACTGGGGGAAGAGCGGCAGGCTGAAGAATTCATCGCAGACGTTTTCCGCGAATTCCTCGCAGGGAGGAACCTGGCAGAAGCCGTAGGTGGGGATCAGGATATCCACCTCCGCGAGGACCTTCAGCACCACGGTGACGCAGACGGTGATATCGAAGGAGCAGTTGCCGATGTAAGAGCCGGATACGCAAATCGCGCTCACAAGGCTTTCCAGGGTGAAGGGGATGATGGAGTCGTCGGGGATGCACAGCAGTATGTCCTTGTCCACCTTGACCACGGTCTGGCCCATCCACTCCTGGCAGCGCTGGTCCAGGAAAAGCACGTCCAGCGGCACGTCCACGGTGCAGCGCACCCGGGCGAACTGGGGCCTGTCGCTCATGCGCTCCACGCTCAGATTGGAAATGCGGCCCGCGGTGGTGGAGGAGCGGCAGCTTTCAAACGTCCACGCGCCGTAGGGCCGGGGCAGCGGACCGGGGCTGTTTTCAGCGTTCTGCACCGCCTCGTCGTGGGTGATGGGGATGCTGGTGGGCGGACATTCGCAGCTGCAACGGTTGCCCTCGCAGTCGCAGGCGCAGGGACGCCCCGCGTTGCCCAGGCAGTCTGAACCCGGCAGCACCGGCACGATGTTTTCGATGGTGATGCGCTCGTCGTCCAGCTGCTGCTGCTGCATACAGCTGTCGTAGATATTCTTGACCTGGACGCACACGCGCTGGTTGAGGCCGGAGAGGATGTTCCCGCTGACCACGCCGGGGCAGGTGTCCGAATTGGCGTTCTTGTAGCTGTAAAAGCTCATGTTCATTCCTCCTTGAAAGGTCTGGGGGCGGGCTTGCCGCGGCCCACAGTGCATCCTATGCCCGCGGGGAAAAAGCGTGCGCAAAAGTCGAAATGTGACGCAAAAATGTTAATTAAGTGTGGCTATATGCATAAGTTTGATATAAATATGACTTATATGCTTGATTTTGACATATATCTGTAATATAATATACAAGGATTCTGTCTTGGAGGCACTTGCGATGAAGAACCGAATGGGAGCGCTTGTCATCATCTGCGCGCTGGTATTCACCCTTTGCGGCCCGGTGCAGGCGGAGGCGTCCATGACGGCCTACACCGTCGTGGAAGGCGCGAAGGTTTACGACGACAGCGGCAAAGCGCTGGGCACGCTGCCCGTGAATACAAAGCTGAGCGTGACCGGGGTGAAGGGGAATATCTGCCGGGTGGAAAGGGACGGCAGGACGGGCTACATGAAAACGGACGAGCTTGCGGCGAACCCGGTTTCCCAGGCCGCGGGCGGCGCGGGGGAGGCGGCGCCCGCGGATCAGACCGAGGCAAGGACCGCCTATGTCGCCCGGGACGGCGCGAAGGTCTACGACGCGAATGGCAAGCCCGGCGGCAGCCTCGCCATCAATACAAAGCTGACCGTGACCGGCACAAAGGGGAATATCTGCCGGGTGGAAAAGGACGGCAAAACGGCCTACATGAAGAAAAACGATCTCAGCGCGTCCCCCGTCGCCGAAACGCAGAGCGGCAGCGCCGACGGCGATACCGGGCATACCGCCTATGTGCGCGCGGACGGCGCGAAGCTCTACAGCGCCGACGGCAAGGCGACGGATACGCTGAGCCTGAACACAATGGTTCGTGTAACGGGCGTCAAGGGGGATATCTGCCGGGTGGAAAGGGATGGCAAAACGGGCTACATGAAAAAGAGCGATCTGTCCGCGCAAAAGACGCAGACCGCCAGCGAAGCCGCCGCCGGTGAATCCGGGCTGTCCCCGGCCAGGGGCACCGCCGTGGAGATGGACTGGTGGACCAGCGATATCCGAATGATCTTCGACCGCGGCGTCGTGGCGCAGATCACGGACGTGGAGACCGGCCTGACCTGGCGCGAGAAGCGCTTCGGGGGCACGAATCACGCCGACTGCCAGCCCCTGACCGCGGCCGATACCGCCGCGATGAAGAAGGCTTATGGGGGCGAGTGGTCGTGGAACCGCAGGGCGGTGTTCGTGACCATCGACGGCGTGAACTATGCCGCCTCCATCAACGGTATGCCCCATGGCTCCGGCAGCATCAAGGACAACGACTTCAACGGCCATCACTGCATCCACTTCACCAACAGCCGCACCCACGGCAGCAACAAGGTTTGCCCGCTGCACCAGGCCGCCATCAAAAAAGCGGCGTCGACGAGATTGTAGTACGCTTCTCAATCAAAAATAACACCCATCAAGGGCTGCTGTTAAGCAGCTGTCGCGCCTGGGAAACCTGACTTATCCACAAACGGTGGCTGCCTCGCCTCCGCGTGGGCGTATCACGGAGGAAAGGCGCAAGCTGCCGCGGGCAGGGCGCTGGCTCCACGCTCGTTTGACCTGCCGCCCGCTTTGCGCATAAACAAAAAGAGCCTGCCCCAAAACAATCCGAAAGGGTTGTTCCGGGGCAGACTCTTATTTCAGGCTCTATTCCTTCTCCGCGGGCTTGGCGATGGGCGCGTTGTCCGGCGTCAGGGGCACGGGGCGGATCCTCTCGCCGCAGTGGGGGCAGATGTATTCGCTGCCCTCGGCGTCCTCAAGAGAAGAGAAGAACATGCGGCTGCACTTGGGGCAGAGGTTGCCGGCCAGTGATTCCTCCCCGGAATCCGCGCTCTCTGAGGGGCGCAGCAGGTGCAGCTTGTCCTCGCCATCGTCGAACATATCGAAGTCGTCCTCCTCCTCGTCGTCGTCGAGGTAATCCTCCAGCTCCTCGTCGCGGACGCCCTCCAGCTCGGTCAGGTCCTCGTCGATGCTCTCGACGTAATCGTTCAGGTCGTTCAGCATATCATCGATGGCCTCCACGCGATCAGAAAGCTCGCTCAGCAGGTCCACGATGCCCGTCATCAGTTTGCCGTTGGCGCTGTCCGCGTCAAAGCTCATGCCCTCCATGAGGCCCTTCAAGAAGCCGACCTTCTTGCCGAGATTCTCCATAACTGCACCTCCGTTCATGCATCGCATCAGATTGCCGTCTTACCGGCAATCACAGTCATAGTATGCCCAAATTGCGGGGAAATTTCACGATCATGACACCGCAGGCCGATGGAATTTGCCATCGGCCTCAGACCGCTGACAAAGCCCGCAAACGCAAAAATCCCTGCCGATCAAGGAGCATTGGCGGGGATTTTTGTTTGCTGCGTTGGCACCGTGCGCAAAACGCGGTCATTTACGGCCGGGTAAACGCCCTCTTTGCGGGGTTGCCGCCTTGCCTTGATGGCATTTTCAACGTCCTGTGTGAAAACGCCCTTGCCGCAGGATCGAAGCGATCAGGCGCGGCCCAGATACATGCCGCCGTCGCGGGTGTCGATCTTCAGCACCTCGCCGGTTTCGATGAACAGCGGCACCTGCAGCGTCAGGCCGGTTTCGAAGGTGGCGGGCTTGGTGGTGTTGGCGGCGGTGTCGCCCTTGAAGCCGGGCTCGGTGTTGGTCACCTGCAGCTCCACGAAATTGGGCGCCTGCACGCTGAAGGGCGCGCCCTTGAAGAAGCGCACGGTCACGTTGGTGTTCTCCTTCACGAAGGGCATGGCGTCCTCCACCTGATCGTGGGTCAGAGGCAGATCGTCATAGGTCTCCAGATCCATGAAGTGATAGAAGTCGCCGTCGTTGTAGGTGTACTGCATCTCCTTGGTCTCGATATAGGCCTTGGGGAACTTTTCAGTGGGGTTGAAGGTGCGCTCAATAACAGCGCCGGTGACGACGTTCTTCAGCTTCGTGCGCACAAAGGCAGCGCCCTTGCCGGGCTTGACGTGCAGGAAGGAAACGATGGTCCACACGCCGTTGTCCATTTCAAAGGTGACGCCGTTTCTGAAATCGCTTGCATTGATCATGGGGAATGTGCCTCCTCAAAAAGTAGTCGAATGTTGGTTGGTTCGATGGCCGTCCGCAGTCATCACAGCTCAATCAGCTGCTTTGGCGCGGAGACGGTGTTGATCACGCCCTGGGCAGTCATAATCACCGTATCCTCAATCCGGCATCCGCCCAGGCCGGGAATATAGATGCCTGGCTCCACCGTCACCACGTGGCCGCACCGCAGCACGGCGGTACTGCCGGAAGCCAGCCGGGGCTGTTCGTGGATAAACAAGCCGACGCCGTGGCCGAGACTGTGCCCGAAGGTTCCGGGATAGCGGGCGTCGATGTACTCCCGGGCGACGCGATCCACGTCCCCGCAGGTCTTGCCCACCGCCAGCGCGTCCAGCCCCAGCTGTTGCGCCATGCGAACCGTCTCGTAGACTTGGCGCAGCTCGCCGTCGATTTTGCCGAAGCCCACCGTGCGGGTCATGTCCGAACGGTAGCCGTCCACCGTCGCGCCGAAATCCAGCGTCAGCAGCTCGCCCTGCCGGATCACGTGGTCGGAGGGCGTGGCGTGGGGGAGCGCGCCGTTGAGGCCTGCGGCGGCGATGGTGTCGAAGGCGACGCCCTCGCTGCCCAGCTCCAGCATCTCAAACTCCAGCACCCTCTGAACCTGCTTTTCCGTCATGCCTGCGTGGATGCGGGGCAGTATGTTCATGAAAGCGTCGCTGGCGATGGCGGCCGCCCGACGGATTGAGGCCAGCTCCGCCTCGTCCTTGATCTCGCGCAGCTTTTCCGGGACGCCGTCCATCGGGACGGGCTCCACATTCTTCAGCGCCGCGGTGAGCTTCACAAAGGCGTCGTAGGTCAGATAGTCGGTTTCGATGCGCACGCGCCGCGCGCCATGGGCCTTTGCCAGCTCCGCAATGCGCGCTGGATAGTTTCGCTCGCCGGAAATTTCCACCAGCTCCCAGCTTGGCGATTGCCGCCGGACCTGTTCATAATAGCGAAAGTCGGTCAGCACCGCGTGGACGCTGCGGGTGATGAAAAGACAGCCCTCGCCGGTGTATCCGGCCAGCCAGCGCAGGTTTTCCGGGCGATGGATCAGCGCCGCGTCGGCGTCCATGGCGTTGATAAACGCCTCAAGATGGTTCAAGTCGGTCACGCTCCTGCTTTGGAAACAAATGATTACACAAAGCTATTATAGCACAATCCGGCGACAATTACCATAGGGAAATGTTATTTTCATGAAGAATCGGTTTTACCTCGTCGCCATTTTCCCAAAGAAAGAATGGCAGCCTTACCACAGCGGCTTGCGGTATTCCTCCTCCAGCGCATGCCACCTTTCCAGGAAGGCTTCGCCCTCCGGGTCGGCGGCGATGATCCGGATGGCGTCGCGGGCGGCTCTGACGAATTCAGGATCCAGACCGCCGATGCCGCTGCGCATTAAGGGGCACATGGCCCTGGCCCGCGCGTCCAGCCGCACCGTCCATTTCCCGCTGCGGCCCCGCACCGGGGTCAATGGAAAGATGCGGCAGCCCAGGGGCCGCGCTTCGCGCTCGCAGACCCCGTCGCAGAGCATGATCGGCCCGAAGCCGGAGGGCAGCACCCGCGCCCATTCCCTGTCCTTCAGCAGCGCCTGTTCCCCGGGAAACAGGTGGACGCCGCCCTGGCCGTCCTCGTCCGTCTGGCAGCAGGCCGCGCCGCACAGCAGCCCGCAGTCCGTAAGCATGGGCGTTCTGTCGCCCAGCGCGGCGCGGGCCCGAAGCAAGATATCCTGGTTCATATTGACCTCGATGCACATGGGATTTGCGTACATATTACCATTCGACGGTTTGTATGTCAACTTAACGTGGCGAGGATGTTTACAAAACGCGTTTTTTTTGCTATAGTAGACAGGGCGAATGAGCTACATACAGGGCTATGCGCCCGGGCGGATTATTCAGTATTGTTTCGGTACATGGAGGTAATAACGGTATGAACGGGATTATGACAAAGCTTAGGAACTGTGCCCTGATCATCGGCATTCTGCTTTCCCTTGGCGCAATCGCCATCGCTGATGGGCATGACGGCGCGGATTTTGAAGGGATAACGCTTCGCGCGATGTCCGATGCGGTCGAACTGAATGGCGAATCGGCAATGATTAATGTTGAAATCGATAATCAGAGCGGAGATGTGCTGTGCGGGACGGGAAGCGACCGTGAGACGCTGCTGTCCTATCATGTCAAGGATATGGACGGAAACCTGCTGGACTATAACGGCGTTCGAACGCATCTGCCGGCAGATATCGCCGCGGGCGGGAGCGCGAAGGTCGCCGTGGAGCTGAACCCCGCAGATTTCAGCTTTGTGAACGAAGCGTTTGTCGTGGAAATCGACATGGTGATTGAAGGCGAGTTCTGGTACAGCGAGAAGGGGATGCAGACGGCGAGCCTGACGGTGAAAAAGGGCGATGGCTGGACGCAGCCGGAGGAGCCGTCCGCGGCCGGAGAGTTCGAGAGGATTACCATCACGGCGAAGAATGAGGAGGTTTCCCTGAACGGCGCCGCCGGGATTGAAATTGAAATCGACAACCGAAGCGCCTATACGCTGTACGGCCCTGGCAGCGCGGAGGAGACGCTGCTGTCCTATCACATCAGGGACATGGACGGAAACCTGCTGAACAACGACGGTATTCGGACCGCCCTGCCGGGGGACATTGGCCCGGGCGAAACGGTCGAGGCGACGGTGGCGCTGAGCATCGACGATTTCAAGCAGGAGGCCGACGCCTTTGCCGTGGAGATCGATATGGTGGTCGAGGGCCAATACTGGTACAGTGAAAAGGGCCTGCCTGTTTGCACTGTGACGGTGAAAAGGGGCGATGGCCGGTCCCAGGCGCAGCCGGAAGGCGCCGAAGAGGCGGGCGAGCTTGCCGGGATCGTCCTGAGTACGGCGGATGCGGAGATTGAGGTGACCGCCGGCGAGGCCCTGGAGATTCCCGTTGAAATCGAAAACGGCAGCGGGGAAGCGCTTTTGGGCGACGGACAGGCGGGCGAAACGCTCCTGTCCTATCATATCCTGGATATGGAGGGCAATGTGCTGAACCGGGACGGCATACGCACCCGGCTGCCGGCGGATATCGGCGCGGGGGAAAAGACGACGGTCGCTTTGCAGCTGGATCCGGCGGATATCGATCTCGGTACGGAGCAATTGATTGTCGAAATAGATATGGTGGTCGAAGGAGAATACTGGTTCAGCGACAGGGGCATGAAGCCCTGTGCCGTACACCTGATCGTCAGCCCCCTTGAAGCCGTGGAACTCGCCAGCAACCTGGCGAGTTCTGACGTTTCAGCGGTGAACGATCAAAACGCACAGCTTTCTCTCGCCTGGCGCATTATTGAAAAGACGGTCAACAACACAAAGCGGCGCTTTGTGGAGATCGTTGACGGGCAGGAGCGTGCCTACGGCGGCGTGGCCGCGGGCTCCACGTACCCGCAGTTTTGGGTGCGCGACAACTTCACCGCGATGGACGCCACCCGCTATTTTCTGGACCGGGACTATCTGAACGGCTGGATCGAGCTGCACCTGAGGGGACAGGCGGAGAACGGCGCGATTTACGATTGGGTGAACGAGGCGCTGGATTATGACAAAAACGATGTGGAGACCGACCAGGAGAGCAGTCTTGTCCAGGCGGCGTGCAGATATGTGGCGCTGAGCGGAGATAATGAATGGCTCAAAAAGGACATGGGCGGCGCGACGGTGCTGGAGCGCCTGGACGGGGCGCTACAGTATCTGCTGGATTGCAAGACGGATGCGCAGACCGGGCTTTTGACTGGCGCGCACACCATTGACTGGGGCGACGTGGAATTGAATGATCCCAGCGGCGCGGCGGTCTATCTTGGCGATGAAAGCATCATGACTGTGGATATTTATGATCAGTCCATGTTTGTGTCGGCTGCCCGGGGATTGGCGGATATGTACGATGCCATGGGGGACGCGGAGCGTTCGGCCTTCTGGCGCGAGCGCGCGGCCGACATTTCCCAAAGGACCGTGGACGCTCTCTGGCTGGCGGACAGGGGCTATTTCGCGGTTTGCAGGCATGTGACCCCGTACGACCACGATTTCGACGAGGACGCCATGTTCGCCATGGGCGGCAACGCCATGGCCATCCTTGCCGGAATCGCCGATGACGATATGGCCGCTTCCATTTTCGCCGCAGCGGACGAAAGGCAGAGAGAGTACGGCATTTCCACGGTTTCCGGCGTCATGCTGCCGCCATATCCCGACGGCGTCTTTGAGCATTACGCGGTAAACCGGGCGTATCTCTATCAAAACGGGGGCCAGTGGGACTGGTTCGGCGGAAGGCTCATTCTGGGCATGTACCAGAGGGGCTTCTACGATCTGGCCAACACGAAGCTGGATGAGATCGCCGCGAAGATCGCGGACAACAGGGGCATCAACGAATGGGAGGATCCGTCGGGCGCCCCGAGCGGCAGCGGCGATTTCGTGGGCGCCGCCGGCGCGCTGGCCCGGGCAATCGTCGAGGGAAGATATGGCATATTGCTCACCGGCGACACCCTTTCCATTGAGCCGCATTTTGATATTTCGGGGGACAACCGCATCTTTCTGATCGACAGCGCCAGCGGGAACCGCGTTGGATATGCCTATGAAGCCGGTCGGGACGGCGCGACCATGCGGCTGTTCGGCGGCTTTGAAGGGCCGATGACGGTCAGGATCCCGGCGCGGGACGCGGGAAATATCATATCCGTCACCTGCAATGGGCAACAGATCGAATGGGTGGTGGTGGAGAAGCATGGGCGCTGCTACGCCGAAGTCAGCCTTGCCGGGTTTTCCCGGGACGCCGTCGAGCTGGCCGTCAAGGAATGACCGGAATTGATGGATTGAACGGTTTGTCTTTACAATTGTATAATTATTTGTTATAATGCAATCAGGGCAATTTGCGCAATCAACCGCGACAGGAGGCATCGATATGGGAATACTGGGCAAGCTCTTCGAGAAGAAGGAATGTGACATTTGCGGCGGCGAAATCGGACTGATGGGCAACCGCAAGCTGACGGACGGCAACCTGTGCAAGAACTGTGCCGCGAAGCTGTCTCCCTTTATGACAGACCGGCGACAGTCCTCCGTGGAGGAGATTCGCCAGCACCTGGCTTATCGCGAGGCCAACGCCCGCATGTTTGACAGCATCCATCCCACCAGCGTGCTGGGCGGGCGCACCAAGGTGTATGTGGACGAGGCCGCGGGCAAATTCTTTGTCAGCGCCAGCCGCAACTGGCGGGACGAAAACCCGGATATCATCGATTTCAAGCAGGTCATCGACGTGCGCACCGATGTGACGGAGCATCGCACCGAGGAATTCCACCGGGATCGCGAGGGCCACAACGTGCCCTTCAACCCGCGCCGCTTCCGCTTCAGCTATGAATTTACCACCACCATCATGGTGGATTCCCCCTATTTCAACGAAATCCACTTTGAACTGACCGAGCAGCGCCCGGAGCGCCAGCACGACGAGGCGTATCAGTACTATGAGCAGCTGGCCGACGCCATCCGCGCCGCCATCTGCCCCGCCTATGGCGCGCAGTCCGCCGTGAACCTGGCGGAAGCCCTGGCGCAGGCCGCCGCCACCGTGAACATGGCCGCCGCGGCGCAGCCCGTGGACGCCGCGAAGATACTGAATATCGCAAAAGACAAGGACACCGCCGCCAAGGCCGCGGCCCCGCAGCCCGCCGCGGACCAGTGGACCTGCGCCTGCGGCGCGCTGAACAGCGGCAATTTCTGCACCCAGTGCGGCGCGAAAAAGCCGGAGCCCGTGAAGGTGTTCCGCTGCGACAAGTGCGGCTGGACGCCCGAGGACCCCACGAACCCGCCGAAGTTCTGCCCGAATTGCGGCGATCCCTTCAACGAGTCCGACCGGGCCTGATGCCGGCTTGAACGGCTCCCGGTCACGTCGCCGGGCGAAAAGAGTATACAGACAACATCGATAAACAGGGCGCCGGCGCTGCGCCCGCCCGGGTACGGCATATCGCGTCGTACTCAGACGGGGAACAGCGCCGGC
>JAFUCP010000242.1 GCA_017459565.1 Clostridia bacterium | reverse complement strand
CCGATGAAGGCGTCCGGCTCGGGCAGCAGCTCCAGCAGCGCGCCCATCAGCATATCCCCCGCGGCGCCCATGTTACATTCGATGTAAAGCGTCCTCATGCCTCAATTCCTTTCATACGGTTGATTCGGTTCGCCAGAAAGCCCGCGCCGAAGCCGTTATCGATGTTCACCACCGATATGCCGCTGGCGCAGGCGTTGAGCATGGACAGCAACGCGGACAGCCCGCCGAAGCTGGCCCCATAGCCCACGGAGGTGGGCACGGCAATCACCGGGCAGTCCACCAGCCCGCCGACCACGCTGGCCAGCGCGCCCTCCATGCCGGCCACGGCCACCACGGCCCGGGCGGATTGCAGCTCCGCCAGATGGGACAGCAGCCGGTGCAGCCCTGCGACGCCCACATCGTACAGCCGCGTTACCCGGCTGCCCAGCGCCTCGGCGGTCAGCGCCGCTTCCTCTGAAACGGCCAGGTCGCTGGTGCCGCCGGAGGCCACCACCACGCTACCCACCAGGGGCCGTTCGACGCGGTTGGCAATCCCCACCCGGGACATGGGATCATAGAACAGCGGCGCGACCCGCGCCACCGCCGCCGCCTTGTCGGCGTCCATGCGGGTGATGAGTATGTTTTCGCCGCCCGCCGCGATCATCCGCCCCACGATGCCCGAAATCTGTTCGGCGGTCTTGCCCGCGCCATAGATCACCTCGCCGCTGCCGTTGCGCAGGCCGCGATGGTGATCGATCTTGGCATAGCCGATGTCCTCATAGGGAGCCTGCGCAAACAGTCTCAGGGCGGCTTCGGGCGCCATCTCGCCCGATCGGACGGCGCACAGCGCCTCCAGCATCTGTTCTCTGTCCATATAATTTACCTTTCCTTCAGGTCCAGCAGCACCGTTTCAAACCAGGGCGCGAGCGCCCGGCGAACGTCCTCGCGGCGCGCCACGGCCCGGTCAAGCTGCGCCGCGGGCAGCTGCAGCCGCGCGGCGTCGTGAAAGACCCGCACGCGAAAATCTGTAAAGCCCATGTCAAACAGCGCCGTCTCCGCGCCCTCCACCCGGCTGAGCAGCTCCTCGGTGATAGGATTGCCCGCAGGCACCCGGGTGGCCAGGCAGGCATAGGCCGGCTTGTTCCAGGTGAACAGCCCCGCCTGCCGGGAAAACTCGCGCACCTGCGCCTTCGTGATGCCGCACAGCCGCAGCGGGGAAAGCACCTTCAGCTCCGTCAGCGCCCGCATACCGGGCCGATCCCCCGCGTCGTCAGAGGCGTTGGTGCCGTCCATGATCGCCGGACAGCCCGCCGCCCCCGCCGCCTCCATCAGCGCGGTAAAAATGGCCTGCTTGCAGTGGTAGCAGCGGTCCGCGGGGTTGCTTTGCACTGCGTCCACCGAAAGCACGTCCAGGGGCACCACGGTCAGCGGCACCTTCAGCTGCTCCGCCAGCCGCTTCGCATCCGCCTGCTCAAAGGCAGGCTGAAAGGACGAAGCGGCATAGAAGGGGCGCACGTCGCAACCACAGGCCTTGGCGGCGTACAGCAGATAGGCGCTGTCCGTGCCGCCGGAAAAAGCCAGCGCGAGCCTCGGATGTTCCCGAAAAAAACCCGCCAGGACTTCAGGCACCGACATCGGGGTTTTCATATTCTCACCAACCCTGCATCCGTTTCTGTTACCATATTATCATATCACATTCCCGCTCTGAGTGCAACGCAAAAAGAGGCAATCGGGACCGGGCCGGCATAAAAACCGCAGGAACGATTCAGATCGTCCCTGCGGTCCGCAATATCGCCTTTGCCGTCAGCCCGCCACGCGCAGCGTCACGGGCACGCGGGTGGTCACCTGGGGTTCGCCCTTGTCGTCAAACACCGTGGTGACGGCCATGGCCTGATAGGTGCCGGGATCCAGCGGCTGGTTCAGCGTCAGGCTGTCGATCTCCTCGCCGGGCTTGAGAGAGCCGGAGGAATAGATCGTCTCGCCGTTCAGCTCCAGCCTGAGGACGGCCGCATTGCCGCTGAGATTGCTGTTGGCATACTGCCAGCTGGCGGTGACGCCGTCCTGGGCCACCTCAATGGCATTGTCCACCGCGGTGGAGATGTGGGCTTCGCCGCTGACGATGTCGCGGGTCAGCTGATAGGCTTCCAACTCCTCCACGCGCTCGGCATACTCTGTCTGCGCGTCCTCCAGCGCCTCGATCTTGGCGTCCGCTTCGGCCTGCGCCTCAGCCAGCTGTGCCTGCAGCGCCTCCAGCCTGGTGGCGTCGGTTTCGGCCTGGGCGCCCAGCGCCTCGATTTCGCCGTTCAGACTGTCGATGGTCGCCAGCTTTTCATCCAGCTCGGCGGTGAGCTGCTTCACCTCTTCCTCGGCGGCATCCACCTGGGCCTTGGCGGCGCTCACCTCTTCCTCGGCTGCATCCAGCCTGGCCTGCATGGCCTCCAGCTCCTCCGCGGCGGCATCCTGCGCCTGCCCGGCCTGCGGGATTTCCTCCGCGGGCTCGTCGGCAAGCTCCGGCACGCTCTCCACCAACTGCGCTTCGATGTCTTCAAGCGCCTTCAGCTGCTCCAGGGGGTTGGCGTCTGCGGCATCGTCCTCCACGATTTCGGCGATGCTGTCCTTCACCTCGTCTACGTCCACGCCGGCCGTGGCTTCGGGCACATCGGACTGGCTCTGCATATTCTCCAGACGCTCCACGGCCCGATCCAGGCGCGCCAGGGTTTCGTCCAGTGCGTCCTTCTCCACGTCCTCCATGACCTCGGGCACGCGCTCAACCAGATCGGTCTCAATGGCGTCCAGCGCCTCGGCGCTGTCGTCGCCGCCTTCCGCTTCCACGATTTCGGCGATGCTGTCCTTCACCTCGCCCACGTCCAAGGCAGCCACGGCCTCGGGCACGTCGTCTCCGGCCTGCAGGGTCTCCAGGCGCTCCACGGCCTGCTCCAGACGCGCCAGCGTCGCGGCCATGGCGGAATCATCATCTTCGCCAGCGGGCGCGGCAACCCCGGCGGATGCGGGCGTCTCGCCCCGCGTCCCGTTCTGGGCCTCGTTCTGCGCCTCGTCCAGCCTCACCTCGATCTCCTCCAGCGTCTCCAGGCGCTCCAACGCAGTCATGCTCTCAGGCTCGGCCTGCGCCACGGCTTCAAGCTCGTCCTTGATGCTCTCCACGTCCACGGCCTTCGCGCCCGCTTCCCCGCTGCCGGCGCTCTGCGCGGCAAGCGCGTCCACCTTGGCATTGAGCTGCATGAGCATGGTTTCGATGCGCGCGTCCAGCGCCTTCGATTCGGATTCACTGACGACGGAATTCAGGTTTTCGATGACGCCGTCCTTCTCGGCCAGAAGCGTCTCATAGTCCCGGATGGTCTCGTCCTTCCGGCTGACATCGCCCTCCAGAGTGCTTACCTTATCGGCAACCTCCGCGGCGGCGGTCTCCAGGTCCGCGATCTTCGCCTCGGCCTCACTCGCGGCAGTCTCCAGATCCGCGATCTTCGCCTCGGCCTCGCTCGCGGCGGTCTCCAGATCCGCAATCTTCGCCTCGGCCTCGCTCGCGGCGGTCTCCATCGTTTCGATGGTCCTGTCCTTTTCATCGATGGAGGTCTCCAGGGCGCTCATCTGCTCGGCGGCCTCAGCCGCGGCGGCCTCCAGGCCCGTAATCTTTGTCTCGGCATCGCTCACGGCGGTTTCAAGCTCTGTCACGCGGTCGTTGGCAGCCGTCAGATCGCCCTCCAGCTTTTCAGCCGCGGCCTTGCCGTCCGCCACCTGGGCGGTCAGCTGCTCGGCCTCATCCTGCGCCTGCTTCAGCTGGTTGCTCACATCCTCGTAGTCCACCCGGGCCGCGTCGAGATCCGCCTGCAGCGCGGCAGAGTTTTCCTGCTCCTCCGTCAGCTGCGCGAGGGTCGAGGAAAGGGATTCCTTGCTGGCATTGAGCTTGTTGTTGAACAACAGTATGGCGATGATGGCAAGCACCAACAACACCAGCAGCACGATCTGCCAGATTTTGCTTTTGGAACTCATACTACGGCCTCCCTGTGTCTGCATATACCTTATTGTATTATACCATGAACACACGCGCGGGAACAAGCCCTTTCCCGCAATTTATTCCATCAATTTTCATCGATGATCACGCCGCCCAGGCACACCTGATCCAGGTAAAACACGGCGGACTGGCCAGGGGTCACGGCGCGCTGCGCCGCGGCAAAGGCCATGTATGCCCTGCCCCCGCGCAGCGTGAGCCGGCAGTCCTGCAAAGGCTGGCGGTGTCTGAGCCGCACCTGGCAGTTCAGCGCCTCGCCCTCGGCGACCGGCGGGCGTCCCGAAAGCCAGGTGGCATCCGATCCCACGGCCTCGTGGGTATACAAAAGCGCCTCGTCCTCGCCTTGGTGGACCACCAGCACGTTGTTGGCCAGATCCTTCTGCACCACGAACCAGCGCTGGCCGTTGCCGCCGCCGCCGATGCCCAGTCCCCGGCGCTGGCCCAGGGTATAGTACATCAGCCCGTCGTGACGGCCCACGACCCGGCCGTCGGTGGTCACCATGTCGCCGGGCTGGGCCGGCAGGAAGCCGGACAGAAAGCGTTTGAAATTGCGCTCGCCGATGAAACACACGCCGGTGGAATCCTTCTTTTCGCTCACCGGCAGCCCCGCCTCCCGGGCCAGCCGTCGCACATCGCCCTTGGTCATGCCGCCCACGGGAAACATGGCCTTCGACAGCGCGCGCTGATCGATCATATACAGAAAATAGGTCTGGTCCTTGTTCTCGTCCGCCGCGCGCAGCAGCCGGTATTCCCCGTTCAGCTCATCGACGCGGGCAAAGTGGCCGGTGACCAGCTTGTCCGCGCCCAGGCTTTCCGCGAAATCCAGGAACACGTTGAACTTGATCTCCCGGTTGCACAGCACGTCCGGGTTGGGCGTGCGCCCCTTGCGGTATTCCGACAGGAACTGTTCAAAGACGCGCTCCCGATACTGCCGGGCGAAGTTGACCGAATAATAGGGAATTCCCAGCTTTTCACACACGGCGCGGGCATCCGCCCAGTCCCTCTCGCTGGTACAGACGCCGTCCTCGTCCTTTTCCTCCCAATTGTTCATAAACACGCCGATCACCTCGTGACCGGCGCGCTTCATCAGCAGCGCGGAAACCGAACTGTCCACGCCGCCGGACATGCCCACGACAACGCGCATGGATGCCCCTCTCTTTCCGATTTATGAAACCAGGATCTCCGTCTCCAGCCCGTCGTCCGAGGTCTCGGGCTCGACCAGTATGGTCCTTTGCTGCATACCGATGATCTTCCACTCCCCGCCGACCTTCACCAGCGTGATATCGTAGCGGCCGCCCTGCCAGCGGGGGATGCGCTCGGAAACCTCGCTGCGGCGGCTGGAGATGACGCTGCCCGAGATGGAGGGCACGCGCTCCACCACGGTGCAGTTGGCATAGGTATCCCACGGCCAGGCCCACAGCTTTTCGATGGTCAGGTCGTAGTCAAAGCCCGTGATGTTGTAATCGGTATAGGCGCTCATGCCGTTGAGCGCACCCTCCAGCGCCTCATCGGCGATCAGGAAATCGGCGTGGAAATACTTGTTCAGCTCCTCGGCCTGCTGGCGCGTCAGGATGACATCCACCCGCTTTTCCATGCCGTCGTTCAGCACCACATAGATGTTGGCGCCGTTCATGGCCATGAAAAAGCCGCACACGAGCATACCCAGCAGCACACAAATCAAAATCATGTGCTTGGCGATAAACCACGTCAGTCTGCGAAAGTACAGCACAGTTTCATTCTCCCGTAAACAATTTCAAGGCATCCGTCGTTGCCCTTATCGACCCGCGCCTCAGCGGGGTGAGACGGGTTGCAGCGCAAGGAAGCAAGCCGTCGCGCGAGGGCGCTTGCCCACTCGTAAGTAACCGAGCCCGTCGGCGCGGCTGACGCGGCGATGCGGCTCTTATCGACCCGCGCCTCAGCGGGGTGAGAAGGGTTGCAGCGCAAGGAAGCAAGCCGTCGCGCGAGGGCGCTTACCCACTCGTAAGTAACTGAGCCCGTCGGCGCGGCTGACGCGGCGATGCGGCTCTTATCGACCCGCTGATATCAGTCGTTGGATTCCAATATCCTCTTCAGCTGCTGAATCATCTGTTCATCCGTGAGGCGGAATTTGAAAACAACGCGGCGGGAGGCGTCGCGGTCCTCATTGCCGAAGGCATCGAGGACAGGATCGCTGAAGGAGCGGCCGTTGGCGGTGGCGACGAGACGAAGCTGGCGCTTCTGGGCGGCGCTGATGCCGTGATAGTCGTCGTCAAGGACATAGGAGGCCACGGCAAGGGCGCGCTGCTGGGAGAGCTGGAGGTTGTCCAGATAGCTGCCCAGGGAATCGGTATGGCCCTCAATGATGATTTCAACCACGTTGTCCCGGTACTCATCGGAAAAAAGCACGTCCAGATAGACCGGCAGGAAGCTGTCGATGAATGCCTTGCCGCGGTCGGACAGGTCATAGCGGCCCAGTTCGAACATCACGTCCGATTCCAGGGCGATGGAGCCGTTGGTGGGGTCCACCTGGGCGGAGATATTGGCCGATTTCAGCGCGCTGGACAGGGAGGTGATGATGCGGGTACGCATACCCACCAGAGCCTCGATCTGCGTCTGCTGATCCTCCAGCATCTGCTGCTGTTCGCCCAGCTGCACGCTCAGCGCGTCCAGCTGTTCCTTTTGGGCGCCGATTTCCTCCTCCTTTTCGTCCAGCAGCGACTTGGCACGGCTCAGCTCCTCCTGCTGCAAGGCCAGTATGCTCTGGGCATCCTCCAGCCCCCGCTGGGCAGCCTCCAGCCGGATCTGCTGGGCGATCAGCTGGGTTTCGGATTCTGATAGCTTTGTCTTTTGCTCCTCAAGGCTGGCGTTGGCCTGGTCCAGGTCGTACTGCTGGCGGGCAATTTCCGCCATGTTGATTTCATACATATCGAAATATTGATACATGATATAGAACATGATCAATATGAATATCAGCAAAAGGGCGCTCATCAGGTCTGAAAAGCTGAGCCATTGCACGCCGTTGTTGCCGACTCGCCGGTGCGTATGCGCGCGCGTGCTTCGCATCGACAGCCCTCCTCTCTGCGCTCGGGCTTAATTAACCCCGATAGATCCTGTCCGCCGTCTCTTCCAGCGCCCGCCGTGCCTGAACCATGGCGTCGGTCAGGCGGTCCACCTGATCGAGGAAGCGGTTGTTGGCCTCGGCCACGGCGTCCGGCATCCCCTCCAGCGACCGGGAGATATTGGAGGCCAGATAATCCACCCGCTGGGTGAACTGATTGACATAGTCCCGATAGGCGTCCATGGTGCTGTTAAACTCATCCTGCAACGACTGGTTGGCCTGGATATGCACCTTTTCGATGCTTCCGGCCGCGCCGCGCAGGTCCGCGGCGGCCTTTTGCAGATCCTCCGTCACGCGGGTCAGATCCGCCTGCATGGCGCTGACGGTCTTGAGATAGTTGTTCTGCTGGCGGGAGACGATTTCCATCTGCTCCACGCTGGAGGCGACCCGCATGTAGGCGTCGTCGGACTGCCGCCGGGCGTCCGAAAGCTGCTGGGCATAGCCGGCCAGCCCGGTCAGGATCTCCCGGGACAGGGTCTGCATCTGCTCCAGATCGGCCAGCGCGTCCTTTGTGCCCGCGAGACTGGCCCGCACCACCACGCAGTTCTCCTGCTGGAGGCGGCTGGTTTCATCCAGCACCTCGCCGAAGTGCTTCAGGCGGCTGCGCATGGATTCGTCCAGCCGATCCGCGAAGCGCTGCATCACCGCGTCCATGAAGCGCATCTGCTCCTTGGTGGAAACGCTCACGAAATTCTTGAAGGACTGGTTCAGCGGCTCCACGGCCTGATGCACCGCGGCGGCGATATTTTCGGTGAACGCGCCGTTCAGGTCCTTGGCCATGGTCTGGATCAGGGCCGTCTGCTCCTGCTGGTAGATGGCGATCTGGTTCAGCGGGTCCACGCTCAGCACGCCGGCGTGGTGGCTCATCGCGCCGTAAAAGTTCTTGAGCGTATGCTCGCTGGAGCCGTACACCGCGCGGGTGATCAGCGTGAACAGCACGCTGCCCACCACGCCGAAGATGGATGTGGTGAAGGCATAGCGCATACCGGGGATCAGCGTGACGATGGACTGCTGCACCGCGGCGGAATCCGACATGTTGAAGCCGGAAAGGCCCTGGGCCAGGCCGATCAGCGTGCCCAGGAAGCCCAGCGAGGTCATCAGCCCCGGAATCGCCTCCGCAAAGGACACCCGGCCCGGGCCGTACATCACGGTCTCTTCATTGATATAATCCTCAACATTGCTGGCGTTGTGATAGACGCCGTCGGCGAAAAACAGGTTGTTCAGATACTCGCTCCAATGGGGGTACAGCGCCCCCTTGCCCAGAAAATCGTCCTGCTGCCAGGCGTATTTTTTGTCGCCGTCCCCGGAGCGGATGCTGCGCACGGCGCGCCGGAGCGTGCCCCGCGTGCGCACCACGGGCGCGATGCAGCGAATCAGCCCGATGACAAACAGCGCGACGATGGCGACATAGACCACAAGGTTCGAAACGCCGCTGAGCGCATTGGAAAAAAACGATTTGATAAAATCCATACGCACCTCCGAATGGGTTGGGAATCCCCGCGCGGGCCCTTTGGCCGCGGGCAGCCCCGGATCGGTTCCGCAATTATCCGTTCTGACGCAAATCGCGCCCTGATGGTTCCATCATCTTCCAGCGCAGGCGGAATCACCGCGGCGCGCAGGCGCCCATTCCACCTGTGTATATATTCATTCAGCTAACAGTATAGCATTACAATGGAGAATAAATGGGTAGAAATGTAGACTTAATCATGACAAATGCGGCTTTGCGGTCAGCACTGCCAACCGCAAAGCCGCATCCTGCGCCCATGATCCCCTTATTTCCCGTACAGCAAAAACAGCAGCCACCGCACCGTGCGGCAGGGCAGCAGCCTGTCCAACAGCACCAGCAGCTTATAGGACAGCCCGATTGTGTAATAGGGCTTGACCCGCCCCTTCTTCAGCGCCACCTTTACGATGGTCGCGGCGGCGGCCTCGGGCGTCATGCCGTTCTGCTCATCCTTCTCCATCTTCGCCACGGAGGACGATATGCGCCCGCCGTACTCCCTGTCCCCCGCCACGCTCTTTTTTCGGGCGGCGGTGAAGCCGGTTTTGATGTCCCCGGGCATGACGGAGGTCACCTGGATGCCATAGGGCGCGACCTCGTTGTACAGCGCCATGGTCAGCGAGCGCACCGCGGCCTTGGAGATGGAATACCAGGCCTGAAAGGGAATGGCGAACACGCCCGCCACGCTGCTGATATTCACAATGCGCCCGCTTCCGGCCCGGCGCATGTGGGGCAGCACGGCGCGGATGGCGTTGTCCATGCCGAACAGGTTGACCTCCATCAGGCGGTGGGCGTCGGCCGAATCCGTATACTCCATCGCGCCGGAAATGCCAAAGCCTGCGTTGTTGATCAGTATGTCGATGCGGCCTTCCTTCTTGAATACTGTCTCCGCGGCGCTTCTGACGGCAGTCTCGTCGGTTACGTCCACGCTGATGTGATATGCGTCCCCCTCCGCCGCCCGGCGGCTGAATTCATAGACCGTGCAGCCCTCCTTGCGAAGCCGGGCCACCGTGGCGCGGCCGATGCCGCTGGTGCCGCCGGTGAGTATCACGACCTTGTTCATGCTTCACACCCCCGTAAATGATCTGTCGCTTCCACTATTATACACGATGTTTCCCGAAAAAGCCACCGCTTTGTTCCTTTTGTCGAAGGAGCCAAAAGGGCGCCAGGCAGGAAACCGCGCCCGCCGCGTCGAATACTGTAGCCCCGGAGGCGATGGCACATGAGAAAAAACAGCCGCAGGATCGCGGTTGGCGGCATGATGGCGGCGCTGGCGACGGCGGTGCTGCTGCTGGGCGGCGTCGTTCCCGCGGCCACGTTCGTCGGCCCCGCGCTGGCAGGACTGATGCTTCTTCCGGTGCTGGCGGAGGGCGGGCGGCGCATGGCGCTGGGCGCGTGGATCGCCGTCAGCGCGCTGAGCCTGATGCTCTGCGCCGACAAGGAGGCCGCGCTGCTGTTTGCGTTTTTGGGCTGGTACCCCGCCCTGAAATGGCAGCTGGACGCCAGGCTCAAGGGCTGGCGCAGCGTGGCGGTGAAGCTGCTGCTGTGGAACGCCTGCGCCGGGGCCATGGCGCTGATGATCTTCTTCGTTTTTCGCATGGACCAGATCATCGCCGAATACCGCCAGATGAGCCGCGTCATGCTGGCCGCCTTCGCGCTGCTGGCCAACATCACGCTGCTGCTGTACGACCGGACCCTGAACATCGCAGCGGCGCTGTATTTGCGCAGGCTGCGGCCGAAGCTGTTCGGAAAGTGATGGGCCCTGCCACACGAACAATATTGTACCAAAGGAGCATAGCGACATGAAAAAGCTGATCCAAAACGCGCGCATCCACGATGCCGTTCACGCCGAGCCCTGGGTGGGCGACCTGCTGGTGGAAAACGGCAAAATCGCCGCCATCGGGGCGAACCTGGCCTCTGACGGGGACGTGGAAATCATCGACGCCTCGGGCATGAGCCTGTATCCCGGGCTGGTGGAGGCCCACGGCCACATCGGACTGGACGGCTGGGCCGTGGGCTACGAGGGCCAGGATTACAACGAATACAACGATCCCATCACGCCCCAGCTACGGGCCATCGACGCCATCAACCCCTTTGACGAATCCCTGAAGGACGCCGTCCGGGGCGGCGTGACCACGCTGTGTACCGGTCCCGGCAGCAGCAACGTGCTGGGCGGCACCTTCGCCGCCTTCAAGAGCGTGGGAACCTGCATTGACGATATGTGCCTCATTCCCCAGGCCGCCATGAAATGCGCCTTCGGCGAAAACCCCAAGCGCTGCTACCGGGAAAAGGGCATATCAAGCCGCATGAACACCGCCGCGAAGCTGCGGGAAATGCTGTTCAAGGCCCGGGAATACATGGAAAAGCTGGACGCCGCCGGGAACGATGCCGCCAAAAAGCCCGCCTTCGACATTCGGCTGGAGGCGCTGCTGCCCGTGCTGCGCGGCCAAATGCCCCTCAAGGCCCACGCCCACCAGGCCAACGACATATTGACCGCCCTGCGCATTGCCCGGGAATTCGGCGTCCGCCTGACGCTGGAGCATGTGACCGAGGGCGCGCTGATCGTGGACGAGCTGGTAAAGGCCGACGTGCCGCTGGCCATCGGGCCCACCTTCGGCCAACCCAGCAAAATCGAATTACAAAACAAGAGCTGGCAGACGCCGGTGATCTTGAACGCCGCGGGCTGCCGGGTATCCATCATCACGGACAGCCCCGTCACCCAGCAGAGCCATCTGCGCTTCTGCGCCGCCATGGCCATCGCCAGCGGTATGCCCGGATTCGACGCGTTGCGCGCCATCACCATCAACCCCGCCCGCCACATCGGCGTGCAGGACCGGGTCGGTTCGCTCCAGGCGGGCAAGGACGCCGACTTCGTGCTGACCGACGGCAGCATCTTTGAAATGCAAACCCGCATACTCTCTACCTGGATCGACGGGAAAAGGGTCTATTGAAAACCCACGGGGCTGTAAAGCTCAAGCATTGTTCAGATGCTTTTGCTTCACAGCCCCGTCTTTATATCGCCTTCACAGCCTCGAAAGCCCAGCCTCCACCTCATCCCTTTCGGGAATGGAGCCGGCCGCGCCGGGACGGGCGACGCTGATGGACGCGGCCATGCTGGCCCGCCGCATACACGCAGGCAAAGTCATGCCCGCGGCGAGGCCGGCAATGAAATAGCCGGTAAAGGTATCGCCCGCCGCGGTGGTGTCCACCGTCTGCGCCGGGAAGGCCTGCTGGCGGACCTCAAATATGCCGTTGCCCGTCACCTGATGCGCGACGCTGCCCGCGCCGCCCAGGGTGATCAGCACCGAAAGTCCGCTCCAGCGGGCGTGCAGCGCCTCCCACGCCTGCTCCGGCCGGGCGCAGTCGGCGCTTTGACATGCCTCGATCTCGTTGACCAGCAGCCAGGTCAGTTTGCCGAAGTCCACGTCCTTCAGATTATCCTCCCAGGGTGAGGGATTCAGCGCAATGCGCATCCCCCGTTCATAGGCGGCGTCCACGATCTGCGGCAGCAGGTTGATTTCATTTTGCAGCACCAGCCAGTCCCCCGCCCCGAAGCCCGCCAGGGTTTCATCGACCTGCGAGGGCTGGACGCAGCGGTTGGAGCCCCCGTAGAGCAGTATACAGTTTTGCCCCTTGCGATCCACCTGTATGACGGTATGGCCCTGGGGCGCGTCCACCTGGCGCAGCAGCGACACGTCCACGCCGTCCTTGGACAACAGCGCCCGCAGCATTTCGCCCTCCGGCCCGATGCAGCCCGCGTGGTACACCCGCGCGCCGGCCCGGGCGAGGGCGATGGACTGGTTCAGGCCCTTGCCGCCGGGAAAGATTTCACGGCTGCGGGCCTTCAGCGTCTCGCCCGCGCGCACAAAGTAATCCACCCCGTAGACATAGTCTATATTCAGGGAGCCAAAATTCAAAACCTTCATATTAAATGTCCTCCGTCTGCCCGCCTCCGGGGCAAAGGCGCGGAATCAGCCCGCGTCCTCCTGGGTCGGCATCAGCTGCAAAACCGTGGTCTTCAGCTGGGGATAGAGCGCCAGAGTATACTTGCGCTGCAGCTCGTTCCTGTTCTTGCAGCCCGCCTTTTGCAGCACGTTGCGCACGTGATACTTCACGGTGCTTTCCGTGATGAACAGGGCCTCCGCGATTTCGCCGTTGGAGCGGTTGTCGATCACCATGCGCAGCACCTCCCGCTCCCGGGGCGACAGATCGTTGTGCAGGCAGAAGGCCTCGAAGATCTCCTGTTCGCTGCGCTGCTGGACGACCTCCGGCTCATACAGCCGCCGATACAGGCAAAAGCACAGGTAGACCGTGGGGAAAAACAGGGCCGCGGTGACCAATATCAGCGCCAGCTTGCTGCCGGACAGCAGGATGCCGGCGCCTGTACCCGCGGCATCGCCGATCCTGCCCATCAGCAGGCCCAGGGGCGCCAGCTCCCAGCGACGCGTCCGGGCGGCGATATCCAGGAAAAGCACCACCCGGAACACCGAGAAAAAGCCGAAGAACAGATAGTCCAGCCCCCAGCAGATCGTGCTGGATACGATCTCGTTGGTCAGTCCCAGCATGATGAAGGGAAGGATCAGCGCCGCCAGGGTGCAGAGCATACCGTTTTTCCTGTCCCTGTCGCTGATCCATCCGGCGACGGCCAGCCCGATGGCATAGGGCAGCCGGGACAGCTCCGGGATCAGCCCTGCCTCAATATCCGCGGAGGGAAAGCCGAAGCCCATATTCTTGACCGCGCTGAGCATGACCACCGTCGCGCAGGCCAGCGCCAGACAGCCCTCCGTCTTTCCCTCTGCGCCCTGGGCCGGCGCGGGCGCTTCCTCTCCCGCATCGAACAGCCCCAGCCGAAACGCGGTCAAAAGGGCAAGGAGGGCAAAGGGGATGTGGATCAGCAGCGCATACCTGCCGTGCAGCAGGCTCCCCCTTCCAATCAGTGCCAGCAATCCGACGCCCACCGTGGCCAGGGCGTAGCCGCCCCCGAACACGACGCCGCGCCGATCGGCCGCGACATTTTGCCCGACGGCAAAGAGATACAGCCCGGCGATGACGCCGCACAGCAGGTTCATCAGAAGGCCGAAGCAGATCACGCCCGTCACTGAGTCCGTCAGCAGCGCCGGCGTGGAGATGAGCGCAAACAGCAGCGTGGAAAGCGTGAAAAAGCGCTTCATATCCGCGCCGGGCCTGCGGCGAAGCAGCAGGCAGACGAGACCCATGCCCGCCGCCTGGAACAGATAGCCCGCACCCATGCTGAGCCAGTCCGCAGCCGCGCCGCCTGCCAGCGCCACCATCCGGTTAAGCCAGGACAGGTAGACCGCCGAGGTCAGCCCAAAGCACAGCGCGACCCACAGCGCGCAGCCAAAGCTCCGGCTGGCAACCCACTGACGCCAGTTTTTCATGCAAGTCTCTCCCCCTCCACGGCGCAATACGCCGATGCTATACGATAAGTATACCAGATCGGGCGACTCGCCTCAATCCATAAAAACGGCCACCTGACCCAAAACTAACCCTCGTTTGAGGCTGTTTGCCCTTGCTTTTGTTAATGTAATGTATTTATAATTAATATATCATGATGGGAGGGTATGAACCATGAGACGACTGATCGCAATAATGGCCGCCCTGTTGCTGCTTGCGCTGCCCGCGCTTGCGGAGCCGATGTCAACCTTCGACTATACCGACGACATCCTTCAGGACGGCAGCCTGATCTACTATTTCCCGGAAATATCGCTGCGCCTGCCCGCCGACTGGCGCGGCAGGGTCATGGCACGGACGGAGGACGGCGGCGCCGCCTTCTACCAAATCGCCAGCCATGAAAAGTACCTGGAGGAGGGCATCGACGGCGGCGGCTTTTTATTCCGCCTCGGCGCCAGCGTCAACGGAAGCTTCAGCGAGCTGCCCGCCTTCCGCTATCTGGGCTTTTGCGAAGGCTCCGCCATGAACTATTATCTCGAACTGCCCACGGACTACCCCGCCTACCCCGAGGCGGATATCCGGGCCGAATACGACGCCATGCTGGCCGGGATCGACTATGTGGCGGAAAACGCGGAGATTTACGGCGAAAGCGGCAAAGCATCGGACGGGGACACCCCGACCGTCGCCCAGGCGCGCTATTACTTTGAGCATAACGCGCTCCCCAGATACTTCTATGAGGATCCGGAGAACATGTTGAACGTCCTCGAAGACATCGGCATCTATCAGCTGTGGGAGGCGTTCACCACTGAAAACGGCATCGACGCCGTCTATACCCCCAAAGATTGTGTCCAGCGCTGGTATGCCGCCGGCGACGGGACGACCCTGTTGCAGGTTCAGCTTCCCGAACCCGACGCCAACACCCTTTGCTACCGCATCTACTTTATCCACAGCGCCGCCACGGGCAAGTCCGTCTATTACACCGTGGAATCCGACGAATTTCTTCCGGAATACAGCTTCATCTGCACCTGGGACGCGCAGAGGACCCACGCCATTATGGACGAAGGACCCGTGCTGGACAAAAGCGACGCCGGCTATGAGACGGCCCTGGCAGAGGAAGCGCGGCACATTGCCGGGCTGGCCGGTTTTTCATCGGAGCTATCCCCCGACGCCCGCCATTCCGGGGCACGGTGACTGACCCCGGCAAAAAGCAAGCTCCCGCAAACGCGCGTTTGCGGGAGCTTTTGACGCATCAGGCGGATATGCGAATCGCTTTTGCGGCGTGTCCGCCGCCTGATAGCGTCAAGGTCAGGTCATGTACCCGAACAGGCTGGGCAGCCACAGGGAAATCTGGGGGATGAAGGTGAGCAGCAGCAGCGTGATGAGCATGCACAGATAGAAGGGCAGCGTGGCCCGGACGATCTTCTCCATGGGGCGCTTGGCCACGGCGGAGCCGAT
>JAFUCP010000241.1 GCA_017459565.1 Clostridia bacterium | reverse complement strand
GATGCACACGCGGCAGTCCAGGCCCTCGCGGTTCTTCACCTTCCAGGTGTTCCAGCCCACGAAGGCCCCCGTGTGGCTGATCTCGACCACGTTGGAGACATGGGTGTCGGATTCCCAGTTTTCCCCGTCCAGCCGCATCAGCAGGAACTCGCGGTAGCCCTCTCCGCCAACCCTGCCATCCTTTGACGTAAAGACCGTTACAAAGGGACAGTGCCAGATGAGGCGCGCCGTAGGCAGGCTCTGCGCGTGAAAGTTGATTTCCATGCTGTCTGTAACGGGTACGCCCTGCGTCGCGTCGCTGCGCCAGGCATCGACCTGCACATTTGGAATATCGCCCTCGGGGCAGCCCTTGAGGTAGTTGATTTCCTCGGCAATGCGCGGGATATAGTCCTCCGGGACGGTTCCCGCGTCCTGATCCACATGGATGCTGGTGATCGTGCAATGCTCCCCGGTGATGGACAGGTAGGCAAACCGGGTGCTGTCCGGGAGCGCGATGATGCTCTGCACCGTCTTATTGCCATCCGAGATCCGCACCATGGCGTGGTCCTTGTGCCGGACCGCCTCGATCTCATAGGCGCCGCTCTTGCCGGTTCCCGCGGCGCCGGCGTCATCGTTCAGCACGCTCGTCTCGATCCTTCGCGCTTCCTCGCGCGTCGTGCGTCCGTCGAACCGAATCTGACCGTATTCGGTGAACAGAAGCTCCCTGTTCCGGGAGGTATCCACGTGGACCCTGCCGTCCAGCGCGTCGAAGATCAACAGCGTGGGCAGACATTCCGCCTCGCTGAAGCCCTCGTCCGGCTTGCTGCGCAGGCGTATCCTGGTGAGTGTGTCGGTCAACTGGAAGCCCGTTGAGCAATCGTGATAGAGGCTTTCGCAGTGCAGCCGGGCGATGAACGCCTCGTCTGTGACCTCCTTGCGCTCGCGCATCTGATATTCCACGTCCCGGTCCAGCAGATGGAGCATGATCCGGGCGTATTCGGGGTCAAACTGCGTGCCGATGCCCTTGATCAGCTCCTCGCGCACGATCTGCTGGGGAAGGGGATCGCGGTAGCTGCGCTTGGAGGTCATGGCGTCGTAGGAATCCGCCACCGCGATGATGCGGGCAATGTCGGGAATGTCCTCGCCCTTGAGCCCCTCCGGATAGCCCCGGCCGTCATAGCGCTCATGATGGTAGTGCGCCCCGATGCTCAGATACGGCGACTGCTGGATGCTGGAGAGGATTTGGTTGCCAAAGACGGGATGCTTCTTGATCCAGGCGAATTCTTCGTCGCTCAGCTTGCCGTCCTTGTTGATGATGGCGTCCGGCACGCCGATCTTGCCCACATCGTGCAGCAGCGCGGCAAAATACACCTGCCGGCACGCCTCATCGCTCTTGCCCGCCTCCCGGGCGATCCGGGAGGAGTACATGGCCACGCGGGCGGAATGGCCGTGGGTGTACTTGTCCTTGGCGTCGATGGCGTTGGCCAGGGCTTCCGCCGTCTGTTCAAACAGGGCGAACTCCTTCTTCTGCGCCTCCTTGTACAGCTCGATCTCCGCCTTTCGGGCGCGATCCACCTCGCGCGTCAGGTCCCGGAGGGCAAATATATAGATCAGCGCCACCATGGCGACGATGGCCATGTTGTTCAGCGAGACGCCGTACATGAACACCTGGATAATGGATGTGCTGATGGAAACCCCCGAAAAGATCAGCAGCGAAAGCCACATAGTCCGGCTCAGGTTCCTGCGGTACTGCAACACGACGGACATTTGGAGCAGCAGCACCAAAAACGGGATAAAATTGCAGATGATGAACCCCGGCGCGCGCTGATAGCGGTTCATCTCGTCAAAGGTATAGTACAATCCCGTGAACTGGGAGATGATCACCAGCGCCATGCCCACAAGCGTCAGCACCCTCGTGACCGTCAGGCGGCGCGGAGCGGTTTCAAGCCCTCCCTCGTGGGTATACAGATCGATCAGATACATGTTGAAGCAGTAGACGATGGCCAGCGTCAAAAAGAAAACCATGAAATTGCTGATGCGCACCATCCACCAGCCGAGCGTACTCACATCGCCCCGAAAGATGTAGGCCCGCCGGTCGGCAACCAACAGGAGTACAGAGATGATCTCCAGCTGCATCAGTATGTGCTTCCGCTTTTTTGTCATGGTGTTCGTCATGTAGACAAGCAGAGCCATGATGCCGCAGATGCCGGCGAGAACCAGCATGATGTCGGCCTGGTACTGTCTCAATATTTCCACGGCTTAAAGTCTCCTTGATCACTTAAGGCAAATGTAATGCATCCAATTCACCTATTAATTTT
>JAFUCP010000240.1 GCA_017459565.1 Clostridia bacterium | reverse complement strand
GGGTCGCTCCTCAGCGTTGCCCTATCCTCCTTGCCGGTAAAGCACTGCTATGATAGCACAGACAGGGGGTAACTTTAACCCCTAAAATTCAAAATTGTCCTTGACATGGGGTACACTTCAGACAGCCCGACACTCTCTCTGCCCTAAATGAGATGTCCGAATCACGCTTGAAGCGCGTCTGTTATGTTTTTATGTGGTCTGCTTTTCTTTGCTGTATATGCCAGGCATCCTGTTCCACCGCTCGGCCACAAGAGCAACCTTGAACCTGTGACCGAGCAATGTATGTATCTATCTTTGGAGCATTACAGCGTCTTGGCGAATTCACGAATCGCAGCCAGCTTCTTTTCCGAGCCGTTCTCCTCACCCGCAGCAGTGAAGATGCCCTTGTCCTCGATGCCCATGAACGCCAGCATGTTCTTATAGGTCGCTATCGCGCCCTCAAAGGGATTCGGGGACGCGGAGCTCAGCAGCAGCGCGGCCTTCGTCGCCTTCGGGGGCTTTCCAATGGCATAGACCCTCTGGATCGCGGCAGAGAGCTGGGCCGTCATGTCGAAGTAGTAAATGGGCGACGCGAACACGATCATGTCGCAGTCCATGTAAGCGGGCATGACCTTCTCCATGTCGTCCTTCTGGACGCACTTGCCCTCGCCCTTGCCATGACAGTATTCGCAGGCGAGACAGCCGTTGATCTTCATCTTGCCGACTTGGATGGTCTCGACCTCATGCCCCGCGGCCTTCGCGCCCTCGGCAAACGCTTCGACCATCGCGGCGGTGTTCTGCTTTCTGGGGCTTCCGTTCAGAATGGTGATCTTCATGATGTATTCCTCCTTTATTCTCTTCCACAGGCGTGGATCATAGGTTGTCGTTCCCTGTTCACGCTCTGTTGAACTTCTCCTTGGGTTGCTTGCATCGCGGGCAGCGCCAGTCCTCGGGCAGGTCCTCAAAGGCCACGCCGTCGTGCTCGGCGGGATCGTAGACGTAGCCGCAGATGGAGCAGACGTACTTGCCCGTGCCCTGAGCGGCGGAGAAGTCCACATCGGCATACACGGTCGGCACCGGATTGTCCAGGTCGATCACTCGGTTGGCCTCCAGGTTTTCATAGCCCTGGGGCGTGTGGGTGCCCATGTAGACGGTGGGATGGCTGCGCACAAATTCCCGCACCCGATCCAGCGTCGCGCGGGATTCGGAAAGATCGTCGAACACGACGGACACCTTGTTCTCATACAGAGCCTCGTCCACATAGGTGATATCTGCATGGAACATGTAGAACAGGCCGTCCTTTTCGATGATTACGACGCTGTTGCCCACAGTATGGCCCTTCGCCCTGACCATATAAACCCCATCCATGATCTTCTGGCTTTCGGGGAAGTTATAGTAGGGGCCGTCGGTGAACTTCACCGGAACAAGATTGTCCACGCCCTGCAATTCCTCCGCGCCCAGTTCGTCCGCGTTCACATAGACCTTCGCGTTGGGAAACAGGCCAATGCTGCCTGAGTGGTCGCTGTGCCGATGCGTCAGCAGTATCTTCGTCACCTGCTCCGGCTGATAGCCCATGGTCTTGAACGCGGTCATGTAGTCGGAGATGGCGTAGCCCGTGAAGCCCATAGCCTTTTCATCCGGCACTTCCTCTGGCACGGCATCGGTGAAGCCGGTATCCAATAGGATGACCTCGTCCCCCGTATCGATCAGGTAATTTTGCAGACTTCCGCGATAGCGGATGTTGGGATCGAACTTGTCCATGCCCTCCTCTCCACCGAAAGCGAAGGGCTGGGTGTAAAACCCGTCTTTTCTGAATTTAACCGCCTTGATTTCCATATTGTAGTCCTCCTCCTTTGCTATTCAAAAAGTGCTTTATACGCGCCATAGCCCTGGGCCTCCATCTCATCAAAGGGGATAAAGCGCAGCGCAGCGGAATTGATGCAGTAGCGCAGACCGCCGCGCTCGGCGGGGCCGTCGTTGAACACATGCCCCAGATGGGAATCGGCTCCCGCGCTTCGCACCTCGGTGCGAACCATGAAGTGAGACATATCCCTCTTCTCCCTGACGGCATTCTCCGTAATGGGGCGCGTGAAGGCGGGCCAGCCGCAGCCGGAATCGTATTTATCCAGCGAGGTAAACAGCGGCTCGCCGCTGACCACGTCCACATAGATGCCCCTTTCAAAGAAATCGTCGTATTCGCCGGCGAAAGCCCGCTCTGTAGCCGCGTTCTGGGTCACGTCCCATGCAAGGTCGCCAATGCGTTTGCGCAATTCATCCCGTGTTTCCATCTCTTCCTGCCGATCCATTCTCATCCCCCTCCTAAAGCGACTGGCTTAAACCTCCCCCGTACACCTGCTTGCATAGGCCTTGAGGATGGAAAAGGTTCCCTCGCTGACATCATGCTCAATTCGACATGCGTCATCCTCCGCAATCCGGGGATCGACGCCCAGCCGAATCAGCGCCTTTGTGAAAAAGCGATGCTTCTCATAGACCTCTTCGGCAATCGCCTTCCCGGCATCTGTCAGGCGAAGCGCCTTGTCATCGCCGATGATCAGATAGCCTTCATTCTCCAGCGCGTGTACCGCCACGCTGACGCTGGGCTTGCTGACGCCGAGCTTGTGCGCAAGGTCTACTGAGTATGCCACGCCTTTCTTTTCCTGAATCATCAGCACCGCCTCCAGGTAGTTTTCGCCGGAGTTGGACAAGGCTTTGCGAATATTGTTCTTCATGTTATCTCAGCTTCCACGCCAGGTCGTTCAGAAACAGCTGCTGCTCCAGCGCCTCGACGGTGGTGTCCTTCGTGATGTGCACGAACTCGATGTCCATCATTCGCGCCCAGTCCTTCATCTGCTCGGCAGTCACGTCGTAGCTAAGCACAGTGTGGTGCGCGCCGCCCGCGGCGATCCAGCACTCCACGCCGGTGGTCAGGTCCGGGAAGGCCTGCCACATGACCCGGGCCACGGGCAGGTTCGGCATGGGCAGTATGGGCTTGACGCACTGGATGTCCTGCACGATCAGGCGCAGCCTGCCGCCCATGTCCACGAGGCTCACCACGATGCCGGGGCCCTCGTGTCCCTCGAACACCAGCCGGGCCGGGGGCTCGCGGTCGCCGATGCCCAGCGGGTGCACCTCGATGCGGGGCTTCTCCGCCGCCACGCTGGGGCAGACCTCCAGCATGTGCGCGCCCAGGCTGTACTTCGCGTCCGGCTCCAGGTTGTAGGTGTAGTCCTCCATGAAGGCGGTACCGCCGGTCATACCCTCGCTCATGGCCTTCATGATGGCGGTCATGGCGCTGACCTTCCAGTCGCCCTCGCCGCCGTAGCCATAGCCCTGGGCCATCAGGTGCTGGCTGGCCAGGCCGGGCAGCTGCTTCATGCCGTAGAGGTCCTGGAAGGTGTTGGAGAAGGCCATGCAGCCCTCCGCGTCCAGCATCTTCTTCATGGCGATCTCTTCCCGGGCCTGGTAG
>JAFUCP010000239.1 GCA_017459565.1 Clostridia bacterium | reverse complement strand
CAGGACTGCCCATTCGTATCCGTCCTCCGCGTAGCCGCGTATCTTGTAGATCGCGTCCTGCGCACTCCTTCCCGGTCGGTAGCCGTAGCTCCCTTCCGAGAACAGCGGTTCATAGATTGGCATCAGCTTCTGCGCTACCGCAAGGCCATCGAGCAGGCCGCCGTACACCCGATGTACATCGACGCCATCAGCGGCCAGTTCACCGTCGAAATCGAAAACGCCCAGACCGTGGAGCAGGTGGAGGCGCTGGTGCCCAAGATGATCCGCCACTACTGTCTCGCCGTCCACCGCCATTCGCTGGAGCGCTACTCCGCCACCGTGCGCGACTGCCTGAATTATGTGGATTTCCACTACATGGAAGCCCTCAGCCTGGAAAGCCTGGCCTCCCGCTTCGCCGTCAACAAGAACTACCTGTCCAGCCGCTTCCACAGGGAGGTGGGCAAGACGCTGACCGACTACATCAATCAGATCCGGGTGCAGCGGGCGACCCGGCTGTTGGAAAGAACGCCCCTGCCCATGCAGGAGATCGCGGAGCAGTGCGGCTTCTCCGACGCCAACTACTTCACCCGCACCTTCAAGAAGATCAACGGCATATCCCCCAACGAATACCGAAAGTCCCTGGGCAGGCACGCGCTGCCCAATTCATGATCAGGAGGGAGAACCATGCAAACCATCTCGCTGAACGCATACTGGAGATTCAGAAAGCTGCCCGGTCTGACGCTCAACCGGCTGCCCGATGCCCTGCCGGACGGCGCGTGGGAGGAGGTCGTCCTCCCCCACACCTGGTACCGCGACGACGACCCGTATCAGGGGCTGGTTGTCTATGAAAGGACGATCGTCCCGGACGCGGCCTGGCAGCGGGTCTTTCTCTCCTTCGACGGCGCCGACCAGCGCTGCCTCGTGTACGTCAACGGCCACTTCGCCGGAGAGCATCGCGGCGGCTATGCCCGCTTCCGGCTGCCCGTCCCGGACGCGGCGATGGGCGACGACGTCTGGCGCGTCCAGGTCTTTCTGGAAAACAGCGTCAACGAGAACATCGCCCCCTCCTTCGGGGATTTCACCGTGTTCGGAGGGCTGTATCGGAGCGTGGACCTGCTGGTCTTATCCCAAAGCCACTTTGACCGCTGCTATTACGGCACAGACGGGCTGATCGTCCGCACCTGGCTGGACGACGAAGGTCGGGGCATATTGGACGTTGAGCCACATGCCGTGTGCGCGGACAAAAGCGGCAGAATCGCCTATGCGCTGACCGACGGGGACGGCAGAACAGTCTGCCGCCCGGAGGCCGGTACCGGCGAAGCGATCCGCATGACCGTGGACGCCCCCGCGCTGTGGGACGGCGCAGGGAGCGCCCGGCTCTACACCCTGTCCGCCGATCTGGTCGTGGACGGGGCGGCGGTCGATCACGTCGCCGTGCGCACCGGCTTTCGCCGGGTGGAGCTGAGCGGAGAAAACGGCCTGCGCCTGAACGGGCGCCCCTGCCAGATTCGCGGCGTGGCCAGGCACCAGGACCGCGCCGGCGCCTATTGCGCCGCGACGGCATCGGATATCCGCGAGGATTTTGCCATCATCCGGGAAATGGGCGCCAACGGCGTGCGGCTGTCCCACTACCAGCATCCCCAGGCGGCCTATGACTGCTGCGACGAGCTGGGGCTGCTCTGCTGGGCCGAAATTCCCATGCTGAAGATGACGGAGAGCCCCGCCCTGATGGAAAACGCCGCGCAACAGCTCACCGAGCTGATTTTGCAGAACATCCATCACCCCTCCGTCTTCTGCTGGGGAATCCAAAATGAAATCGCCATGTTCCGGGACGCGCCGTTCATGCACGAGGGCTGCAAGCGGCTGCACGCGCTGGTAAAGTCCCTGGACGGGCAGCGCCTCTCCACCGCGGCCAACCTGTATCCGCTGAAGGCGTCCAGCAAGCTGAACGAAATCACGGATATGATCGGCTACAACCTCTATTTCGGCTGGTATTACGGGGAAATGGCGGACTTCGGCCCCTGGCTGGACCGCTTCCACGCCGTCCGCGGCCAGCTGCCCCTGGGCATCAGCGAATACGGTGTGGACGCCAACCTGGCGCTTCACAGCGAGGCGCCGACGGTCAAGGATTACTCCGAGGAATACCAGGCGCTCTGGCACGAGACGGTCTATCCCCAGATTGCGGAGCGCCCCTGGCTGTGGGGCAGCTTTGTCTGGAACATGTTTGACTTTTCCAGCACCCGCAGGAACGAAGGCGGTCAGCGCTTCATCAACGCCAAGGGCCTGGTGACCCACGACCGCAAAACCCGCAAGGATGCCTTTTACTATTACAAAGCCCGCTGGTCGGAGGAGCCCTTTGTCCATCTGTGCGCCCGGCGGTTTGAAAACAGGGCCCAGGCGCAGATCGACGTCAAATGCTATACCAACCGGCCCTCGGTGAAGCTGCTGGTGAACGGCCTGCCCTTCGGGGAGGCCCGGTCTGAAAACGGTACGGCGGTCTTTAAGCAGGTGCCCCTGGTCATGGGCGACAACGCCGTTCAGGCCGTCGCCGGCGACTGTGCCGACAGCGTCCTGTGGCATCGGGTTCATGCGCCGGACCCCGGCTACCGCCTGCCGGATGAGGAAGCGGGCGGCGCCGTGCGCAACTGGTTCCTGGCGGAGGACGACATGCGCAGGGAGGGCTTCTTTTCCATCCAGAACACCGCCCAGGAGCTGCTGGACAACGCGGATGCAAAGGCTGTGCTTGAAGCGCACATTCCCGGCCTGGTGCGCGTGATGACGGAGCAGAGCGTCATCCCCCTGGGCCTGTCGCTGAAGAGCATCCTCAGCCGGGACGCGGATGAAAAGCTGGATATAAAGGCACTGAACGGGGCGCTGAACCGCATCCCCGACACGGACGAATGATCGGATAAGGAGGATCATTCCCATGAAGCGAAGCGAAATTCTGAACCGCATCGGCGTCACGCCGCCCCCCGCCTCCCGCGTCCGCCTCATCGTGGATACGGACGCGAAAAACGAGGCGGACGACCAATTCGCCATCATGCACCACCTGCTGACGCCCATGTTTGACGTGCTGGGCATCGTCGCCACGCATTTTGAACAAAAGGCCGCCTGCACCGGCCAGTCCATGGAAGCCAGCTATCGGGAAATTGAAAAAGTGCTTCAGCTCGCCGAAATAGACGACGTTCCGTTTTTCCACGGCTGTGTCTTGCCGCTGAAGTCGGTCCATGACGCGCCTCAGAGTGAAGGCGTGCGGTTCATCATCGACGAGGCGCGCAAGCCGGGAAAGCTGTACATTGCCGTTCAGGGCGCCATGACCAACGTCGCCGCCGCGATCAACGCCGCCCCGGACATCGCCGAAAACCTGGTGATCCTCTGGAACGGCGGCGGGCCCTATCCCGAAGGCCGCCCGGAGTTCAACGTCAT
>JAFUCP010000238.1 GCA_017459565.1 Clostridia bacterium | reverse complement strand
TCCCACTCAATCGTTCCCGGCGGCTTGCCGGTGATATCGTAAACCACGCGGTTGACGCCGCGGACCTCGCCGATGATGCGGCTGACGCAGCGCTTGAGGACGGGATAGGGAATTTCGGCGGATTCGACGGTCATGGCGTCGTCGGAGGTCACGGCGCGCAGCGCCACGCAATAGCCGTAGGTGCGGTCGTCGCCCATGCAGCCCACGGTGCGCACGCCGGTCAGCACGGCGAAGGACTGCCAAATGTCCCCGGACAGCCCGGCCCGCTCCAGCTCCTCCAGGTAGATGGCGTCGCAATCCCGCAGCAGCTCAAGCTTTTCCCTGGTGATTTCGCCGATCACGCGCACGGCCAGGCCGGGGCCCGGGAAGGGCTGCCGCCAGATCATTTCCCTGGGGATGCCCAGCCCCTCGCCCACGGCGCGCACCTCGTCCTTGAACAGCAGCGCCAGGGGCTCGATGATGTTTTCCCTTTTGAACAGGCTGTCCTTGGGCAGGCCGCCCACGTTGTGGTGGCTCTTGATGGTGGCGGAGCCGCCCATGCCGCTTTCGATCCTGTCGGGATAGATGGTGCCCTGGAGCAAAAACGTCGCGCCGGTTTTGCGGGCCTCCTCCTCGAACACGCGCACGAACAGCTCGCCGATGATCCTGCGCTTCCTCTCCGGCTCGGTCACGCCCTTCAGCGCCTCAAGGAAGCGCTCGGAGGCGTCCACATGCACCACGTTCAGTCCCAGCCGGTCCCGATAGGTGGCCATCACCTGCTCGGCCTCGTGCTTGCGCAGCAGCCCGTGATCCACGAACACGCACGTCAGCTGCTCCGGCCCCAGGGCGCGCCCGGCCAGCGCGCAGGCCACGGAGCTGTCCACGCCCCCGGAGAGGCCCGCCACCACCCTGCCGTCGCCCACGGCGCTTTTGATATCGGCCACCATGCGCCCGATCATGTCCTCGGCGCGGTAGTCCCCGGCGCAGCCGCAGATTTCAAAGGCGAAGTTGCGCAGCATCCGCGTCCCCTCCACGCTATGGCGCACCTCGGGGTGGAACTGCACGCCATAAACGCCCCGCGCCGCGTCGGAAAACGCGGCCACCGGGCAGTTGGCCGTGCTGGCGTCCACGGTAAAGCCCTCGGGCGGGCGGCTGACGCGGTCGTTGTGGTTCATGAACACCACCGTTTCGCGCGAAACGCCCTTGAACAGCGGCGCGTCGGCGGTGGTCAGCACCGTGTGGCCGTACTCGCCCACCTCGGCGGACGCCACCCGGCCCCCGAACACATCGTTGATCAGCTGCATCCCGTAACAGATGCCCAGCACGGGCACGCCCAGCTCAAACACCTCGCGCCCCAGCCGCGGCGCGTTTTCGCCGTAGACGCTGTTGGGCCCGCCGGTGAGAATCACGCCCTTGAGCGTTTCGTCCCGCCAGCTGTCGATGGGCGCGGTGTAGCGCAGTATTTCGCAGTAGACCCCCGCCTCCCGGATGCGCCGGGCGATCAGCTGGTTGTACTGCCCGCCGAAGTCCAGTATGATGATCTTTTCATTCGCCGCCAATGCCATCCCTCCTCTGTCTACGCCTATATTACCACCCAATCCGATTCTTTTCCTGTGCCAAACGGTTAAAACGCGCCCCGAAGCGCCAATTTTTGTCCTTCCGTCCGAAAAAACGGCTTTTCCGTTGCCACAGGCGGATGCCTGTGCTATAATCATAATGGGATTGGATTTTCACTTTGCCGGGACAGGGGCCCGAAGGATTCAAAGGAAGAGGAAGGGGTTCGCATGAGACAGATTCTGGTTGAGCTGCGCGGGGACGCTCCGGTTTCCGATCAAATGGCCGAGGTGCGCCACGCCTGGCAATCGGGCAGGTTCAACAGCCTGTTGATTCACATTTTCAGCGGCCTGCCGGACGAGTCGCGGCTGGCCGGCATCGCCCGCGAGCTGAAGGACGGCTTTGAGACGGCCGTCGTGGTGGGCACCATGTCCGCCGGGGAGATCAGGGACGGCCGGCTGATGGCCCAGGGCATCCTGGTCAGCGCCATGCTGTTTGAGGAGGCCCGCGTCCGCCTGCTGCGCTTTGACGGCGTCATGGGGCGCGAGGCGCAGATCGGCGGCGCGATCCGAAGGGCGCTGGACGCCGCCGCGGACATCCGCGCGGCGGAGCTGCTGTTCCCCGGCACGGAGATGGACACCCAGCCCCTGTTCGCCGAAATCAGCCGCTGCGACCCGGAAATCCAAATCTTCGGCGGCTATACCGGCGGTCACGGACTGAATTCCCGGGACCATTTTGTGTTTGACAGCGAAGGCGTGACCTATGATTCCATCCTGGCGGTCATCTACGCGGGCCGCAGCCTGCACATCGACGTGGACAAGTCCATCGGCTGGGACGCGCTGGGGATGCCCTTCAAGGTCACAAAGGCCCATGGCAAGCATCTGATGGAGCTGGACGGCAAGCCCGCCGCCCAGATCTATGAAAAGTTCTTGAAAATCGACCGCAAGAACCACAACAACGCCGAGGACGCCTCCGAATTTCCGCTGATCGTGCGCCAGGGCCAGGATGAGCGGCTGCGCAGCACCGTGCATATCGAAGAGGACGGCAGCCTGACGCTGCACGGCTTTGTCAACGAGGGCATGGACCTGTACCTCTCCTGCGGCAACCCCACCAACATCGTCGAAACGGTGAACCGGCGGCTTGAGGCCATGCGCCGCTTCAAGCCCCAGGCCATCCTGCTGTATTCCTGCATGGTGCGCAAGTCCTTCTGGGAGGATTTCGTGGACATGGAGATGGAGCCCTTCGCCCGCATCGCCAGCACCGCCGGCTTCCACACCTGGGGCGAGATCCTGCGCGACGGGCGCAGCGGCGATCTCATCGAACACAACATCACCCTGCTCTCCATCGGGCTGCGGGAGGGCGACGCCCCCGCCGGCGAGCTGCCCGAAAGCCGCGTGGACGACACGGTCCTCCAGGGCCAGGCATCGCTTATCAAGCACATGACCCGCCTGGTGTTCACCACCATGGGCGAGCTGCAAAAGGCCCACAGCGACCTGAGCGCGCTGAACCAGAAGCTCACCGTCATGGCCGAACACGACGCGCTGACGGGCCTGTACAACCGCGGCAAGATGGAGCTGCTCATCGACGACGCGCTGGACCGCTCCGCCGACCGGGGCGGCGTCACCTCCCTGGTCATGATGGACCTGGACCGCTTCAAGCGCATCAACGATACCTACGGCCACGACGCCGGCGACGACACCCTGCGCCATACCGCCGCGCTGCTTAACACCTCCATCGAAGGCTGGCCCGGCGCCCAAATCGGGCGCTGGGGCGGCGAGGAGTTCTTCACGCTGCTGCCCGACGTGGACGAGGACGGCGCCATGCGCTACGCCGCGCAGCTCAACGCCACCTTCAATGCCCACAGCTTTCCTGAAATCGGCCGCGTCACATGCAGCCAGGGCGTCATCACCGTGCGCAACTGCCGGGATTACCGGCTGATCTATAACCAGGTGGACAACGCGCTGTATAAGGCCAAAAAGACCGGCCGCAACCGCATCGTCAAGGCGGATTCCATCGATTGACCCGGTCAACCTCAACTCCACTCTCCACACTCCACTCTCAGAAAACTCCACCCCCAAACGGAGGCCCCTCGATCATGGCAAGCAAACCTCTCACCAAGGCACAAAAGAGACAGCTGCGCATCCGGCGCGCGCGGCGCAGGCGCATACTGACCCTCGTCGGCACAGCCGCCGCCGTGGTGGTGCTGGCCGTCGGGCTGTGGCTGATACTGCGCAAACCCCCGCAGGCGATCCCGGAGGTCATTCCAGGCGCCCAGAGCGCCGCGCAGGAACCCGTCCCCGAAGCCCAGAGCGCCGCGCAGGAACCTGTCCCCGAAGCCCAGAGCGCCGCGCAGGAACCCGCCCCCGAACCCCAGAGCGCCGCGCAGGAACCCGCCCCCGAAGCCCAGAGCGCCGCGCAGGAACCTGTCCCCGAACCCCAGAGCGCCGCGCAGGAACCTGTCCCCGAACCCCAGAGCGCCGCGCAGGAACCCGCCCCAGTCGCGCAGCCTGAACCCACCCCCACCGTGGTTCCCGGCAGCAGGCCGGACGTGCTATCCTTCTACACGCCCCAGGGCAAGAACTATTCCCCCCGGGTGCGCATGGGCGACACCTACACGGGTCCCTGGAAAAAGGGCAAGGACATCGGCAGCTTTGAAGCCATCCCCTCCGACGACGCCATTCTGGACGGCTCCTTCTTCGGGGATATCTTCGGCGCGGCCTGGACGGCTTTCCCCGATGCGAAGAGCTGTAAGATCGGCTACACCCTGCGCTACACGCTGGACGACGGCTCCGAGATCCGCTATACCATGCTCTCTCCCAGCCACATCGAGCATACGGAGTACATCGAGTGCTGGCTCTATGACGATTACCACCAGACGCCCCACAAGTTTTACTCCCATCTCAAGCCCTCGCGGATGAAGGACGACACGCTGATCACCTCCATCAAGCTTACCGCCGGGGCGAAGATCAGCCACGTCACCGATATCTGGCTGACCGCCTTCGTGTGCGCCTCCCTGGACGACTTCGATGTCGATCGAAATTATATCGGCGATACCTCCTGCACCATCCACATTCTCAAGCAGTAGGGGCAAGGGGCCGGCGCTTGCGCCACGGCGCGGGAAGGTTCGCCCGTTGCGCTCCATTCCCCGCGCCTGCAAAGGCCTTCCCCCACGGGGAAGGCAATAATACCCGACACCTCGCCATCTCAGCCTTCCCATGTCGTGCGCGGTGCGCGAGGCGCTTGCGCCCGCGGTGCGCGCGCGATTCCTATTGGGGTAGGCAATATCACCCCGCCGTCCGGCCAACTTCAACTCCACTCTCCACACTCCACACTCAGAAATCTCCACGCTGACCATCAGGAGGACCGAATATGAAAAAGCTGATTTGCGCAATGCTTGCCCTGTGTATGCTGCTCATCCTGCCCGGGCTGGGCGAGGGATTGACCGTTGAAGATGAAGCCACGCCCACGGCGGACCCCGCCCCCCGGACGGAGAGCGCCACTCGGGATACAGTCTCCTCGGCGGACAGCGCCTCCCAGAACGCGGTCCCTTCGGCGGACCCCGCCCCCCGGACGGAGAGCGCCGCTCAGGATACAACCCCCCCGGCGGCGGACGGGATGGCCGTGAACGTCGTGGCCCAGGACCCGTCCCAGGGCGGCAGCGCGCTTGCGCCCCAGGGGACGGTGCCCAGCGTCGTGGCGGAACTGGCGGCGCAGGAGCTTCCCCTGTACGGCGTCAAAATCGGCATCGACCCGGGGCACCAGGCCCACGGCAACAGCGAAAGGGAGACCGTCGCGCCCAACAGCAGCGAAAAAAAGGCCAAGGTGAGCAGCGGTACGACGGGCGTGTATACCCGTATCCCGGAATACATCACAGTGCTTGAAATCTCCCTGAAGCTGCGCGAGGCGCTTGAGAGCCAGGGCGCGCAGGTGTACATGACCCGCGAGAGCCACGACGTGGACATTTCCAACCAGGAGCGGGCGAAGATGATGAACGACTATGGCGTGGATCTGGTGCTGCGCATCCACTGCGACGGCGTGGACAGCCACTCCAAGCGGGGCATCGCGCTGTATTGCAGCCGTTCCAACGCCATCGCCGAGGAGAGCTACCGCGCCTGCGAGGCCATCCTGCCCGCGGTGTGCGCGGCCACGGGAGCCGAAAGCAACGGCATCGTGCGCAACGACAACTACACCGGCCAGAACTGGTCCACGGTGCCCTGCCTGATGGTGGAGTGCGGCTTTATGAGCAATCCCGACGAGGACGTGCTGCTCAACGACGAGGACTACCAGTGGAAGCTGGCCACGGGACTGACGGAGGGCATCATGGCCTATATTGCCCAGCGCGACGCGGACTGACACAAAGACAAGACATTGAAAACACCATGTCGGCTGATCGACATGGTGTTCAGGATATTGACAAAGTCAATAGACTGACAGACCGTTGAAAAAGCCTGCAAGACAAGGAAGGACAGCCTGCAAATGAGGGCGCTTACCCGGATGTAAGTAACCGAATTTGCAGGCTGTCCTGACGCAGGAAGCAGAAATT
>JAFUCP010000237.1 GCA_017459565.1 Clostridia bacterium | reverse complement strand
GAGTAGCATATGTTAACATTATATTGAAATCTGGGCATTTTGTCAAGGACGGGAACAAGATTTATTCATATTTTACTCACAATTTGTTTGGGCGGCGTGAAAAAGCGCCGACCCGCAAATCAGGTCGGCGCTCAGGCGTGGTGCCGGTGGCCGGACTCGAACCGGCATGGTTTCCCGCCGCATTTTGAGTGCGGTGCGTCTGCCAATTCCGCCACACCGGCGCATAATCGCGCGGAGCCGCTCGAACAATAAACAGTATAGCGTATTTCCGGCGAAAAATCAAGAGCGAATTTGAAAATGATCACTTTGCAAACGGGCGCGTTTGGTGTATAATGGTCCCAGCACAGTATGAAGGGGGTTCGGCGCATGGAAGAGGCGAGGCTGATCAGTCGTGCGTCGGCGGGCGACGCGGCGGCCTTCAACGCGCTGATGGGAATGCATGAGCGGCGCATGTACGCCGTGGCCCTGCGCATGTGCGGCAACGCCGAGGACGCTCAGGACTGCCTGCAGGAGGCGATGCTGCGCGTCTACCGCGCCATCTCCGGCTTCAAGGCGCAGTCCTCCTTTTCCACCTGGGTCTACCGAATCACCATGAACACCTGCCTGGACGAGCTGCGCAAGCGCAAAAACAGGCCGAACACTTCCCTGGACGGTCTGCTGGACGCGGGCTGGTCTCCGGTGGACGGCGGCGAGACGCCGGAGCGTCACGCCCTGCGGCGGGAGGTGCGCCTGAATTTACAGGAATTTATCCGGGAGCTGCCGGAGGATATGCGCGCCGCGGTGGTGCTGCGGGACGTGCAGGGCTATTCCTACGATGAGATTGCGGAAATGCTGGATGTTAACGTGGGGACGATCAAATCCAGAATCAGCCGCGGCCGGGAAAAGCTGCGGGAAAAAATATCCGCAAGGTCGGAACTTTTTGACAGGTACGGCGTCTAACGGACGGCGAAGGTGTAAGCGCATATGCCATCAAATAAGAAGGGAGGGCTTTCAATGACCTGCGCGGAGATTGACGCGATGCTGGATCGCTTGATGGACGACGAGCTGACCGGGGAAGAGCGGCAGGCCCTCCAGGCCCACGGGCAGACCTGCCCGGCGTGCGCCGCGGCCATTCGTTCCACTTTGCAGATGAAGGCCCTGTTTGCGGAAATGGAGCCGGAGGTGGATGTTCCCCTTGAGGCGCAGGCCAAATGGCGCGGCGCGGTGCGTCAGGCCTCCCGGCAGCAGAACCGGCGCCGGCTGACCCGATGGATCGGCTCCGCGGCCGCGGCGGTCGTGGTGCTGGCGGGCGTCGGACTGGCGCTGAACGCCGGGCGCAACGCCCGGACGGATCGGACCCAGCCGGTGAAGGCGGAATACGCCGTGAACCGGGAGGCACAGCAGCCCGACGCGACGATGGAGATTTACGACGCCGCCGAAGCGCCGATGCCCCTTATCGATGAGAGCGTGGCCGCGGGCGGCGCTGCGGAGCGGGCCGCCGGGAGCGCTTCCATGGAGCTGGAGATGGCGGATGATGCCGGCGAGTACGCGGTCATGGCGCCTCCCGCAGCGGCGCTGTCGGAGGACGCGATCATCGAGGCGGACGGCGAAAGCGCGCCGATGTGCGCGGCGCTGGCCCAGCGGGCCCCGGCCTGTGAGCTGCGGCTCCGCGTGGCGGCGCTGGACGACGCCTGCGGCCTGATCGGCGATCTGGCCGCGGAGTACGAGGGCTATGCCGATGTGCAGCGGCTGGAGGACGGCGGCGCGAACGTCTATGTAGAGGTCCCGGCCTCCGACGCGGGGGAATTTCTGGACGCGCTGGCGCCCATCGGCGAAATCAGCGGCGAAAGAAAGCTGCCCGACGCTACCGAAAAGGGCACCGTTTTGGTATTGCTTGTGGTCGATTCCGAAAATTGATGCAACTTTTTTGAAAAATCCCCGTCGAACAGATAAGCGGCGGGGTTTTTTCCGCCCGAATACGACGAAAGAGAGGACAAGACGATGAAGAAGGTATTGGCAATATTGATGGCGGCGCTGCTGGCGCTGGCCGGGGCGGGCGCACTGGCGGAGGACGGCGCGCTGACGGTGCAGGGCGTGGGCGTGGTCCACGTGGACGCGGATGTGGCGACCATCTGCCTCGGCGCCCGGGTGACCGCCCCGGATGTCATTTCGGCTCAGGCCTCGGTGAACGAAAAGCTGGACGCGGTGATCGCCGCGCTGAACGATATGGGCATCGGCAGGGAGGTCATGAGTACCGACAGCATCGGCATCTATCCGAATTACGATTACAGCGATGTGGAGGAGCGGATCATGAGCTATACCGCCTATAACGCCATTGTGTTCGCCGTGCCGGACGCGGAAAACGCGGGCGCGTACATCGACGCGGCGTTTGAGGCGGGGGCGAACAACCTTAATTATGTGGAGTTTTCCACCTCCGATACCACCGAGGCGGGTCGGAAGGCGCTGGCGCTGGCCGTGGAGAGCGCCCGGGCGAAGGCTGAGGTACTGGCGGAGGCCGCCGGGGTGGAATTGGGACCGGTTCTGTCGATCACCGAGGCCGAGGACGGGTATTACGCCGGAAACGCCGCCTTCGCGCGCTCAGAGGACGCGGGCAAGGGCGCTTCCACGCAGGTTTTGACCTCCGCGCAGCAGGTGAGCGCCACCGTGAGCGTCACCTTTGAAATTTCCGGTAAAAAGTGAGCCCGCCCGCGGCTGCACCCCTTGCGCTTTCGACATTCATCGGCTATAATAGCAGGGCGGATCGGCGGCGGACGCCGCGGTTACGCCACTGAACAGAATGGAGGCCATGATCGACATGGATGAAGAGAGGGATCTGGTCGTATTTGAAGACGACGCGGGCAACGAGCTGACCATGGAGGTTCTGGATTACCTTTCCTATGAAGGCAAGGAATACGCGCTTTTGACCGAGTACGTCGAAAATGACGATGACGAAGGCGACGAGGATGAGCCCGTAGAGGTATTCATCATGGAGGTGCGTCCGGTGGGCGAGGACCAGGAGGAGTTCGTGCCCGTGGACGAAGACCTGGCGGAAACCCTGATCCATATCTTTGAATCCGACGACTTCGACGACGTCTTTGAGGACGACGAGGACGAGGAATAACCCTGTACCGTGCCGGGCCGAACTCCCCGCGAGGGCGACCCGGCCCTTCGCCGTCGCGCGAAGTCTGGCAGAATATTTTTCCGCCGGGTATTGACAAATCCTGCCGTTTGGATTATAATATTTTGCGTTGGCTGTCGCGGCTGCATTTTCCCGAAGGCGGGCAAGCGCGGTCATCCCGGTTGTGCGGGCGTGGCGGAATTGGCAGACGCGCCAGATTTAGGTTCTGGTGTCGAGAGGCGTATGGGTTCGAGTCCCTTCGCCCGCACCATAACGGCATATGCGGTAGTAGCTCAGTTGGTAGAGCGCCACCTTGCCAAGGTGGAGGTCGCGAGTCCGAGTCTCGTCTACCGCTCCAGCTTTCCATTGAAGCGTGCGGGTGTAACTCAATGGTAGAGTTCCAGCCTTCCAAGCTGGCTACGTGGGTTCGATTCCCATCACCCGCTCCAAAACCACATATGCGGTAGTAGCTCAGTTGGTAGAGCGCCACCTTGCCAAGGTGGAGGTCGCGAGTCCGAGTCTCGTCTACCGCTCCATGCGCACCATTAGCTCAGTTGGTAGAGCACCTGACTCTTAATCAGGGTGTCCAGGGTTCGAGCCCCTGATGGTGTACCAGAAACCGCGCTACGCAATATGTCGTAGCGCGGTTGTTTTATCACATTATATATTGTGGCATATGGCGAACGCGAGCCTGTGATCGCGGCAGGGAAAGGGGATTGAACGATATGTCTGTGCATGTTCTTGAAAACGAGCGCCTGCGCATAACGGTTGCCGACGCCGGGGCGGAATTGATCAGCGCCTATGACAAGCGCCGCCAGGCGGAGCGTATTTGGACGGGCGACGCGACGGTCTGGAACCGCCACGCGCCGATCCTGTTTCCCTTTGTGGGGAAGGTCAACGGGGGAAGGTACCGCATTGGCGGGCGGGAATACCCCATGCCGACCCAGCACGGCTTCGCCCGGGACAGGGAATTTGCCTGTGTGGAAGATAGCGCCGGGACCGTCGCCCATGTCCTGACCGCGGACGGGGAGACGCTGGCGGGCTATCCCTGGGATTTCAGGCTCACGGTGCGCCACCGTCTCGACGATAAACAGCCGGAACGGCTCTGCGTGGCGTGGACGGTTGAGAACCGGGGCGCGGAGCGCATGTACTTTTCCATCGGCGGGCATCCGGGCTTTTTGCTCCCGGCGGACGTGCGCAAGGAGGATTGTCAAATCCTGTTCCCCGGGGCCCGGTCGCTGACCTATATCGGCGCAAACAGCGCGGGCTTTGCCCTGAAGGCGCAAAAGACGCTTGCGCTGTCGGAGGGCCGCGCGCGCTATCAGACGGATATTCCAGATACCTGGATCTTCGAGGACGGCCAGGTGAAGCGGGTGGGCATCGCGACGCCCGACGGCGCGCCCTTTGTCATGCTGGACTGCGCGCAGTTCCCCATGCTGGCGGTGTGGGCCAATCCCGCCGGGCCCTTCATCTGCCTTGAACCCTGGTTTGGACGGACGGATGACGAGGGCTTCCGGGGAACCGTCGATGAGAAAAAGGACATGCAGCGTCTGGAGCCGGGCGAAGCGAGGGAAATTACGTATTCGATGACCTTCTGCTGAAGTGCGCGGGAGCGCAACTCCACGGCCTGCTGAATGATCAAAGCCCCCGGGCTGCGATATTTACGCCGGCTTTGCGCGCCTGCGCCCGGCGGGGGACAGGTTTGAGAGGACCGCGCCGGTGATCGCGCCGACGGCCGCGCCGGTCAGGATCTCACCCAGCATCTGCGAGACGATGAAGCCGCCGCCCAGCGCCGCGCAGCAGGCATAGCCAAGCGCCATGTAGAGCATGGCCAGCGCCATGCCGGTGAAGAAGCCGCGCTCCCCACCGCGCCCGATGGCCGCGAGGCAGCCCAGCAGGATTGCCGCCAGCTTCATCAGCTGGTTGAGCAGCATCAGCAGGTTGTCTGAAATGCGCGTGAATACGGCCAGTGCGGCGACGCCGGCCATGCATATCAGCGTCAGTGCGATTGAGACAAGCAGCCCCTTGAACAGGGAAAGCAGCGTGTGGGAACGGGAAACAGCCATGCGGACGCCTCCTTGTGTGGTTTGGTTCAGCCTATGCGGCGCGGCGCGGCGGTATCCGTTCCCGCACCTTTTTTGTTCTATCCCTGAAGCGGCATAAATTAATGGGGAATTTACGGTGCTAAACTGATAAAGCGTTGAATCTGCGATGGAATCCATGTATAATACATATAATTCAATGGAAATGAGGCGATGAAATGAACACAGCGGAGTTGGTTGTGTTTATCATCTATTTGGCGTTCATGGTGGGCATAGGCGTCTATTTCTTCATGCGCTCCAAGGGCGCGAATGAGAAGGACTACTTCCTGGGCGGGCGCAAGATGGGCGCGTGGGTTTCCGCGCTGTCCGCCGGCGCCTCGGACATGAGCGCCTGGGTGCTGATGGGCCTGCCGGCCTCGGTCTACGCCGCCGGCATGGGGCAGACGTGGATCGCCATCGGCCTGGCCATCGGCTACACCCTCAGCTGGATATTCGAAGCGCCGCGGCTGCGCCGCTTCTCCATCGAGGCCAACGATTCCATCACCATTCCCCAGTACCTGACCAACCGCTTCCTTTCCAAGAGCAAGGCGCTGCAGATCATCTGCGCGGTGATCTTCATTTTCGCCTATACGATCTACGCGGCCTCCAGCATCAAGGCCTGCGGCACGCTGTTCAACACCGTCATTGGCATGGATGCCACGGTCGCCATGTATCTGGCGGCGGCGATCATCATTGGCTATACGTTCCTGGGCGGCTTTTCCGCCGTGTGCTGGACCGACTTTTTCCAGGGCCTTCTGATGCTGGCCGCGCTTCTGATCGCGCCGATCTTCGCCCTGACGATGATCAACGGCTCGACCGCTCAGACGGTTTCGGAGCTGCCGGAAAACTACTGGCATTTTGCACGCGACTGGCGGGAGATCGCCTCCGGCCTGGGCTGGGGCCTGGGTTACTTCGGTATGCCCCACATCATCATTCGGTTCATGTCTGTGCGCTCCCAGAAGGAGCTGCGCAAGTCCAGCGTGATCGGCATCTCCTGGACGCTGGTGATACTCACCATGTCCGTGGCCGCCGGCGCGGTGGGCCGCGTGATGGATTCGAAGGGCATCATTGAAATCACCGATTCCTCAACCGTGTTCATCCAAATGACCCGCAGCATCTTCCCGGCGGTCATCTCCGGCATACTGCTCTCGGCCATACTGGCCGCCTCCATGTCCACGGCGGACTCCCAGCTGCTGGCCTCGGCCTCGGCCTTCGCCAGCGATGTCTACAAGCCCGTGTTCCGCAGCAAGGCATCCGACAGAGAGATGCTCTGGGCGGGCCGCGCGGTGGTCATCATCATCGCCGTGATCGCGCTGATCATCGCGGCCAACCCCAACAGCGGCACCATCATGGGCCTGGTGGAAAACGCGTGGGGCGTGTTTGGTGCGGCCTTCGGACCGACGATTCTGCTCAGCCTGTTCTGGCGCAGGCTCACCTTTGGCGGCGCCGTGGCGGGCATACTGGTCGGCGCGGCGGTGGATATCCTGTGGCTGGCTTTCCTGGGCAGCGTCGGCCTGTATGAGATCATCCCCGGCTTCTTCGCGGGCCTTGCGGCTGCCGTCGTGGTGTCGCTCATGTCCGCCGGCCCCGGCGCGAAGGTGGAGGCGCTGTTCGACAGGGCAACCGCCGCGGAAAAGGAATAGGCCCACGACAAAACCCCGCTCCGTCCGTGCTGCTGACGCGGTGGAGCGGGGTTTTTGCGTGGGCTTCAGGCGCTTTTGCGCTGGCCGTGGAAGGCGGACTTGCGCGTGTACAGCATCTCGTCCGCCTGCCGGATGTATTGCTCCGGGGACGTTTTCGGGTTGGTGCAGCGCGCGTAGCCTGCGCTGACGGAGATCTCATAGGCCGTGCGTTTGCGCGCGCAGGCGTCGGCCAGATCTGCCTTGATCCGGCTGATGAGCGCCTCCGGGTCCTGTCCGTCGCGGGCCTTCTGATGGTGCATGAGGATGAACTCATCCCCGCCGTAGCGGGCCGCAAAGCCATCCACGCAGCTGACGGCGCGCTTGAGGGTGTTCGCCAGCAGCACCAGGGCGCGGTCGCCCTCTGCGTGGCCGTATTGGTCGTTAATCTGCTTGAAGGAATTGATGTCCATCATATACAGGTACATCGGCTCCGCCTCGGAGAGGCTGGTCACCTGGGCGGACAGGAATTCGTCGGCCTTGCGCCGGTTGTTCATGCCCGTGAGCGCGTCGCTGTAGATGCCGGATTCCTGCATACTGATGAATACGAAGAAGATGGCGGCAAACACAGCCATGGGCAGTATGGTGATTTTATCCAGCGTGGCATCGATGGCGACGCAGAGAAGTATGAACAGCATGGAGGCGGCCAGCGTGAAGTCCTGTCTGCGCTGGCTGGGAGAGGAGGATTTCAGAGCCTTGACGACGGAAATGACGAGTATGGCCAGCACGTACAGCGCCGTCAGGGCAGGCTCCACGGGGTAGGCCCAGTTGAAGGACACGTGGTTGTCGGGGCTGGTGGAAAACACCATGCCGTTGAAGAGCGACGCGACGAGACAGACGGCGATGATGGCCAGCGGCGCCAGGGAGACGGCCCGGAACCATCGCTTTTCCGCCGTTTCGGGGGCCAGGTGCAGCATGGTAAAGCTGAAGAACAGAAAGCCGTTTGCGGACAGGCTGCCCAGTGAACAGAGGCAGATGACGCTAAAGAGCCAGTGGGGCAGGCGCATGGCGTCATATTCCTGCAACGTCCAAAGGCCGCTCATCCACAGGTACACGATAAACGCCGTGATGAGCCGGCGAAACACGCGCGTCTCCCGCTGCCGGGCAATGTCCGAACCCAGCTTCAGCATGATGTAGACCGCAAATACCGTGAAAAACACGTGCAGTATCGCATGGGTGTTCAAAAGGTCCTGTACCATGTCCTACACCCCGAATTCTGATTTCAGTTTGGTATACATGATATCCCTGGGCGCCTTTTCGCCGGTCCACAGCTCATAATTGATGCAGCCCTGGTTGACCAGCATCCCCAGGCCGTCCACGGTGCGCGCGCCGCGCTTGGCCGCCCGGGCGAGAAAGGGCGTTTCAACGGGGTTAAAGACCACGTCGCAGACCGTCATGTGCGCATCGATGCCATCAAAATCCACATCTGGGCACTCGTCCCCGTGGGGATGCAGTCCCACGCAGGTGGCGTTGATCAGTATGTCCGTTCCCTCGGGAATACGCGCGCGGCCCTCCCAGGGGATGTACGCCGCGCCTGCGCGGGTGTTCGCGCCGATGACCTGCGCCAGAGCTTTGCCCCGCGCGGCGTTGCGGTTGATGACGGTGATGTACCTGGCTCCCGCCAGCGCACATTCCACGCCGATGCTCCTTGCCGCGCCGCCCGCGCCCAGCAGGCACACGGACCGGCCCTCAAGGGCGATGGCGGCGTCCCGCAGGGATTGTACGAAGCCCTTGCCGTCGGTGTTCTCTCCAAACAGCGTGCCGTCCGGGCGGCACACCACGGTGTTCACCGCGCCGATGAGCCGCGCGGCCTCTGAAAGCTCGTCCAGGTGCTTCAATACGTTGATCTTGTGGGGCATGGTCAGGTTTACGCCCCGCATGTTGAAGGCGCGCACGCCCGCCATGGCGTCGTCCAGCGCCCCGGGCAGTACCTTGACGGTGATGTAGCGCCAGTTCAGAGCGGCGTATGCAAACCCGGCCTCTTCCATCACGCCGGTGGGGTTGCCCTCCACGGGGTCGCCCAGTACGCCCACCAGCTCCGCGCGGTAGTTCACAGCCACGAATATTCAGCCTCCCTGTCCATTCAAATATGAAGTCGAACGGCCTTTTGCGCCTTGTTACTTCAACAGCGCCCGCAGATCCCGGATCAGGCTTTCCACGTCGATTTTCCGGGTGGCCCAGCTGGTGCAGAAGCGTACCGCCGTGTGCGCCGCGTCGACGCGCTGTATGGTGGCATAGCCGTATTTTTGCTTCAGCATGGTCAGCACCACGTCCGGCAGTATGGGGAACTGCTGGTTGGTGGGGCTGTCCACCAGCATGGGAACGTTCAGTTCCTTCAGCGCGGCCTTCAGGCGCATGGCGAGGTCAATGGCGTATTGGGACAGCTCCATATAGAGCCCGTCCTTCAGCATCTCCTCAAACTGCACGCCCAGAAACCGCCCCTTTGCCAGCATACCGCCCTTTTGCTTGATCATGTACCGGAAATTGCGGGACAGCGCCTTGTTGCAAATGACGACCGCCTCGCCGAAGAGCAGCCCCTGCTTGGTGCCGCCGATGTAGAATACATCGCAGGTGCGGGCGATAAAGGGCAGATCCAGCGTGTTTTCAGGCGAAGCCAGGCCGTAGCCCAGCCGCGCGCCGTCCATGAACAGCATCAGGCCCCAGCGGTCGCACACCGCCCGCAGCGCCTGCAATTCGTCCCGGCTGTAGAGGGTGCCCACCTCGGTGGGGTTTGAGATGTACAGGGCGGCGGGCATGACCATATGCTCGTGGGACTCATCGGAAAAGTGGAGCCGGCAGCACTCCGAAACCTGGCCCGCGTCCAGCTTGCCGTTTTGATTCGCGAGGGCGATCACCTTGTGTCCGCCGGCTTCTATGGCGCCGGTCTCATGCACGGCGATGTGGCCGGTATCGGCGCTGATGACGCCCTGATAGGGCAAAAGCGCCGCCGACAGCACGGTGGCGTTGGTCTGCGTGCCGCCCACCAGAAAGTGGATATCCGCCTCCGGCGCGTCGCACAGGCGGCGGATCGTGGCCCTGGCCCGCTCGCAGAATTCGTCCTCTCCGTAGCCGGGGGTTTGCACCATGTTGGTCTGCGCGAGGCGCTCCAGGATCCTGGGATGCGCTCCCTCCAGATAGTCGCTGTTGAAAAGTATCATGGTTTGTTTCCTTCCAGATAATCGATCAGCTGCGCAAGCTGCGCCTCGGTGAACACGGGCACGCCCATGCGCTCAAGGGCCTGGGCCGCGACGCCACTGCCAGGAATGATCCGCCCCGTGAAGCTGCCGTCGTAAATCTCCCCGCAGCCGCAGGAGGGGCTTCGGGCCTTGAGCAGGGCGCACCTGGCGCCGCAGAGCGACGCCAGCGCGCAGACCTGGGCGGCTCCGCGCTCAAAGGCATCGGTGACATCGGCTCCGTCGCGGTTGACGACGCGCGTGCCCCGGCGCTCCGCGGGAACCCTGGGCGTGCAAAGCCCGCCCAGCTGCTCCGGGCAGACGGGGATCGGGTGCAGCGCAGAAAGGATTTCGGCCAGCCTGTCCATGGGCTGCGCCTTGCCGTCGTAGCGGCACTGAACGCCCATCAGGCACGCGCTGACCAGCACGCGGGGTTTGTCGGACATGGAAGCCTCCCGTTGCCGCCGTATTTCAAAGTCATATCTATTTTAACATGAACGGGCGGGGTTGTAAATGCGAAATTCTTGAGATGTGCTTTTATATTCGCCCCGGGGGTGCTATAATACAGTCTGAAATGAGCATATCAATGCGAGGTAAAAGCTATGAAGAAGGCTGTCATGTACGGCGCGGGCAAGATCGGCCGCGGTTTTATCGGAAAGGTGTTTGCGGATTCCGGGTATGATGTGTGTTTTTTGGATATCGTAAGGGAGCTTGTGGACGATATCAACGCCCGCGGGCGCTATACCGTGCGCTTTGTAACCAATCGGACGCGCGAACAGTCTGTCGTCGCCCCCGTGCGGGCTCTGTACTCCCTGACGGAGCAGGCCGTGGAGGAAATTGCGGACTGCGATATCATGGCCACGGCGGTGGGCGTGAACCAGCTTCCGAACATCGCCCCGATAATCGCCAGGGCCGTGGTCATGCGCATGGAGCGGTCGGGAAGGCCGCTTGACGTGATCCTGTGTGAAAACCAGATCGGCGCGGGGGAGCTGATGCGCGGCTGGATCTATGCGTATCTGACCGATCAGCAGAGGCTTTGGGCGGACGCGCACCTGGGTTTGATCGGGGCCTCCATCGGCAGAATGGTGCCGCCGCAGGACCCCGAGTGGCTGAAGGAGGACAAGCTGCTGATCCAGACCGAGCCCCACGACGAGCTGCCCGTGGACAGGGATGCCTTCCGGGGCGTTATTCCCGACCTTGTGGGCCTGATTCCCTACAGTCCCTTTGAGTTTTACATCAAGCGCAAGCTGTTTATCAGCAACGGCGGCCACGCGCTGATCGCCTATATGGGCTATGAAAAGGGCTATGATTACATCTGGCAGGCCGTGGAGGATGCGGAGATATTCGAGGCGGCGAGGGCGAGTATGATGACCAGCGCAGCGGCGCTGGTGGCGAAGTTCGGCGAGGGCGTGCGCGCCAACGTCGAGGACAACGCCAGCGACATGCTTGAGCGCTTTCGCAACCGTGCCCTCAACGATACCGTGGCCCGGGTGGGCGCTGACCCGGCGCGGAAGCTGCGCCGCAATGACCGCATCGTCGGCGCGGCGCTGTTTGCCATGGAGCAGGGCGTCGATCCTTCGCCCATCGTGAAGGGCATCGTGGCGGCGCTGAAATTTGACCGGGCGGAGGACGCCACCGCGCCCGATATCCAGCGGCTGCTGCGCAAGGAGGGGATAGGGGCTGTGATCAAGACCTATATGGGCCTTTCGGAGGCTGAGCCCCTGTACGATATGATCAAAAGCGTCTGGGCGGAGGACGGAAGATGAGCGCCCGGGCCGTGTTCCGCCGCGCGGAAAAGGGGGACATGAGCGAGATCATGCGCGTCGTTCACGAGGCCCAGGCATTCATGCGCGGCCTCGATATCGACCAGTGGCAGGACGGCTACCCGGACGCGGCGACGCTGGAGAGGGACATTGAGCTTAAGCAGCTGTATGTGTTTGCCCAGGAAGGGCGCGTGTGCGCGGTGGCGGCGCTGTCGCTCTTGCCGGAGCCGGTCTACGACGCGCTTGAGGGCGAATGGCTTTCTGCAAAACAGTATCTGACCGTCCACCGCATGGCCCTGGACGATGCCAGCCGGGGCCGCGGTTTGGCGACGGACATGCTCTCACAGGCCGTGCGCATCGCGGGGGAAAACGGGTGCGCGAGCGTGCGCGTGGACACCCACCGGGGAAACCTTGCCATGCGGCGCTTCCTGGAGAAAAACGGCTTCGCGTATTGCGGCATCGTGCATTACTATGTGAAGCTGGGCGATCCGATGCGCGTGGCCTATGAAAAGTTAATCTAATGTTGCCATAAGCATGTTTTTTGTTAAAAACACTAATTTTCAGTAAAAAACATGTTGACAAATGGATTTTTGCGTGGTATGATAGTCCCAGAAAGAGGGAGAACAAAAAACCTCTTGGGAGATGACAGATCTCCGAATCATAAAAGGAACGGGAGGCGATGCCATTGTACTATAGCGAAGCACAGTTCAAGGCCTGCATTTCCCGACTGTTACAGAATTGACAATTCAGCGGGACCGGATTTCCAGAGAGAATCGAACGGTCAACATGTGAAGGGTAAACGATTGCTCAAGGGAAATGCAGGCGCCCCAAGATACTCCGGGGTCAGGGAGTTTCAGAATAAAAAATCTCCATATGAAGCATCAATTCCCGCCGGCAGCAGATGCCGGCGGGTTCCTTTGGTGTACCCTGCATGGGCAACAGCTTCGGGTGCGGAACTTTTTACCCGTCTCGCGCGTCGGAATGACGTGTGCGGACGGTGCTTTACAAACGCGGCCCAAGGGCGCGGCATCGTGCCGCGCCGATGGGCGATGGGAGGCATTGAGATGAAGAAAATTGCGCTTATGCTCATTCTGCTGCTGCTGGCCGGCGCGGCCAGCGCCGAAACGGGGAACCACGATTACAGCTTCAGCTTTGATGAGGACGGCTACAGCGGCGAATGGGTGACCGTGGCGCTGGACGGCCTGACGGTGGAGCTGTGTCTGCCCGACGGCTGGACCGGGGACGTGGGAGAGGATGGCGTCTATTCCGCGTCCGACGGGGCCGGAGACGTTCAAATGACCCTTCGCGTGGCGGCGGAGCAGGTGGACGATCTTGAGGAATGGGCCGGGGAGAACCTGGACGGTTGGGATATGGACGAGGCCGGGCTGTACGAAGTGGCGGTGACGCAGGGGGAGGGCGCATTGGAGATCTATGTGCCCGCGTCCCGCGGCCGGCTGCTTGTCTATCGCTTTGAAGGGGACGGCGCCGACGCGCTTTTCAGGGCCTATGCGCTGATGATCGCCGGCAGCGGCTATGAAGGCTGGATGGATTGATTTTGGCCGGAGTGTAATAATTCAAAAAAACGGAATTTGGGTATTGACAAAACGTGTGTTTTGATGTATTATATTTCATGTCGCCGCGAGAGCGGCATGTGGAACAATATGGGAGCATAGCTCAGCTGGGAGAGCATTTGCCTTACAAGCAAAGGGTCACAGGTTCGAGCCCTGTTGTTCCCACCAATGTGGTGCGGTAGTTCAGTTGGTTAGAATGCCAGCCTGTCACGCTGGAGGTCGAGGGTTCGAGCCCCTTCCGCATCGCCATTCGCCCAGGTAGCTCAGTCGGTAGAGCAGTAGACTGAAAATCTACGTGTCGATGGTTCG
>JAFUCP010000236.1 GCA_017459565.1 Clostridia bacterium | reverse complement strand
GAATGGGCCGCTTCCATCGTCGAAGCCCAGACCGCCGACAACGACGTCATCAGCGGCGCGACCCTCACCTATTCCGCCGCCTCTGTGAAAGAGGCCGTGGACGATATCCTGAACCGGGCGAGTGGCGAAGCCCCCGCCGAAGGCGGCTATCGCGACGGCGTCTACACCGCCGAAGCCGTCAACGATTTCAGCACTGTGCAGGTGGAGATGGCCCTCGACGGCGGCAGGATCGCCGACGCCGGCATCACCTCCTCCGGCGACAACGACCTGCTCACCGACGCCCTCCGCCAGGAATGGGCCGCTTCCATCGTCGAAGCCCAGACCGCCGACAACGACGTCATCAGCGGCGCGACCCTCACCTATTCCGCCGCCTCTGTGAAAGAGGCCGTGGACGATATCCTGAACCGGGCGAGCGGCGAAGCCCCCGATGGGGACAGCGAAGCGGTGGCGGCGCTGGAGGCCACCGTGCAGCAGGCCGAGGCGCGCATTGCCGAACTGGAAGCCGCCGCCAGCGAAGCCGAGGCCAAACAGGCCGAAGCCGAAGCCCGCGCCGCGGAAGCCGAAGCGAAGATCGCCGAGCTGGAGGCCGCCGCGCTGGCTGCCGCGACAGCCGCAACTGTTGCCGAGGCTCCCGCGGAGAGCGCCGACGCGGTTGACGCCGACGCCCCCGCGGCCCTCGATGAAAACGCCCTGCGCCTCATGCGCCAGAGGCCCGCTTTCAGCGCCAAGGACTCTGAAGCAAGCGCTGAGACGCTTGACACCGCGGCAGCCGAGCCCGACGAATCGGCGCGGACGGCGGCCATCCTCCCCTACATCGTCACCACCATGGGCGACAACAGCCAGAACAGCTACGTGACCAGCTATCTGGAGCAGGACCCGTACCTCGTGAACATCTATGAGGGCTACGGCTTCGCCAAGGATTACGGCAGCGCCCGGGGCCACACCTACACCCTGGAGGATGTCTCCAACACCCAGCGGCCCCATCCCAAGGCCAACTGCATCACCTGCAAGACCCCGGATATGCACAAGCTGGTGGAGCAGGAGGGCGTGAGCGTCTACGCCATGCCCTTTGACGAGGTCATGGCCCAGATGACCCAGAGCGTCAGCTGCTACACCTGCCACGGCGCAGACGACGGCAACGGCGGCACGCTGAAGGTGACGCACCAGTATGTCAACGAGGCGCTGGGGGACAACGTCTCTGCCATCAACCCCGCCACGTTGGCCTGCGGGCAGTGCCACATCGAATATTACTTCACACCCTCCGACAGCGAAACCATGATGCCCTATCACAGCGTGGAGGAAATGACGCCCGAGGCCATACTGGCCTACTACGACGCCATGGACTTTGCGGACTGGACCCAGGAAAGCACCGGCACCCGGATGCTCAAGGCCCAGCACCCCGAGATGGAGACCGTGCTGCAGGGCAAGCACGCCGCGTTCCTCAGCTGCGCGGACTGCCACATGCCGCCTCAGACCACCCAGGAGGGCGTAAGCTACATGAGCCACGCGCTGGTGAGTCCGCTGGAAAACGCCGCCCTGCTGGCAAGCTGCGCCAAATGCCACGGCGATACGGACATGACGGCCCTTGTGCGCGACATACAGGCCCGCGTCACCGCCCGGGAGACGGAGGTGGGCAGCAAGCTCTCCGCCATGAAGGACGCGCTGGCCGCCTCGGTGGCCGCCGGCACGGCCAGCGAGGAGCAGCTTGACGAGGTGCGCGCACTGCACCGCCAGGCCCAGTGGTTCTTCGACTTCTGCTATGTGGAGAACGCAGAAGGCGCGCACAACTCCCAGCTGGCCATGACCTGCCTTGATACCTCCGAGGCAAAGATCGACGAGGCCATGAGACTGCTGGAAGGCCTGTAATCAACCTCAAAACACCTTAACCGCGCGGCAGGGGTCGGGCGTCACCGTCCGCTTCCCTGTCGCGTTTTTCAGGAATCAATGATGAACACGCTGAAGAAAATCTGGAAATTCACAGGCTCCATGCGCTTTGCCATCGCGCTGCTGGTGCTGCTGGCCGCGGCCTGCGCCGTGGCCAGCCTGGTCACCCAGAACCAGAGCTATGCCTGGTATGCCGAGCGCTATTCCGAGCGCACCGCCGCGCTGATCGTAGCACTGCACCTGGACGACGCCTTTCACAGCTGGTGGTTCATGCTCATCGGCGGCTTTTTGTGCCTGAACCTCATGCTGTGCAACGTGCTGCGGCTGCCGGGACTGATCCGCCGCACCCGCGCCGAGGGCTGCCCTGACGGCCTGCCGAAGGGCGACGGCGATGTGACCGTCGATGCCATCCGGGACCCCGCCGCCGTGCTTGCGCGCCTGGGGATGCCCAAGCCCGCCCCGCGCACGGCTGAGGACGGCTCCCCTGCGCTGTTTTCCGCCAGGCACCGCGCGGGCCTGTGGGGCGCGTGGGTGTGCCATTTGGGCATACTGCTGCTCATCCTGGGCTTCGGCCTGGGGCAGATGACCCAGCGGCAGTACGCAGTCTACGGCGTGCCGGGCCAGTCCCGGGCCATCGGCGACACCACCCGCATCCTCACCTTCGATGATTTCACCATCGACCTGCGCGAGGACGGCGCGGCGGCGCAGTACACCGCCGCCATCACCGTGCGGGACGCCGCCACCGGCCAGGAGCAGAGCGCCGAGGTCAGCGTCAACCACCCCGCCACGCTGTTCGGCATGAGGTTCTATCAGAACTCCACCGGCTGGGCGGCAAAGCTGCGCGTCACGGAAAACGGACAGCCCCTCCAGGAGGAGGTGGTGTGCGCCGGGGAATATCTGAGCGTGGCGGACAAGCCGGACCTGGTCGTCTTTCTGAACGCCTTTTACCCGGATTACGCGCTGGAGAGCGGCGTCGGCCCCTACAGCGCCTCCAACGAGCTGAACAACCCCGCCTACCTTTACTCGGTGTATTACCAGGGCCAGCTGCTGGGCATGAACGCGCTGCTGGCGGGCGAGGAATTGACCATAGACGAATACACCGTCACCTTCTCAGACCCCCAGAGCTACACGCTGATCCAGATCAAGCAGGACGATTTCACACCGCTGGCGCTGGCGGGCGGCATCGTGACCATGCTGGGCCTGCTGCTCGCCCTCTATGTCCAGCCCGCCAGGGCCTGGGCCGTGCAGCGGCAGGACGGGCTGTGGACCCTCCACGGCGCCAGCCGGAAGGGCGGCGCGCTGTTCAGGGAGCGCTTCCTGCGCGCCGCAGGCGCCAACACAGACAATCAGGGAGATGACGAAAATGCTTCAGGTTGAAAACACGCTGTTCACCATCGTCATGGTCATCTATTTTGCCGCCATGATCCTCTACTTCGCCTTCATCACCGTCAAGAAGGACGGCGTCGCAAGGCTGGCCGTGGCGCTGCAAATCGCGGGCCTGGCGCTGCACACCGCCGCCCTCGTCTGCCGGGGCATCGGGGCCGGGCGGCTTCCGCTGACCAACCAGTATGAATTCGCCACCTCCTTCGCCTGGGGCCTGTGCCTGGTCAGCCTCGTCTTCGTGCTGCGCTTCAAATTCCCAGTGCTTGGCGCGTTCGCCGCGCCGGTCATCTTCCTCATCATCGGCTACGCCGCCATGCAGAGCCGCGAGGTACGCCAGCTGATGCCCGCGCTGCGCAGCAACTGGCTGGGCTTCCATGTCTCCACCGCCATCATCTCCTACGGGGCCTTCGGCGTGTCCTTCGTGCTGTCCGTCATTTTCCTGCTGCGGGAGCGGATGAAGGGCCGTCCCTTCTGGGACAGGCACATTCCCGGCCGGGAAAAGCTGGATGTGATCAGCTACCGCAGCGTGTCTCTGGGGCTGCTGTTTTTGACGTTCACCATCCTCACCGGGGCCATCTGGGCCGAACGCGCCTGGGGCAGCTATTGGTCCTGGGACCCCAAGGAGACTTGGTCGCTGGTGACCTGGATCATCTACGCCGCCTACCTGCACCTGCGCATCCGCCGGGGCTGGCAGGGACGTTCGGCGGCCATATTCGCGGCAGTGGGCTTCGTGTGCGTCATATTCACCTACATCGGCGTCAACACGCTCCTGCCCGGAATCCACAGCTATGCATAAATATTCAGTGACAAAACGGAAGGCCGTTGAAAAAGCCCGCAAGGCAAGGCGGCGAATCTGTAATACTAAGACCTGATTAAAAGAGGACAAGATTGCCGGGAACTTTTTTGTGCTGGCAAGGCGAAGTCCCGCAGGCTTGCTGGTGGCAAGTCAAGGGGCTTCAACGCCGCCAGCGCGGAAAAGAACCGGCAGGATGTCCTG
>JAFUCP010000235.1 GCA_017459565.1 Clostridia bacterium | reverse complement strand
GGCGGCACGAGCATGACCGGCGGCTCCGGCAGCATCATCGGCACGCTGCTGGGCGTGTTCGTCATGTCCCTGCTCAAGACCGGCCTGCCCTATGTGGGCCTTCAGGCCAACTGGCAGCAGATCATCACCGGCATCGTGCTGATCGTGGCCATCTACATCGACGTACTCAAGAACAAGAAGGCAGCTTAAGTGAAATCCGTGTTGACTTTATTATATGCTGATGCTATAATGTATGTAGTCAATTTGTGAATTTCGCTGCAAACCATGATGTTTTGCCGCCAGGAGCGGTAAGCATAGAACAATTTTAGGAGGTATCCCCATGAAGAAAATGTTGGCAATCGTTCTGGCCCTGATGCTCGTCTTCAGCGCCACCGCCGCTCTCGCCGCGGATTACGAGATCGTGTCCAAGGGCTTCCAGCATCAGTACTGGCAGGCCGTTCTGAAGGGCGCGCAGGAGAAGGCCGATGAGCTGGGCGTGTCGATCAACTTCGTCGGCCCCGCCAACGAGTCCGCCTATGAAGAGCAGCTGTCCCAGCTGAAGTCCGCCATCAACGCAGCCCCGAAGGCCATCGGCCTGGCCGCCCTGTCCACCGAGACCTGCCTGGACGAGATCAAGAACGCTCAGGCCGCTGGCATCCCGATCATCGGCTTCGACTCCGGCGTGCCGGATGCTCCCGAAGGCGCTGTGCTGGCCAATTGCGCCACCAACAACTACAATGCCGGCGCTCTGGCCGGTGAGAAGGTCTACGAGGCCATCAAGGATCGCATCGCTGCCGCCGACGGTTCCGTGCGCATCGGCGTGTCCGCTCAGGACGCCGTTTCCGAGTCCGTCACCCAGCGCGGTCTGGGCTTCATCGACAAGATCGGCGAGCTGGCTGCCGCTGACGGCTACACCGTGAAGCTGGAAGGCAACGAGAAGTATGTCAACGATGCCAAGGTCGAATCCGTGGACGACGGCAAGATCATCATCGAGACCCTGGTGCCCTCCCAGGTCACCTCTGAGCTGTCCAAGATCGATTGCGAAACCCTGCTGAACAAGGCTGACATCATCGCGATCTACGGCTCCAACCAGCACTCCGCCGAGGCCATCGTGACCGCCAATGAGAACCTGCAGAAGGTCGGCAGCGGCGAAGGCCAGGTCATCGCCGCGGGCTTCGACTCCGGCGCCGTCATCAAGGCTGCCGTGGCCGACGGCACCTTCCTGGGCGCCATCACCCAGGCTCCCTTCGCCATGGGCGCTGCCCTGGTGGACACCCTGGTGAAGGCCGCCAATGGCGAAGAGGTTTCCGATGTAGAGACCGGCTGCCAGTGGTACACCGCCGAGAACATGAATGACGAGGACATCGCCATCAACCTGTACGACTAATATCACCCCCGCGGCGCATACCGCGGCGTGAAGTCACAAAGCCGCCCTCCCATCGATGTGGGAGGGCGGCTGTTTGTATTCATGTGCGGATATGACTGCTGATTCTGCATCCTAAAGAATCGATTATTCATCGTCCTCCGGCTTGCCAAAGGCAAAGCCTATCCGTCCTCTTCCCGCTGTCTGACGATTTCATACATCATGATTCCCGCGGCCACAGCCGCGTTCAGGGATTCCGCACCGCCGCGCATGGGCAGCTTCACCAACGCGTCCGCCGCGCCGCGGGTGGCGTCGCTGATGCCGTGGGCTTCGCTGCCGATGACCAGCACCCAGCGGTCGCCGGGATCGGGCCGGGCATAGAAGTCAGCGCCGTGAAGGTCCGAGGCCAGCACTCGCCAGCCGCGCTTCCTAAGGCTGAGCAGCGCCTCCGACAGCGACTGGACGGCCATGAACGGCACGCGAAAGCCGGAGCCCATGGCTGCGCGCTGCACCTTGGGCGAAAGCGGATCCGCGCAGCCGCTTCCCAGCAGGATGCCGTCAAAGCCGGCGGCATCGGCGGTTCGCCAGATGGTGCCCACGTTGCCCGGGTCCTGCACGCCGTCCAGCGCCACGACCCGCGCCGGGGCTGATTCGACGGGCAGCGGGCGCGGCAGATCGAAGGACGCGCAGACACCCTGGGGTGTGCGCGTATCACAGACGCCTTCCAGCAGGCTCCGGGGAACGATGTACGCCCGCGCGCCGCGCGTCTCCAACTCCTCCGCCAGCGGCGCGTAGTCCTCTTCGGCAAGCACATCCTGTATGGGAAGCCCGCACTTCAGCGCTTCCTGTATCATGACCGCGCCCTCCACCAGGAAGCGGCCGGCCTCCTCCCGGCCCCTGCGGTCCCGCAGGGCCCTGAGTGCCCGCACCACGGGATTCTTTGCGCTGGTGATCTTTTCCATCGTCATTCATCCTCTCCCCCGCGCGCCATAGCGAAGCACAGCAGGAACACGGCCGACGCGCCGCCATCCAGCAAGGTCTGCGCACAGGTGCTGGCCGTGGTGCCGGTAGTGCATACGTCGTCCACCAGCACCACGCGCCGTCCCTTCACGTCCATATCAAGCGTGAAGGCCCCGTCCAGGTTCGCGCGCCGTTCCGCGCCGGAAAGACGCGCCTGCTGCCGGGTATTGCGCGTGCGCGCCAGCGCCTTCAATACGGGCAGCCGCAGATTTGCCGCCGCCTGCTCCGCCAGCTTTTCGGCATGGTTGAAGCCGCGCTGTCGCAGGCGCTTGGGATGCATCGGCACGGGGACGACGCAATCCGCCCCGGTAGGCTGAATGGTCTCAAAGGCGCGGGCCATGTGCCGCCCCATGGGCTCCGCCAGCCGCCACACGCCCCGGTATTTGAGGTTGCGCACCATGCTGCCCGCGGGGCCGACATAGCGATAGGCATAGGCCGCGCCTTCGAACAGCCCACCCTCCGGGGGCTTTGCCGCGCCCACCCAGCTCTCCGCGAGGCGCACCCGGCACGCCTCGCACAGCCACGGCCTCGGAAAGCCCGATTGCGAATCGCAGCCCATGCACACCGCGCGGCTGGGATACAGCAGCCTCAGCGCCCAATCGGAGGCGCGTTTGAGCTTCTCCATCATCGCTCGCCCCGCAATCTCACGTCCAGCGCGCTGTATCGGCGGGTGATGTGGTTGTTGTCCACCATGGCCCGCACGCAGCCCTCCCGGCCCACAAGCACCGCCAGCCGTTTGGCGCGGGTGACCGCCGTATACAACAGGTTACGCGTCATCAGCATCGGCGGCCCGCTGACCAGTGGCAGCACCACCGCTTCAAATTCACTGCCCTGGCTCTTGTGGACGGACATGCAATAGGCCAGCTCCAGATCGTCCAGCAGCGATTCGTCATACTCCGCCACGCGACCGTCGTCGAACTCCACGGTGAGCGCCCGCGCCTTGCGATCCACGGCCAGAATATAGCCGATATCCCCGTTAAAGACACCCTCGCCCTCCTCGCCGCTTCGGTCCCAGGTCAGGTCGTAATTGTTGCGCACCTGCATCACCTTGTCGCCCCGGCGGAAAACCACGCCACCGTGGTTGAGCTCCGGCACACCCTGTGAAGCCGGGTTCAGCGCCTGTTGCAAAAGCGCGTTCAGCGCGTAAACGCCCACGTCGCCCCGCTTCATCGGGGCCATCACCTGTATGTCCCGCAGGCTGTCCAGGTTCATGTACTTCGGCAGCCGCGTCCTGACCAGCGCCACCACCGAAGCTGCCGCCTCTGACGCCGACTGACGGCGCTCCAGGAAAAAGTCCGTACCCCGCGTGCGGATCTCGGGATACTCGCCCCGGTTGATGCGGTGGGCGTTCATGACGATCTGGCTCTGCCCTGCCTGGCGGAATATCTCCGTCAGTCGCACTACCCGCAGCACCCCGGAGGCAATCATATCCTTCAGCACGTTTCCCGCGCCCACGCTGGGCAGCTGGTCCACATCCCCCACCAGCAATAACCTCGTCCCCGGCCTCAGCGCGCACAGCAGCGAGCGCATCAGAAAAATATCCACCATGGAGGTCTCGTCCACGATCACTACCCGTGCATCCAGGGGGTTGTCCCCGTTGCGCACAAAGCCCTGCTGCTCGCCGTTGTACTCCAGCAGCCGGTGGATCGTCCGCGCGGGACAGCCGGTGGCCTCGCTCATGCGCTTGGCGGCGCGGCCAGTAGGCGCGCACAGCTCCACGTCTCCCAGCTGGCGCATCATGCGAATGATCAGGTTGATGGAGGTCGTCTTGCCGGTGCCGGGGCCTCCGGTGATGATGCACACGCCCTCCAGCATGGCGGCCGTCGCGGCCTGTCGCTGCTCATCGCACAGGGATACGCCCAGCTCCGCCTCAAGGGCACTGATCTGCCCCGCAAGCTGCGCCTCGGTCAGCTTCGGAGGCCGTATGCTCCTCTTCAGCTGGATGAGCAGCCTGGCCGCCTCGCACTCCGCCCGGTAAAAGCGCGGCAGGTAAATCGCCGTCTCCTCCCCCATCCGCTCAGCCACCACCGCGTCCTCCAGCACCAGCGCATCGACGACGCGCTCCACCTGCGCAGTTTCCGCGTTCAATATCTCCGCGGATTTTTGAACCAGCAGCGACCTGGGCAGATACATGTGTCCCGCGCTGTTTGCAGCCTCTGAAAGCACATATTTGACGCCGCTGCGCAGCCTGAATTCCGATTCCCGGCCAAAGCCCAGGCTCATGGCGATTTCGTCCGCCGTGCGAAAGCCAACGCCGTCGATCTCATCCACCAGCCGATAGGGGTTCGTCCTGAGGACGCTCTCCGTCATCTCCCCGAAGGCGCGGTAAATCTTCATGGACAGGCTTGGGCTCAGGCCGTAATTTTGCAGATAGATCAGCGTATTGCGCATACCGTTCTGCGCGGCGAAGGATTCTGCGATCATGGCTGCCCTCTTGGGCCCAATGCCGTCCACCTCCATAAGCCGCTCCGGCTCGCTCTCCAGCACGTCCAGCGCACGCTTTCCAAAGTAATCAACGATCAGCTTCGCCGTGGCAGGGCCCACGCCGCGAATCAGGCCCGAGGCCAGGAAGCGCTCCACGCCGGACTTCGTCTCCGGGCGCGTCGCCTCATAGGAGGTCACGCGAATCTGCCGGCCATAGTCCTTGTGGTCCGTCAGCTCGCCGTCGAATATGGCGTGTTCCCCGGTGGACAAAAAAGGCATGACGCCCACAGCGGAAATGCGGTTCCTGTCGCCATCCAGCTTGACGGCGGCTACCGTCCAGCCGTTCTGGTCGTTGCGAAAGACGATGTCCTCCACGACGCCTTCAAATTTGGACATGCCGCGCCTCCTTTCGCCCATCCGGGATGATGATATCGCAAACAACGGGTCCCCCACGTGTCGCCCGTCCATCAGTATAGCACAAACGCGCGGACGCTGCCACTGCGCTTATGTGAAATCCACCGCGGCCTCAAGCCGCTCCGCCAGCAGCTCAAGACCATCGACCCTTCCGGCCAGTGCGCGATAGTCCGCCGCCAGCGCCCTGAATTCCTCCAACGCATCCGAAAGCTCCTCCTCGGAATCGTCCGAATCCTTTCCGATGGAATCCAGCAGCATCAGCGCGTCCTCATACTCCGCGTTCAATTCCTCCAGCGCTTCCGCCGCCTCAGGCTCACGGTCCGTCAAAAGCACGTCCAGTTCCTCAAGCAGTGCCTCCAGGCGTTCCTTCAATTCAACGGTATCCGGCATGTCTTTCCCTCCTTCCTTTACAGTATAGCGCGTTTGACGCAGCCGGGCAAGCCAATAAAAAATTTGTTTTTCTTACTTTTTCGGCAGGACAAACCGCCGGATTCATCGAATATTATTATGTTATATGTATTCTTGGGAGGAATGTGGCATGGACAAGCGGGACGCGGTGGTCCGCAGGGTGCGCGCCATCGTGGCGCTGGTGCTGGTGGTTCTCTACATTGCAGGATTGATCGCCATGTTTGTTTCCTCCGTCCAACTGGGACTGATCCTCTGGGTCGTGTCCACGCTGGGCGGCGTCGGCCTGCTCTACTGGATCCACACCATGAACGAGCGCCGTCAGAACAACGTCCAGGCGGACGACGGCGGGAAAGACGGTCAGGCGTCATGAGGATGCGGCGGAAGTCCTGGACGGAGATTGAGCTGTCCAATTGCCCCTTCTTTGTGGAAGAGCCGTCCCGACACCGCGGCAGTTGGCCGGAGCTTTTTGAAAAAAGGCAGCCCATGCATCTTGAAATCGGCTGCGGCAAGGGCGTCTCCACGGTGCGCATGGCCCACGAGAATCCCGATATCAACTACGTGGCCATCGACGAGGTACGCCACGTGCTGGCGGTGAGCGCGCGCAACGCCCGGGCGGAGTACGGCGATCGGCCGCCTGAGAACCTGCTGTTTTCGGCGGTGGACGCGCTGCGCATTTACGATACCTTTTCCCGCGGGGACGGCATCCAGCGCATCTATATCAGCTTTCCAAACCCCTGGGACGAGCGCGCCAAGCACCACAAGCGCCGTCTGACCCATCCGCGCCAGCTGAACCAGTACCGGGATTTTCTGATGCCCGGGGGCGAGATATGGTTCAAGACGGACAACGATGCCCTGTTTACCGCCTCCCGGCGCTACCTGGCCGAATGTGGCTTTGAGATCGCCTATCTGACAGACGATTTGCACGCATCTGGCTTTGCGCCGAATTACGTTTCAGAGCATGAGCAGCTCTACGCCGGACAGGGCAAGCCCATTCACTTTTTAATCGCAAGAATGACGCCGAACAGCGGCGCAGATATTCAACAATCAGACGGAGGGAAAGGCAATATGGGAAATTTCTTTGAAGCCAATCGGGAACGGCTGGAAAACTTCACCCGCGTATCCACCGGCGTCGGGGAACGCGCGGACTATGTGCAGGGCGGCGGCGGCAACACCTCCGTAAAACTGCCGGGCGGGCTCATGGCCATCAAGGCCTCCGGCTACTGCCTGAAGGACATTCGCCCGGACAAGGCCTATGCGGTGCTGGATTATGAAGCGCTGCGCCGCTTCTACACCGAAGGCAACCCCGCGGATTACGCGGACGTGGAAAAGGCCGGCAGCGAGCAAGCCAAGGCCAACACCCGCGCCATCGAGGGGCTGGCGGCGCTGCGGCCCTCCGTGGAGGCGGGCTTCCATTCCATACTGGATACCTACGTGGCCCACAGCCACAGCGTCTATGCAAACCTGGCCGCGTGCAGCGCCGAGCTTCAGCAGATCGTACAGGCGGCTCTGGCGGACGCGGATTACACCTGGGGCTGGGTGCCCTATGTCGATCCCGGCGCGCGGCTGACCTTCTCCATCCGGGATGAGCTGCGCCGCGTCGAGGCCGAGACAGGCCGCCGCCCCGCAGCCATATTCATGCAGAATCACGGTCTGATCGCCCACAGCGACGATCCCGACGAATGTCTGCGCATCCACACCGATGTGAACGACCGCATTGCCCGCGCCTTCGGTATGCAAAACGGCGATTTCCCCGCCGTGAGCCTCAAAGAGGTCGGGAACGGCCTGTTTGAAGCCGTCTGCCCCATGCTGACCGAAGCGCTGGCCAGCGGGGATTTCAGCGAAAGCTTTCTGATGGAATCTCCGCTGTACCCCGACCAGCTGGTGTTTCTCACCGGAACCTTCAGCTTCTCAAAGGACGCGCCGGGCGAGGGCATGGCGGTATGCGACCCCGAAACCGGAGCCGTGACCTTCAACATGCCCGCCGCAAAGGCACAGGTGATCGCAGAGACGCTGGCTGCCGTGGTGTTCATCTGCCGCGCCATCGCCCAAAACGGCTATACTCTCTCCACCATGGGCGAGGCGGCCAAGGCCTTCATCGCCAACTGGGAGAGCGAAAAATACAGAAAGTCCCTGGCCGGGAAGTGACAACCTCGCCCCGGTGCGCGCAAGCGCGCATCGGGGCGATTGAACCGCTACCAAAGCATAAAGGAGATTCCCATGCGCCGTCCCCGCTTCCGTCCCCATCGCAAGGCACGCTTTTTCCTGATACAGACCACGGCGCTTTGGCTGTGCCTGGCGCTGATTTGCCTGACCTGTTCGGGCCTGACTCAGGGGGAAGTCGTGGTGCTGCGCGCAAAGGAACACCTCGGCAAGCCATACCTGCTGGGCGCGGCCGGGCCGGACAAATTCGATTGCAGCGGGCTGGTGATGTTCTGCCTGTCGCCGGAGGGCTTTGAGTTTCCCTACCACGCCGCGGCGGTCATCGGCACAGACGAGGCCTTCCCGCTGATCGAAAGCCCGCGGGAGCTGCTGGTGGGCGATGTGGTGTGCTTCAATACCGTGCGGGACAACGACCCCAGCGACCACATGGGCTTTTACATCGGCGGAAACCAGTTCATACACGCCTCCTCCACCGGCGAAGTGAAGATCAGCGATCTGAAGGACTATTATCTTGACCGCTTCACCGGTGCGCGGCGATATGCCCAGGTCTATTGCTATCTGCCGGGCGGAAGGCAGCTTTCCGCCTGGCTGGAGGGCACGGGCATCCCCGAAAAGCTGGCGCCCGTAGGCGCATGGATCGGCGAGAGGCTGGCGCCCGTTTGGGCCTGGTTCGATTCGCTGGGCATCGGCGAGAGGCTGGCCCCCGTCTGGGCCTGGTTCGACGGCTGGGACATTCCCGGCAAGGCGGAATACCTGAAAGGAAAGATGGTCTCGCTATGGAATCGTATCTTCGGCGCGTCTTAGAGGGCATACCCGGCCCGGACCGCGCGGCCATGAACGCTGCGCTCACCCGGCAGGAAAGCCTTGCCAAGCCGCCCCACAGTCTGGGTATGCTGGAGGACATCTCCGTAAAGCTGGCGGGCATCACGGGCAGGCTCTACAACCCAGTGGAGCGCAGGCGCATCCTCATCTTCGCCGCCGACAACGGCATCGTGGACGAAGGCGTTTCCAGCTGCCCCAGGAGCGTGACGCTGAGCCAGACCATCAACTTCACCCGGGGCCTCACGGGCGTGGCGGTGCTGGCCAGGCACTTCGGTGCGGAGCTGGACGTGATGGACGTGGGCATCGAGGCGGACTTCAGCCATCCCGGCGTGCGCAACCTGAAGCTCGGTCACGGCACGAAAAACTTTGCCGTCGAGCCCGCCATGGACCGCCGGCAGGCGCTGAGCGCCATCAAAATCGGCATAGAGGCCGCGATGCGGGCCCGGGACGAGGGCGCGCAGATCATCGGCGTGGGCGAAATGGGCATCGGCAACACCACGACCTCCAGCGCCGTGCTTTCCGCGCTGCTGGGTCTGCCCGCGCGCGAGACCGTCAGCCGGGGAGCCGGCATCAACGACGCCGCCTATGCCCGCAAGATCGAGGTCATCGACGAAGCCGTCGCGCGCTGGAGGGTGGATCCCCGCGATCCCGTGGACGCGCTTTCGAAGGTGGGCGGCTTTGACCTGGCCGCCATGTGTGGCGCCTTCATCGGCGCGGCCAGCGCGCGCCTGCCCGTGGTCATCGACGGCTTCATCAGCTCCGTAGCCGCGCTGTGCGCCTGCCGTCTCAACCCACGCTGTGCCGATTACATGTTCCCCTCCCACGCCTCCGTGGAACGGGGCTACCGTCTCGCCATGGACGCCATGGGGCTTTCCCCAATGCTGCTTTTGAACATGCGCCTCGGCGAGGGCAGCGGATGCCCGATTGCCTTTGAAATCATCGCCGCCGCGGAGAGCGTCATCAAGGATATGGCCACCTTTGCCGAGGCCGCCATTGACGACGGCTACCTCGAAGGGATCCGGGGAAACAAGGCGTTTCTTGGAGAGGAATAAATCATGTCCACTTTTATTTCCGGCGGATGCAAGAACGGCAAGTCCTTCTTCGCCCAGCGCATTGCCAAGGCCGGCGGCACGCCCCTGTACTATATCGCTACGATGATCCCCCGGGACGGCGAGGACGAGGAGCGGATCAGGCGCCACCGAAACGAGCGCGCGGGCTGGGGCTTTGAGACGTTGGAATGTGGGCGCGATATCCTCGCGTGTCTCAGCCGGGCCGATCCCCGGGGCGCGTTTTTGCTGGACAGCGTGACCGCGCTGCTTTCCAACGAGATGTTTGACGCCTCCGGCGTCCATCCCCGGGCCGCGCAGAAAATCGCCTGTGAGCTTGCGGAATTTGTGCGCCGCGCGCCCAACACGGTGCTGGTATCGGATTTCATCTATTCCGACGCCGCCATTTACGACCCGCTGACGGAGGCTTATCGCGCAGGTCTGGCTCACATAGACCGCCGCCTGGCCCGGTGCTGCGACAATGTGCTGGAGGTCGTCAGCGGTCAAATCATCGTCCACAAGGGAGGGGTGCCCCTATGAGTCGCATATTCAAGGCTTTTTTCATGGGTCTGGGCATGTTCACCGCTCTGCCTTGCCCCTACCGTCCCTGGGACGAGGACGCCCGGGAGCTGATGCTGGTCTGCCTGCCCATCGTGGGCGCGGTGGTCGGGCTGCTATGGGCCCTTTTGGGGGCGCTGGGGCTGCGCCTGCTGCCCGGCATCTCCCCCGCGCTGCTGGCCGCGCTGCCGTGGCTGCTCACGGGCTTTATCCACCTTGACGGCTTCATGGATACCTGCGACGCCCTGCTGTCCTGGCGGCCCCTGGAGCAGCGGCTGCGCATCCTCAAGGATTCCAGAACCGGCGCTTTCGCCGTGGTGGGACTGGGACTTCTGATGCTGTTTTCCTACGACGCGGCCAGTCACATTGATTTTACCGTCATCGACAGGCTGCGGGCGCTGGCGTTCATTCCCATCGTCTCCCGCTGCGGCTCCGCCTTCTGCGTGCTGACGCTTCAGCCCATCGGCCACAGCGAATACGCTCAGCTGGAGGGCAAATCCGCCCAGCGGCTGGCGGTGGCGGCCATGTGGCTGATCGTACTCGTCATATGCGCAATCTGGTTCAGGGGCATATTGGCGGTGCTGCTGGTGGAAACGCTGGCCTATGCCGCTGCCATGACCTGGGCCTGCGGCACGCTCAAGGGTGTTTCCGGCGACCTGGCGGGCTTTGCGCTGACCATCGCGGAATGTGCTGCGCTGGTAACGCTGGCTAACCGCTGAGCATAGGAGGCACGCATGATACTGATAATCGGCGGACGCTATCAGGGCAAGCTGGACTTTGCTCGGGAACGCTTTGCGCTGTCCGACGGCGATATCCTCGTCTGTGACGAGGGCAGCGGGGTTCTGGATTTCGACAAGCGGTGCCTTGCCTATCTGGACCGATACGCGCTGGGCCGCGTCCGGGCGGGCGAAGAGCCGGTGAACGCCCTGAAAGCCAACATGGAGCGGCTTTCAGACGCCGTGCTGATCACCACGGACATTTCCTGCGGTGTGGTGCCCGTGGATCCCGTCGTGCGCGCCTGGCGCGATGCCTGCGGGCGCATGAACAATTGCCTTGCCCGGCAGGCCGACGAGGTGTGGCGGCTGTTCTGTGGCATCCCCCAGAGGCTCAAATGAGGGTGCTGTACCTGCTGCGCCACGGCGTCACGGAGGCCAACGAGCAATACCTTTACTACGGCTCCACAGACCTGCCCCTGTCCCCCGCCGGGCGCGCCCAGGCCACGGCGCTGCGGGACGCGCGTCTGTTGCCGGATTGTGAGCGCCGCGCCACCAGCGGTATGTTGCGCACGGATGAAACGCTTCTGATCCTGACCGGTCGCAGACCGGACGCGGTTTTTGCCGATCTGCGGGAGATGAGCTTCGGTGCGTTTGAGATGCGCGGCTATGAGGAATTGAAGGATATTCCGGCATACCGGCGCTGGGCCGAGGACACCATGCGCTCCGGCAATGTGCGCTGTCCCGGCGGGGAATCTCCGCGCGAGTTCTCCGGGCGCGTGCGGCGCGGCGGTGCGGCGCTGCTGGCAGAGAGCTGGCGCTCCATGCTCGTCGTGGTACACGGCGGCGTGATCGCAAATCTCATGGCCGAATGGTTCCCCCGGGAGCAGCGCGGCTTTTATCAATGGCAGCCCGGGCCCTGCGGCGGCTATCGCGTGACATTCGAGGGCGGCAAGCCATTGGGGTTTTCATCGATACAGGAGGAAGCGAAGCAATGAAGCTTGGACAGTTTCAGGTATACACCGGCAACGGCAAGGGCAAGACCACGGCCTCCCTGGGGCTCGTGCTGCGCTCCTGCGGCGCGGGCTTCAGGGTGTATTTCGGGCAATTTATCAAGGAGGGCGAGTTCAGCGAAATCAAGGCGCTCCGGCTGCTGCCGGGCGTCACCGTGGAGCAGTTCGGCTCCGGCAAGGGCCTTTTGATCCGTCGGGAAGCGGAATTGACGGACATGGAATGTGCCCGGGAGGGCTATAACCGCGTGGCGGCGGCGCTGCGTTCCGGGAAATACGACGTGGTCGTGGCCGACGAAATCAACTGCGCGCTGATGTGCGGGCTTTTGAGCGAGGATGACCTGCTCGCCCTGGCCGACATGCGCCCCGAGGGCACGGAGCTGGTTTTTACCGGGCGCGGCGCGACGCAGGCCATACTGGACCGGGCGGACCTGGCCACGGAAATGCACCTGATCAAGCACTATTATGAGGATAAAAAATTGCCCGCGCGAGTGGGCATCGAAAAATAAGGAGGCTGCTTTATGAGATTCAAGGCCATACTCGCTGAGGTCGCGCGGAAGCGCTATCCGCTGTCCATCCTGATCATCGTGGTGGGCGTGCTGGTCATACCCTTCACCTATCTGTTCGTCCACTTCGGACTGGAGCTGACCTCCACCTGGTGGACGGTGCTGAGCATCGGCGTCGGGGTCGTTGTCGGATGCTCGATGATCGGGCTGGGCTCCCTGGTGGAGGACATTCACGACATATCCATGCACACCGCGGGCTACGATCTGGAGCTGGGCGAGCTGCCCGAGGACGCATACGACGAGGAAGAGACAGACGCGGAGCAGGTCGCGCCCGAAGCGCAGGACGCGGAGCAGGGCGGCGAGGAATAGAGCCGTCTCAATCGGCAAGG
>JAFUCP010000234.1 GCA_017459565.1 Clostridia bacterium | reverse complement strand
TTTTAGCGCCACTTGAACGTGACCATGCCGTAGACATAGATGAACAGTATGGCCACGGGCACCACATACTTGAACAGCGGCTTCATCCAGCCCTTGACCTTCATGCCCTTGCCGGCGTTGGCTTCGGCGATGAAGCTGTCCCAGCCCCAGCCGATGCGATAGCAGCAGAACAGGGCGAACACGAGGGAGCCCAGGGGCAGTATATTGGTGGAGACGATGAAGTCCCAGAAATCCAGCCAGGAGGAGCCCTCTGCGAAGGGCTGGAAGTGGAACACGCTGGAGCCCAGCGCCGTGGTCAGCGCCAGCAGGAACACGCCCGCGCCGCAGATCAGGCTGCCCTTGGGGCGGCTCCAGCCGGTCAGCTCGCGCACCATGGCCAGTATGTTTTCGCACACGGCCAGCACCGTGGACATGGCCGCGAACACCATGAACAGGAAGAACAGCGCGCCCCACCAGCGGCCGCCGGCCATGTTGTTGAACACGCTGGCCATGGTGTCAAACAGCAGGCTCGGCCCGGCGTTGACCTGGAGCCCGTAGGTGAAGCAGGCCGGGAACATGATCAGGCCTGCGATCAGGGCCACGAAGGTATCCAGCCCGATCACGTTCAGTGCCTCGCCCATCAGGGAGCGCTCCTTGCCGATGTAGCTGCCGAAGATGGCCATGCTGCCCATGCCGATGGACAGGGTGAAGAAGGCCTGGTTCATCGCGCCCACGATGACCTTGCCGTTGATCTTTGAAAAGTCGGGCACCAGATAGAAGGAAACGCCGTCCTTCGCACCGGGCAGGCGCAGACTGTGTACTGCCAGCACCAGCATCAGCACCAGCAGTGCGCACATCATGACCTTGGTCACGCGCTCAAGCCCGTTTTGCAGGTTGAAGCTGAGGATTGCAAAGGCCGCGACGACGGTGACGGCCAGGAAGATCACGTTGACGGATGGGTCGGTGACCATGGGAATAAAGCCCAGGGAATCGGTGCTGCCGGTGAGGAAGCGATAGAAGTAATAGATGATCCAGCCCGTCACCACGCAGTAAAAGGCCATCAGCGCGATGTTGCCCAGCAGCGAAACATAGCCCCACGCGCCCCACTTGGCTCCGGGCTTTTCCAGCTTCTGGAACAGCCGAACCGGGCTGGTCTGCGCTGCGCGGCCCGCCGCGAATTCCATCACCATCACGGGCAGCCCCAGCAGCAGCAGGCACAGGACATATATCACCACAAAGCCGCCGCCGCCGAATTCGCCGCACATCCACGGGAATTTCCACACGTTGCCGCAGCCTATGGCGCAGCCGGCGGAAAGCATGATGAAGCCCAGACGGGTCCCAAGTCTCTCTCTTTCTTTCATTGAGCGTTGCCTCCTTCTTCCTAAAGCACCGGGACTGGACCCGATGCGCGCCTGTCCCCTGGGGAACAGGCCCAACGCGATAAAGTATACACGACGCGCGGACGAAAATCAAGGCGAAAATGAGCGGAAAGGGAATACACAAGCGGGGAGCCGGCGCTGTGACCGGCTCCCCGCGGAGAAAAAACGTATTACGTCATTCCACCACGTTCACGGTGATCGTGGCCTTCTTCTTATTATAGGTCGTGACGGTAATCTTCGCCTTGCCCTTCTTCAGCGCCGCGACATAGCCGTTTGCGTCCACGCTGGCCACGGAGGCTTTGCCGCTCTTCCAGGTCAGCGCGCTCTGAGCCGTCGCTGGGTTCATCACCGGCCACAGCTGTACGCCCTCGCCCACCTTCAGCGTGATGGCCTTGCCCTGGGCAATGCCGATGCCGGTGGGCTTGTTGGGGTCCACCACCGTGACGGCGATGGTCGCCTTCTTCTTGTTGTGCGTCGTGACGGTGATCTTCGCCTTGCCCTCGCCCAGGGGCGCCACCCAGCCGTTCGCGTCCACGCTGGCCACGGCGGCTTTGCTGCTC
>JAFUCP010000041.1 GCA_017459565.1 Clostridia bacterium | reverse complement strand
GTCCCCGGAATACTCAAACCCGGCCCACTTCGCCTGGACAGCCGGATCGGGATTGCTTCTTCCCGCATCCATGGCTTCCTTCATGTCCCTCCGCACTTCTTCCTCGGTGACGTGGTTGTCACGGGCAATCTGGCGGATGATGACCAGCCCACCATCGGGTCCCTTGTCATAGCCCAGGAAGTGCTTGTAATTCAGGCTGAACTTGCCGTCGCTGATTTTCTTCCGCTGACCCCAGCGCACGTTCTCCGAAATGCTCCGGCTCTCTTCCTGGGCAAGGCTGGACATGATGGTCAGGAGAAGTTCACCCTTACTGTCAAAGGTCCAAATATTCTCTTTTTCAAAATAGACCTCCGTTCCATGCTCCTTCAGTTCCTGGATGGTGGAGAGCGAATCCACCGTGTTCCTCGCAAAGCGGCTGACCGACTTGGTGACGATAAGGTCGATTCTCCCAGCCAGCGCGTCGGCCACCATCTGCTGGAAGCCCTCGCGGTGTCTGGTGCTGGTTGCCGAAATGCCCTCGTCCGTGTACACTTTCACAAATTCCCAATCGTCCCTGCCTTGGATGTAATCGGTGTAGTACGGGAACACCTGTCTTCCCGAAGTGGCGTGACGATCCACAGCCCGCGAAGCGCCGTTCCCCACATCCTGAACCTCGGCGTGTCGGGGATCAGGGGCGCGGCGTTCCGGGACGCGCTGGCGGAGCGCGGCGTGTGCGTATCGGTGAAGTCCGCCTGCTCGGTGGAGAACACGCCCTCCCGGGCGGTATACGCCGTGACGCGCAACCGCAGGCAGGCGCTGGAATCCTGGCGCGTCAGTCTGAGCCACCGGACGACCATGGAGGAATTGGACGAATTCATACGGATATTCGATGAAGTGCGGGAGTGGTTGACGAAATGAAGCGCGAGAACATGGCCTTCGCTCAGCGGGTTGAGAGCAGCCTGCTCAAGGAATTCCGCAAGCCCATCTGGCGACCCTTCATGAACGCCGTGCGGGCGTACGAGCTGATTAAGCCCGGCGACAAAATCGCCGTGTGCATCTCCGGCGGCAAGGATTCCATGCTGATGGCGAAGCTGATGCAGATCCTTCAGCGGCACAGCGAGGTGCCCTTTGAGGCGGAGTATCTCATCATGGACCCCGGCTACAATGAGATCAACCGTCGTAAGGTGGAGAGCAACGCGAAGTTGCTGGAGATTCCCTATACGCTGTTTGAGTCGGACATCTTTGAAATCGCCAACAGCCAGGAGAAGAATCCCTGCTTTTTGTGCGCGAAGATGCGCCGGGGCTGCCTGTACAATAAGGCGCGGGAGCTGGGCTGCAACAAGATCGTCCTGGGCCATCACTTCAACGACGTGATCGAGACCACCGTGATGGGCATGCTGTGGGGCGGGCAGCTGCAGGGGATGATGCCCAAGCTGCACTCAAAGAACTTCCCAGGCATGGAACTGATCCGACCGCTGTACAGGGTGCATGAGGAGGACATCATCGCCTGGAAGAACGCCCACGAACTCTCGTTCATACAGTGCGCTTGCCGCTTCACCGAGAACTGCACGCTGTGCGACAATGGGGGCGGCGGCTCCAAGCGGCAGGAGGTCAAGCAGCTCTTGAAGCGCCTGAACCGGGACGGCGGCAAGGTGGAGAAGAACGTCTTCAACGCCATCCACATGCTGCAATTCGACACCTTTCCCGGCTGGAAGTCGAATGGGGAGGAGCATACCTTTCTGGAATGGTATGATGCAGGTGAAGAATAATGCTGAATCAGTTTTCAAGAACGCAGTTACTATTGGGTCGGCCTGCCATTGAGCGGCTGGCAGATTGTCGCGTGGCGGTATTCGGCATCGGCGGCGTGGGCGGCTACGTATGCGAAGCGCTGGCCAGAAGCGGCGTTGGCGCGTTTGATCTGATCGACGACGATCAGGTGTGCCTGACCAATCTGAACCGCCAGATCATCGCCACCCGCAGGACCGTGGGGCAATACAAGGCAGAGGTCATGGCTGAGCGGATGCTTGAGATCAATCCCCAGGCAGATATACGGGTGCGCAAGCGCTTCGTGCTACCGGAGAACGTGGATGAATTTCCCTTCGGCGAATACGACTATGTGGTGGATGCCGTCGATACCGTTTCGGCGAAGCTGTGCCTGGTAGAACAGGCGCGGGCTCACGGCGTGCCGATCCTCAGCGCCATGGGTGCGGGCAACAAACTGGACCCGGGGCGGTTCCACATCTCCGACATCACCAGGACCCACACCTGCCCGCTGGCGCGGGTGATGCGGCGGGAACTAAAGAAGCGGGGCATCCGACACCTGAAGGTGATCTGGTCGGCTGAGCCGCCCATCCGCCCCATCGAGGATATGAGCATCAGCTGTCGCAGCCATTGTATTTGTCCGCCCGGCGCGAAGCACAAATGCACTGAGCGCCGGGACATTCCCGGCAGCACGGCCTTCGTGCCCGCAGTGGCCGGTTTGATGATCGCGGCAGAGGTCATCAGGGATTTGACCAAGGACTGTCCAAGGGAGGCATGAATATGGAACTGAATATCGGCGCTCCGACCAGGGAGCAGATGAACAAATATGAGGCGCTTTTGGAGGAACTGC
>JAFUCP010000233.1 GCA_017459565.1 Clostridia bacterium | reverse complement strand
GGGCCGGGGCTGGACAGCAGCAGGGACGCCAGCAGCAGCGCCGGGGACGCCAGCAGGGGCCGGGGCTGGACAGGTCCAGGGGGACAGCGCCAGCAGCTTGACGGCCAGCAGGGGCCGGGGCTGGACAGCAGCAGCGCCGGGGGCTGGACCTGTCCAGGGGCGGCCAGCAGCGCCGGGGGCTGGACCTGTCCAGGGGCGGCCAGCAGCGTCAGGGACAGCGCCAGGGACGCGGAAAAGCGCCGGACCATTTACACAGGTCCGGCGCTTTGCTTTATTCTGATATGATCGGAGGCGGCCAGCAGGGGCCGGGGCTGGACAGGTCCAGGGGGACAGCGCCAGCAGCTTGACGGCCAGCAGGGCCGGGGACGCTGGACAGCGCCAGCAGCTTGACACGATCGCAGGCCGCCAGCAGACGCGGGGCGGGATCTGAAAAGCGCCGGACCTTTGCGGGGTCCGGCGCTGTGTTACTCTGTCGCGCTGTCGCTGTCCAGGGGCGGGAGGTCTGCTATGCTGATACCCTCCCGGCGCAACCTGTCGCGCACTGTGTCCAGGATATAAACGGATTTACTAACCCCGGCACGGTCCGCGCCTATGGTTAGTTGTTCGTTTAATCGTTCCTCCCGGCGTGCTGGAGCTGATATTGTTTCATAGGCTTTTTGCTTATATCGCATTGATGCCTTAATGCGTGCTGTGCTGTTTTTTGCCACGTTTCCACCTCCGTATAATAGTAGAACAATTATATCATTCCTGCATTACAAAGTCAATCACATTCCGGAATTATACATAGTGCATAATTCCGGAATGATATTTTTGTTAGATTTTCCGATATGGACAAAGTAATTCCGGAATGATATAATCACATCAAGTCAAGGGGATACGCGCCGGGCCAAAGGTCCGAACCGACGCGGACAAAAGCCCCCGGACCCAGGCAGGGGACCGAAGCCGAACAAGGGCCGGTAACTAATATCCGGAGTTACCCACGATCTTAACCGCGGGGCACGGGGCACACCGTACAAATTGAATAGCCGGGAACAAGTCCCGGCGCGTTAATGCAGGCGTGGCCGGTCACAACCCCGGGTAAATGCAGAGTGAACGCAACAAAGCAGCGCAAAGGGCCGCGCCGGTGAAAAGTCCAGCGAATTGACAGCGACGCAGGGCGGCGGGGACAGCGCAGAACACAGCGACAAACAAAGGGAGGGCGACAGCATGAGGCGCGGTTATGAGATTGAAACGGGGATGAAGTTGCACGAATACGTCAAGGAAAACAGGCCCACGGGGTTAAATGCCCTGGGCGCGTGGTTTGGGGTTGCGGTTTGGCTGCTGGACGGGGCCGGGGATGAATGTATAGCAGCATGGGCGCACGGCTATGACTTCACCGGCGCACACCGGCACACGATCCACTATAGCACGGCGGGGCGGCCCTTCATCAAAAAGGGGAATTCCCGTTACTACCTGGACCAATTCGCCAGGGCGTAAAGGAGGCGGACAGCATGACAACAGAGATTAAACAGCTAACAAGCGGGTTTTGGTCCGTTTGGGTTAATGGGGAATGGATCGACGCGGCCAGCAGCACGCGGGAACAAGCGGAGAAAAAGCTGGAGGACTTCTTAAAGCAGATGAAGGGCCGCGCGTCGTCCCGGCGACGTTAAACAGGCATTAGGCCGGGAGCGTCCCGCCAGCCCTGGCGGGGGTTGCACAGTTGCAGGCTATGGACCGATAAAAGGAGGTTGCATTATGGCACGGTTGACCATTGCAGAAAAGCGGGAGCGCGAATTGGGGCGGCTTGTCCAGTATAAGACGGCGACGCCCACGGCGGAGGACTTCCAGCAGGCGCGGCGCATGATGAATAGTTTTTACAGGCTGTGCGGCCTGTGTGAACGGGAGTCGATCCTGTCGAATACCTGGCCGGACGCAAACACGCGGCGCGTCAAGGCTATGGGGGAGCGCATGATGAAATGGAGCGCGCGCCTTGACGCAGAATTCCAGGAGGTTTACGGCCTGCAATTAGACTATTGCGGCCACATTCCCCACATTGTAAAGCAGGGCGACAGGGGCGGCGCGGACGCGGTACAAAGGTTCTTTTACGATTGATTGAAGGGAGGCGCGGTTATGGGCGCGGTTATATGGATGGGCCAGCCCTCCGGGACGGTCAAATTGCAGGGAATTCCCGGATATTTGAAGGGAACGCCAGTAAAGCATTTAAGGCCGGGAGATGTGATTATGTGGAATTATGGTTATACTTCCACGGTTATAAAGGTGGAGGCCAGCAGGACCGGCAAAACGTACACGGTAACACTGAAAAGCAGCGACACGGGCAACATAGGACCGCGCAAAATGGGCGCGGAGCGTTTAGTGGTATTGAAGGAGGCGTAAACCATGACGGGCAATCAGAAAAAGGTCATTGCGGACAATCTCCGCGCGTTCATTCACAACTTTGGGCCGGTCCGCATTGAATCGGCGGACTATGGCGGCGGGTTCTATGTGTTCTATCCTGAAAACGACAACTCCGGCTCCTGGGTTTACTTCGCGGAGAACATTCACAACCTTAACGGCTGGCTTTATGGCAATGTGCAGGCCGTCCACCAAATCCTCCCGCGCAAAAAGCGCGCCGGGATCGTGGCAGAAATTGACAAGGAGGGTTATTGATCGTGATTACTTTTAATGTGAATAACGGGCGGTTGTTGCGGTTCTATCAGGACAAGCCGGACGGCGCTATATTGATCGACGCAGGCAGGGAGCGCGACGGTTACCGCGCTGAATATGTGGGGTATATTTCGCCGGGTGACGCGGTTATGCTGTATAACCTATATCGGCACATCAAAGATAACGATATTCAAAACGATTTCATTAACCCGGAGGGCAAAAACCGCGAATAAGCGCGGCCCCCGTGGCGGCGGGGTTAAATAGGTGATTAGGCCGCCAGCGTCCCGGCGCGGGGTGACAGCGCGCCGGGGGTTCACACAACGCAACACAACCATTTTAAGGGGGTTTACATCATGGCGAATAAATACAAGTTTGGGCGGGATTGCATCACGGTAAACGGGCGGGATTTCCCCGCGCGGTATGAAGTGATGGAGCGCGACGCGGCGCGGGATAGCTTCTTTACTGTGGTCATTTGGGCCACGGTGGACGGCGGGCAGGAGGTCCGCATTGAAGTCCCGGCCACGGACAAGCAGCACGGCGCGGCCCTGGCGGCGGCGCAGATGGAAGCCGGGACCCTGGCGGACCTGGCGCAGACGGTCCAGCAGGACGCGCCCACGGCGGCCACGGAGGCGGCCACGGACAGCACGCAGGACAGCACGCAGGCGGCGCAGGCCGCCACGGACAGCACGCAGACCACGCCGGAGGCGGCGACGATTGAAAAGGAGGAGCAGACCATGAAGCGCGATAACATGAAGGTATACAACGCCTATTTTACGGACCATCCCACGCAGGCGGCCACGATCCACGCGGCAAACAAAAAGGAGGCGGAAAAGCTGGCGCGCCAGTATATCCGGGAATGGGGCTTGACGGCGAAAATTGACAGGATCGAACGCGCGGCAGACGGCGCGGAGCCGGTCCAGCAGCGCGGCGCGGAGGCCGCCCAGGCCACGCCCACGGCGGCGGAGCCGGTCCAGGTCCAGCAGGAAGCGGCGCAGGCGGAAACGGCCCAGGAGGCCGCCCAGGTCCAGCCGGAAGCCGCGCCGGAGCCGGTTTGCAATGTTCAGCAGATGGACGCGGAGCCGGTCCAGGACGGCGCGCGGGCGGTTCAGAATGACAGCAGCGCGGAGCCGGAAGCGCCGGAGGAGCCGACGCCGGACACGCTGGAGGAGATCGGCGGCGAAGCTGGCCGGAAGGACGCGCCCACGCAGGCCGCCCAGGTCCAGCAGCAGGACGCCACGCCGGAGGCCGCCCAGGCCGCGCCGGACCCCAAAGCGACGCGGGGACCTGTCCCGGAAAAGACTTTCAAAAATGAAGTTATCGCCGGGAATGGCTGGAGCATCGTGTTTGATGCTGGCTGTAACCGCACGCGGGTGATTATCGCGGACCCCGTAAAGGCGGCGGCGCGGCCCATCGTGGAGGCGGCAGGCTTCTACTATTCCAAGGCGCTGGACTCCTGGAATAAAAAATTGACCTTCCGGGCACACCGGGCGGCCATTGCCCTGGCGGACAAACTCCGCGCGGCGCTGGCATAACGGCGCGGGACCATTTCAAGCCGGGGGACCATTCCCCCGGCGACGGCGGCGGACCATTTCAAAAGGAGGCTTTGATCGTGATGAAGTACAGCGAAAAGACAGCGGCGGCGGTTCTCAATGGGGTTTTGAAGGAGGCGCGGAAGCACGCGCGGGAGGCGCTTTGGTATTCCTGGCGCGACGCCGAAGGGCGGCAATGTGTGGTTGACGGTTTCAGGGCGTTCAGGCTGGCCGCGCCCCTGGCGGCGGTGGAGGACATGCCGGAAAACTTCGCTACGCCGGTTGACCTGGCGCGGGTGTATGCGGAGGCGGAAAATGGCGGCGATATGCGCGAATTGGACGCGCCGAAGCTGGCAGACGTGGAGGCCCTGATTGCCTTTGACCGGCAATGCTCCAGCAGGGAGCGCGGCCTGTACATGTTCGGCCCCGGCTTGCCGGTTCTCAATGTCAAGTATCTGCGCGACGCCTTGAAGCTGTTCCCGGACGCGCGCCTGTATTCCTGCGGCGCGTTGTGTGGGGTGATCGTGAAAAGCGCCCACGGCGACGGCCTGATTTTGCCGGTCCGCGTTTCCGGCCCCATTTCCTACAAACGGCGCAAAATCATTTACAACCTGGCGACATTCGCCGCGCGGTTTACCGTTTGACCGTTTCATGCCGTGTCTGTCTGATGCAGGCGGGCACGGCGCTGGACCATTTCAAAGGAGGGTTTACCATGTTCGCCGTTATCATCATCCTGTTTATGATCGTCGGTTTTACCCTGTGCGGCCTGTGGGCGCACAGCGGGACGGCAAAGCAGCGCCACGCGGAAGCAGCGGCGGCGGAAGCGGCCGCACAGCGACGCCAGCAGCAGGAGCAGCAGCGCACCGAAGCAAGGCAGAAGCGCCAGCAGGAAGCCGAACAGAAGCAGCAGGAGGCCGAAGCGAAGCGCCAGCAGGCGGAGCAGCGCAGGCAGGCGCGCAGGGCACAGCAGGAGGCGGACCGGGCCGCGAAGCTGGAAGCGGCGCGGGAAATGGCCGAACTGAAGGAGCGCCAGCTTGCCGCCGCGCGGGAGTTGGTCCGCGTTCAAATGATGGCCTATGAACGGCGCGGGACCATTTCTGTTGATGATACGGCAGACGCGGAAGCGCCCCAAACGCCCCCGGAGGACGCGCAGGAAGCGCCTACGGCGGCGCAGGCGGTCACGCTGGAGGAATTCGCCGCCGCCCACGCCGAACCGGCGCAGGAAGCCGCGCAGGCCGTCACAGACGCCCCCAAACCATTCGCAGGGCAAGCCGTGGCCTTTACCGGGCGGCTGTCAAGGTCCGGCATGACGCGCCGGGAAGCGGCGGAGAAGGTCCGGCAGGCAGGCGGGCGCGCCTATGACAAGGGTATGCCAGCGGGCACGACGCTGCTGGTTGTAGGTGACAAGCCCGGTATGTGCAAGCTGGACAAGGCGGATGAATGGATCGGCCAGGTCCGCAAAATCACGGAGGCGCAATTCCTGGAGATGTTCGCCGCGTAGTCCCTCGGCGGGCGTGGTCCCTCGGCTGTCCGTGGTCCCTCGGCTGGTTCCTCGGCGGCTGTTCCTCGGTTGTCCCTCGGTTGTCCCTCGGCACAACGGCGCGGGACCATTTCAAAATCGTACACGTTTTCGGATTTGATAAGGAGGGTTATCAGAATGAATCACAATCCCATTGAAGCGGCCTATGGTCTTACCCACATGTCTCTGGAGCAGGAAATTGCCGCGCCGGAGCCGGTCAAGCAGACGCGACAGGGCAAAATCCGCATTATCGACGATTGCGCCGCCATTCAGCGGTGGATCGACGCAAACGGAGGCAGGGCGCAGAGAATCCCGGAATTGAACGACGCGGACCACGCGAAGCTGGTGCAGGGATTGGCGGACAAGATCCACGCGGCGCGGATTGCGCTGGAGATGGCATGGAATGGAGGCGGCAAGTGATGAATCCTGGGGATTGGGTTTATACGCCTCGGTTTGAGAAGGTTCGGATTGAGGCGGTGTATGAGAATTACCATGAGTGCTACAGGCGCGGCTTCAACGTCCCGACGCATTTCCGGGATGATGTATGGGGCGTGATTGGAAAGATCATCGCCACGGACACGATCATTTTTGCCGCGTATCGGAAGTAACGGCGCGGGACCATTTTGAAAAGGAGGTTTGTCTATGTACTATCGCATTGACTGGTGTATCAGCAAGAACGCCCTGGGCGGGACGCGGAGCCACAAGGAGGCGCGTTTGGAAAACGTGATACTTTGGTTGCGCGAAAACGTCAAGGCGCTGGAAAAGCGCGCGGCGGGATTCTCGGTGTATGAGTGCCGCGACGATGAACGCGCCGACGCGCTGCCGGTCACAGTCTACAACTGGCAGGAGAAGATTTACGATCCTGAATCGTATCAGAACTTCGGCCATCTTCACGTCGATAACTTCCCCGTCAGCATCATCATGTCACAGAATCACACGGTTGTGTGCGTGGCGAAGGGCGCGCCGGAGCAGAAGCCCCTTCCCTTCACGCTGGATGAATTCGCCGCCTGCTACGCCCCGGCGCAGGCTACATAGGAGGGATTGCCGTGCTGTACGTGGTTTTCTATTCCCTGGACGGGAAGGAGCTGTATTCCTGCAAGGCGACGGACATGCCGCAGGAGGAAAAGCGCGTCACAAAGCTGGCGCTGGCGCGTCGGTTTGGTATTCAGCCCCGTGAAATCTACTGTGTGGATCGTCTGCGGTAACGGCGCGGGACCATTTCATAATCGTACACGTTTTCGGATTTGAAGGGTGGTGATGATCATGGTGTTCCTGCTGTTCCTTATGTTCGGGCTGTGCCTGCTGGAGTCCATTTCGGAAGCCGTGGCGCGGTTCATTCGCTGGGTGTGCCTCCCGCGCTACCGCTGGAATCGCGGCGGACGGTTCACCTTTAACTAACTCGGTCATTTAGTTTCAGATAGTCAAGGATTAAGTCAAGGAGGTCCATTGGCGGCGCTGTCCCTCGGTTCATCTTTCAGGCTATGCGTGGACATAGACAGCGCCGCCGAACCATTCAGGAGGTTGTTACAGGTGGCAAAGGTGTGTGAAAAGTGCGGAATCAAAATCAGAAATGGCAGGCTGTGCCAGACTTGTGGGAAATACAAGCGCCTCGGCGGTGTGTGGCATCCACTTCCGCCCTATGGTGAAGTCGTTTATGACGATGATGGCAAGCCCATTTGTCATGTGTGCGGTATGGCGCTGGACAAGCTGATTGAGCATACAAAGCGGAAGCACGGCCTGGATAGCGCGGCCTACCGCGCGGAGTTCGGTCTGATGCGCAAGAACGCCCGCTTGACTTCCCCGAAGTACAGCGACAAGATGAAGGACCATGTTGAGGACAAGCCAACCTGGAAGCGGAATTTTGAAGCTATACATACAGGGGCCAAACCATGCGGACGGCGTAACCCGCATTGGAGCCAGCAGGAAATCAATTCAAGGCACGATCAACAGGTGGAAAAGTCACACAAGCGATGGAAGCGCAGTAGCGTAAAGCCCGCTGGTGATGTATAATGGCGGAAGGAGGTTTGAATCATGCAGCATGAACAGCTTTCCATGTTTGACCTGTTCGCCGCGCCCCAGGAGCCGATGCAGGACGCGCCAGCGCCGGTCATTGTGGACAGGGAGCCGGTCCCGGTTTCTATTCAGGCCAGTATGAAGTCTGATGGCAATACCGGCTATCGCGTGTTCGGTGTATCACGCGCACAAATCATTCCCTCGGCGTGGCGTCCCTCGGCCAGCGACGTGCTGGAGATGTTCCCGCTGTCCCTGTCCTACCACATGGCGAATGGCCTGCTGGACCGTTCAGGCGTCATAGACCTTTTCGTCCATGAATTGGACGCGGAGGGCAACATGGCCCATATGCAGGCCGACGCCCACGTTACGATCCCGGCCAGTGAATTGTATGACGCAGCAAAATCATTCTGATTGACAGGCCGCCGCTATTCTGATATGCTTTGGTTAAGGAGGTATTGTTATGACAGTCGTTATCATCATCGTCATTTCCTCGGTGCTGCTGGCAATCGGTCTTGTCGCCGTCCTGGCGTATGAAGCGAAGGACAAGCAGTATCGCCGGGAGAACAATCTTCCCGCGCGCCGGTATCACGACATTACGGACTATGACGTGCGCGAAGTGTACACCGTCAACTATACCAACAATCGCCGCCAGTAACGGCGCGGGACCATTTCATGTCGGAGGCGGTTAATCTATGATTGTTAAGTTTAGAATTACCCCCCCCCCCCGCAAAATGTAATCACACTGTAAACCATCGTGTAACCTGTAGCCTGAATTGCAATGGACCTCCAGATGTTGTCTATTCATAACGCATATGACAATTTGAAGGAGGTCATTCTATGAAGCGGTTTGTTTCCCTGATCCTGGCCCTGGTTGTGGTCCTGTCCCTCGGCACAATCGCAGAACCGGCAACGGAGTTGTCCACGGGCTTTGGAACCATTGAGGACGTGGGCGGCTGGATTGCCATTTACTGTAACGAATGGGATGATATTTTCGGCTCGACGTTCCGCGCCGATATGTCATTTGATGCAAGCAAGCAGGAGATTTTGAGCAGCAGCATGACCGATGACGGGATCTTGACCACGGCGGACGTGGATGGTGTCATTTTTGATTTCGTCCTGCGTGACGGCCAGATGGACGTGCTGTCCATGCGCGTTGACATCAACTCCCCGGACCGGGACAGCTACGCCACGTTGGCGCGCTGCCTTGCCGTGACCTCGGTTGCGTTCTACGACGCGCCGCAGACGCGCACGGGCATGAAGGACAGGTTTATGGCCCTGATGGACCTGTACCTGGACGGCCTGGACCATTTTGCCAGCATGGTCAAGATGGTCGGCGATGATCCGTACAGCACCTTCACGCTGATGTTCAATGAGGACGAAACGCCGAAGGGTGTGCCGGAGATGTATTTCTGCAAGGTGGACAGCGGCATGTACTTTTCGACGCATGATCTTGTATCGTAGGAGGCAATCATGGACAACGGAAGCTATTATATTGACCAACAGTTGCAGGAATACAAGGCCGCCATAGCGGGCGCGTATAAGCAATTCCACTTGGATGAAGAATCCCGCGTTGCCGCAGCGCACGCCCTTGTCAATTCCACGGTGATGGAATACCGCACGGAAACGGACGCCGCTGCCAGGGACACGCTCCGCAGGACCATTGTGGGTATGCTCTCAATGGCCGCCGCCTGCCACCTTATGTCCTTTGAGGAAATCGGCAAGTTCAAGAAGCTGGCCGGTATCACTACGATTGAAGTCCCGTTCAAAATGCGGTTCTGATATGGGCCGGACATGCAGGGCTGATAAGTTATTTGGGAATAAAAAAACAGGCCGGAGCTGTTCGGTAATTCCGAACAACTCCGGCATTATTATGTCTGCGCTTCCTGCGCCCCGTAAAGCCCCTTCTCGCGGGCTTTTATTTTGCCCTTCCCGTTCCATTCGGTTGCGGCCAGCGGCCAGCACAGCCCCCGCCGCGCCGGTCCCTCGGCCTTGTGTGCCGTCACAGCCCAAACATACTGATCTGCGCTGTAGCGGCCTCCAGACGGTCTCTTGCCGCTTCAAAATACCCACGGTCAATCTCAAACCCCACATACCGAAAGCCTGCCCTGTGGCACGCCACAAGGCTGCTGGCGCTTCCTGCGTGGGTATCAAGGATTATGTCGCCCTCGGCGGCATAGTTCGCCAGAATCCAGTTATAGAGCGCGACGGGCTTCTGCGTGGGATGGATTTTCTTTTCCTTGCTTTTCATGTTCCCCTGGAGCATACCGTCCCACATGAAGCGGAATATGCGCGTTGCCCTGTCGAAGCTGGTCCAGGCCAGTTCACAGTCTGCAAAGGTCCGCTGGGCCGCGTGCTGCTTGTCCCACACGATCCAACCCTGTGAATCCTTCCCGATTTCGACGGCGAAGTAATTCCCGCCCCAAATGATTTGGTTCTTGCTCACGCGGAACAATTCACGGAAATACTCCGGCCCTGTCTTTTCCTGCTGCCAAAGGGCCAGATTGTATTCGGGGTGCGAAGCTATACCCCCCCCCCCGCACGATTTGTCATATATCCACCCTGCGTGACGCCCCCGTACACGGGATCTACAATCGCCAGGTCGAAGTAGTTGTCCGGGAATTCCTTCATCCCGTCCATGCAATCCATGTTGTACAGCCCAAAGTCAAGCATAGCGTCCTCCTGCTATTCTTCCCCCAATATCGCGCGACGTGCCTTTTTTATGCTGTCCTCGGCGTCTTTGCGGATTGTAGCCAGCGCACTTCGCATCATGTCCATAGTGCCCTTGCGGTATATTCCGCCCTGTCTGCGCATACGACAGCGGCACAGCTTTTGAATCAGCTTTGAGTGTTCATCCGCGTAATAACGCGCGTTATTTGAGAATGAAGCGCATTGCTCCCGGCGTTTTACATCGTCATACCCCCGCGCCGTTCTCTCCGCGAGGTTCTTCCAGTATTCATTCTCGTACATCGACGCTTTAATGAGCGCGTATACAAGCGTGTTCAATTCATGCTCGTTCAGTTGTATTTCAACAACCGTTCTCGTTTTCCGCATGTCCGCTTCTCCCTTCCGGCGTATCTGTAATAACGCAAAAAATCACCCGGCAGGGCTTCGATGCTCTGCCGGGTGCTGTGCCTCGTCAATCCGCGTCGGGCGGCTTGTCGGAAGCGCCGCGCACAATCGCGTCCATGTAATCATCCTTCGTGACGCAGCCCGTGCAAGGAATGTCGTTGTCCTCGCAGAACCGGCGAAGCTGGGCGACGGACCAATGGTCAATGTTCAGGTCCACCTCCACAATCCCCTCGGCGGTTTTGAGTTCAGCCAGCGGCAGCGCCTCGGCCACCTTCATTTCGGACCACTTCTTGATTTCCTGCCACAGATCGTAAATGAAGGACGGTCCGCGCCCGATGGCGACGCCGGTCATCACGTAGAAAACGTAGTCCACCCACGGCGGCGCGTCCCAAATCACTTCGGATTCGACAAGGACGCGGAAAAGGTCGATCCGCAGGGCGACAGCCATGACGATGCCGACCACGATGGACACGATCTCAGTCACGGACAGGCCCTTGCCGCCGTCCTTCCACAGCGGTTTGATGGCGCTGACGATGGCCTCCACGAACAGCGCCAGCATGATAATGTTAATCACTGTTGATCCCTCCTTGTGTTCCTCGGCTTGACGGGGTTGCCTCCCTTGCGGGCCGCGTCAAAACCGAAAACGTGTGCGAATTTGCACGCGCGTGACATATCACGGTATGAACTTAACGCGCGTGTAAGCGCCGTGCAAGATGTCCGATCATGCCCCGCCCCTGGCAAAGTAACCGACCACGCCAGCGGCGATGGCAAGCAGGGCATATTTGAATATCTCCCACGACGCCCTTTTCCACTTGTCCCCAGGTTCGCGCTCAATGGCGTCAAGCCGTTTGTCCACGCCCTGCATCGTCACCTTCATTTCGCCCACGTTCTCCGTGAGCGTCTTGACGGTGTTGGTCAGGCGTTCCAGCAGCAGGAGTATTTCACCCTGCTTTTCCAGCTTTTCGTCATGTTCACGCAGGCGGCGATTGTAGCTTTCATGCTCCTTCTGGTTCGCCGCCAATTCCTCCCGAATCTGCATAAGCTGTTCCTCGTTCAAAGGTATCACCTCCTCCCTCGGAAACTGCACAATCCGATGACGACGATGGTCAGGGCCGCCACCGGGAGCGCGACAATGAAGCAATTCCTTGCGGTAATCACGGCCATGTCAACGCGGACGATTGCGGCCTGAATCATCGTTTCGATGCTCATTCGATCAGCCTGCCGTATTTGCCGGAAACCCACGCATTGACGGCGGTGGCCTCGCCATTCGGGACGTAAGCAACCAGGAGCCATCCCGCCTCGGACGTTTCGCCCTGGTAGGGCAGCACGTCGCCATTATGGGCCACGCCCAGCTTCTTGCCGTCCGTGTTCGGCGCGGTTCTGATGTAACAGTTACCGCCCTCAATGCGGACCTTCTGGCCGGTAGGCTTCGCGTCCTCCAGCGCGTCCAGGGCTTTGTCAAGGGCAGCGATGGTGATGGGGCCGCACTCGCCATCCGCGTCGATGCCCGTCGCCGTCTGGAACGCGATCAGAGCCAGTTCCGTGCAATCGCCAAAGTCGCCGTCAGCGCCCCAGCGTCCCAGATCATAGCCCAGCAGCAGAAGTTTTTCCTGCATAGCTTTCACGTCTGCGCCCGCCATGCCGTACCTGATGATCCTGTCGCCCATGACGATCTCGGTAGGCGTCGGCTCAACGCAGCCCTCGTACTTGCTGCCGTTGGACAGCACCACGACGGTATGGCCAGAGGTTTTGGTGACCAGAATGTCGCCGCGCCCCAGGTAAAGGCTTTGGCTCTGATACTTGCTGCCGGTCAACTCGACGAACGCGCCGGTTTTCAGCAGATTGGACGGCATGTTGCCGGTCCTGAAATCAGACGGCAAGCCCATGATGCCAGCATAGGCGCAGCACACGCGCACCAGCGCGGAGCAATCGGTCTCGCAATCCGTGGTGACGCGTGCCACGTCGAAGCCCACCTTCTCCGCCTGGGTGTACAGGGTGTTGCGCTGATACTGGTCATAACCGACATGCTTGCTGTCACACGCAGCCTGCATGTTGCGTGCGATCTTCTCCGCCACGGCGGGATTCTTCGCGCGGAACACGCGCCAGCCCTTGCTATGCAGATAGTAGCTTTGGGTGCTGACCTCTTTGCCGGTCTGGTCCCCGGCCTTGCCGCCGTGGGCCTTGCCGTTCTCGTCGATCCTGGCGCTGCCGATCTTAACAGCCATAACTATTCCTCCTGTCGTTCAGATTTCTATGGGTTTTCCGCTGTCGCACCATGCCGTGAAATTGGCGCGTATATGGGCCTCCAGGTCGCCGCCGAAGCGCGGGTCCTCCGGGTCCACACAGCGCACGATCAACGCCGTGATGCTGTAATCCGTCGCGCCATCCTCGGTTGTCATCGGGTGAGCGTCAGGGTTCAGCAGCACGTCAACCGTCCCCTCGTCATTTGGCACGATGCTGTAAAAACGCCGCCCGGATTTGGGCGGCGCGTTCGCCTGGTTCACGGCATATCCTCCTTGTCACTTTGTTTTCTCAATGAACGCCCAAAGTGCCAGTATTATCAGTCCCCATATCAACTTTCCCACTGGCATTACCCCCGCGTCATTCGACGATCAGTTCTTCCATGCCGCTTTCAGTGAGAATGGCCTTGACCTTCTCTTTCAGCAGGCGGGGCACGCGCATGTAAAGCGCCCGCGCCTCCTCGATGGTGTCAGCGGACATGATCTTCTGCGCCCACAGCATAGCCATCATTTCCTCGGCCTCCTTTCCAAACAAGATGTGAAACAAAAGCGAAGTCAATCTATTACGCATAGACGGCCTCGCTCATTTCCAGTAGGCAATCCTCCAGCATCGTGATCTTCTCCTGCATGGCCTTGCGCTGCTGCTCCTCGGCGCTGGGTTCGCGCAGATTGAAAAGCCAGCCCTCCGGCCAGTGGAGAATTCCATCGCATACGGCGTCATGCAGCACAGTTTCCCGGCTCTCGCCATCCTCGTCTGTCTCGGTGATGGTGACGGCCTCCAGCGCCTCGGCGTTCAGGGTTTCAGCTGTCACTTCCTCCTGCGACACGAACATGCTGCCATTCATCGTCAAGCCGCCGAGAACAGCGCCACTTTTCAGCGTGATCGTAAACATACTCGTAAGCCTCCCTTCCGTACAAATCCAGTATCAGGACTTCGACACTTCGCAACTGCGGATAGCTGATGGCGTCACGGCGGGCGTAGAGCCAGCTTTTCGCCATTTCAGCCACGTCCATGGCGGTGATCCTGCCCGCCATTTCCTTGCGCTTCAAGCGCCGGATTCGGCGTCGTATGCGGGTGATGGCCTTGGGCTTCAACCGCATTTCGACCTGGCCGTTCTCCAGCAGCCGAATTTTGCGCTGTAGATACACAAAGCCCTTGTCGATCCGGGCAATACAGGTTTTGCGCTCGTTGGTGAACATTCCTACGGCGTCCGCCGCCGCGTCTATGGCTTCGCCGCGCGTGCGCAGCCTGCCAAGGTCGCGGTCTATGTCCATGCTGTCATCCATATACCGGGCATAGTAGCGGGAGCCTCGGACAACCGTTGCCTCGTTGTCCACCCTCCACGGGTACATGATGCCTATGGTTTGGGATAGCTGGTCGCCCACGGCAAGCCCTTTCTGCATATACCGCCGTCCGGCCTTGCTGTGGTTCTCCATGCGCCACGCCACCCGGTCAAACTTGGTCGCCATGCAGCGCTTGTATTCCTCGTCGGACAGGTCTGAAACGTCTGTGCGGGCGTGGTTCAGCAGCACCGCCACCAGCTTGCGCGCCAGCACATCCTCCGTGAAGCCGCAGATAATGGCGTAGGCGTCCCGGTGTCGTATGTTGTCGTAGTATTTCGATTGGTCTTTCAGCCGAATATACCCGACGTTGGTTCCTTCGCGCCGGAAGTAGCGCTCCAGATGCACCCGAACGCGGTCGCGGGCCTTGTCAACGCCGCGCCCCTCCAAACTTGCCATGTTGTCATAGATCAGATGGGGCCGTATGGCGGGTATCAGCACGAAATCGTTGAGCGAATGGCTCACGACACGATCATCAATCACCTGTCCCGTGATGGGCCTCACGCGCCCGCGCTCATTGATGAAGAACTCAAAGCCCTCCTGTGGCCTGTAGCCGTCAGGCAGGCCCATTTCCAGCGCGACAAGGCGCTGCTGTAAGATGGTGATCCGTTTGAGGTAATACCAGCAGAAGCGCTGAACACTTTCCTTCCACGCCGTTCCCATCCTGCTCCTGCGCATGGCTTCGTACAGGTTGTTGGCGTCTGCTGCTGGGCTGTAGGTCGGTAATTCGCCGAGCGCATCCCATGCGTAGGGTTGATTTGCCGCCTCCGGCAGATCATCCCAGCACAGTAAGTTTGTGTCGAAAACACTAATGGTCGTTCACCCCCTCGCCAGCGGACGAATCCGGGCGTCAGGCTACGCGCTATATTCGCTATGGTTTCCCATAGACCGGATAGGACTTCCTTTCTCTCGCTTTCGGCCTCGATTGCTACAGACCGGGCAAGCGGGCGAAATCGGGCGGACGCCATTGGAGTTGCTGGCCCCGTTGTTGTTGGCGTTCCCGTTGTTGTTCACATTGGCGGCGTTGGTCGCGGAGTTCACCGAGCGCAGCCACCAGTTCGCGCGAACACGGGTCGTATAAGTCCTACCCTTGAACGCCAGTAGGGCCGGGAGATTCTTCATCCTCCGGCCCAACCGATATGTTAAGCGCGGCGCATACCGCGCGTAACACCGCATCGTTTCCCGCAGCATCCACAAGCCCTTGACTGATGATTGCGCGCCCGCGCTGCCTGTCTGCCTCCATTACCGCCTTGCGCATGGGGCCGTCGCTCTTGCGCCAGCCTTTCAGCAGGGCGATTTCCTTCTCAATCGCAGGCTCCACCTGGGTCATCCAGTTTTTATCAATGGGCAGGGTGTCCATGATGTCTTGCAGGATGATCCTGATTCGCCCGCACACCTTGATTGCCATGTTCTGATTCGCGCGTCGGTCATCACATTCGCGCATACAGACGGGGCGCGCTATCTCGTTCGCGTCCGATATGGCATACATAAGGCGCATGATCTCGGCGTCAAGCTGTCGGCGCTTGTCCGTCAGGAAAGCCTTATCCAAGTATTCCAGCTTCTTCAATCGTGCGGCCTCGCCTGCGCGCCACCGTTCTTTGGATTTCTCACTCCACACGGAGAAGTTTTTGGGCTCCCGCGATTCGCGCACCTTATAACCAAAGTTCCTGTCAATGCTCAGTTCCCGCAGCATCTTTTTCAGGATTACGGCGTGATCCATCACTTCAAACTTTGATTGCTTTCTGTCGTTCTTGTGGACGTTGCTCATGTTCTATGTCTCACCTCCTTCATCCCCGCCAAAGGCGGGGTGATTATGCGATCAGAGAAAGCGGGCGGACGCCAAAGGAGCTGCCGGCCCCGGAGTAGCTGGCGGGCCCGTTGGCGCCCACAAAGGCGGCGTAGGGCGCGGAGTACACCGAGCGCAGCCACCAGAGCGCGCGAATGTTCACGAACTGCGGCGCGAGACGGAAAAGCGAAAGCTGGCGCTTCGAGATACCGACCTCATAGCCATTGCCGCCGACGCTCCAGACCTGCGAACCGTAGACCTCGTTCTCGTTCATCAACTCAACGCGAACGTCCGTCCACGCCCAACCCGTCGCGTTGCCGCTGCTGTCGTAGCTGGACGGCAGAATGTTCCTGTACGCGAGGACGTGCGAGGAACCGAACGCGGCGATCACCTTCAACTCCGCGCCCTCGGCGCTGCCGTTGGTGCTGCTCTTGATGTTGGCGCGGATCTTCGAGCCGATGTAGCCGCCCGCCGTGGTATTGGTGTCGTTCCAAACCGTGCTGTACAGGTTGGTATCGGGGACAACCGCGATATGGTGTCCAAGACTGGCATTATCGCCGCAGCGATAATACGGGTCAAAGTCTGCGATTCGCCAGTTGACGCCGCCAATCGTCCAGTAGTCGCCCACAAAGAGATCGTCGAACGTCCCGGCCTGAATCTGCGCGGACTGTGCCGCCGTCAGGGACGTGCCGAGATACTTTCCCCGGAAGATGCTGTTATGGAATCCCGCGTTGTTCAGCAGGGAGCGCCCGGTGGGGAAGATGATCGTCTCAGGCGCGTCCAGCTTGGCCTTGTCTGCCGCAGGCATCAGGCCCTTGTTGGAACTCGTCGCCAGTTTGATAAAGCCGTTCGCAATGGCCTCGGCGTCCGGCGCAAGGAAACCGCGCTGGGTGGTCGTGACAAGGCCCGGCGCGAACGCATTGAGGGCGGCAATTAACGCCAGCGCGTCATCATGCGTCATAGGATAAAACGGGGTATCAGGTGTACTCATGTGCTGCGTCCTCCTTTACGCGCCCGTGTAGGGCTGAATATAGAGCTGGTCATTGTAGACCACAAGCCCGATCTTCGCCAGTGCATCGTCATAGCGCTGCTTTACCGCCGCGATCTGCGCGTTCATCGTGCCAACGGTGACATAGGCGCTTTCGTCGATGTTGACAACGAGGTTGCCGCTGTTGTCCACCACCAGCGCGGCATACAGGCCGAACGCGAAGTTGGGCGAGACGCTCCGCAGGGGGACGCCCACGCCTGCGCTGCTGTCTTGGCACAGCGCGACAAGCACGGTTTCACCATCGTCGATGTGCCCCCAAATCCCGATCTGGTGGGCCGTGTATTCGTGCGTGTCGGACGGGCCGACTTGCAGCTTGTACTTCGTGCCGTTGGTGATTTCGTCAATGCTGACGATGGACGCCTCGGCCTCGTTGTTCGTCAGGTCGGTGGCGATACGCATATTGGCCTCTGCCATGGTTCCGCTGCCTACCGTCGCGCCGTCAAGCGTCAGGGTATGCCCGCCCGCCGCGTACTGCGCGAACAGCGTGTTCCCGACGTTGGTCGCTACTCCAATCCATGCCATGCTCTGTCCTCCTTTACATCATCATGGCGGTATCTTCTATCTCGACACCGCAGACCGCGAAGCCGATCTTTATATCCATCGTGGTGCTGCCCGCGTTGAATATGATGTTGTCCAAAACGCTGCGCACGTTCTGAACCTCGGCAATGGCCTTTTTCGCCCACTCGTCGGCAACGGCAGACCATTCGCCCGTGACGATCACCCGGAAATGGCAGGGGTCGCCGCCGTATTCCCACCATTCTTCCACGGTCACGCTGTCGAACACGCCCTCCAGATACTTCACGATGGCGGCGGCGGTTCCGTACTTCGCATAGTAGTCCGTGGCGTACTTGATCCACTTCCGCTTCGTTTCCACGGATTCGGAATAGTCGTAGAGTATGTTGTACTCCCAGGCCATTTCATCAAGCCGCCATTCAGGCATCTTGTCCACGTCCTGTACACAGTCAAGGCCCTGCTGGCAGCGGTCCAAAAAATATTTCAGGCCCGCCTCAATGGCCTTTGCCATGGCGTGCCCGTTTTTGTCGTTCAGCAGGAAACGCGGGAACAGGTCTGCGATGTCGAACGTAAACACTACTGCATCACCGCCGTTTGAATCGTGCCCTTGCAATGCTGATTGGGCTGGATCGTGGTATATTCAATATCGCCGCCGTTGAACTCGCTGCCATCGCCCCATATGACGCGCGTACACCCGGCCTGATAGAGCATCGCCATCAGCTTGTCCGGGTTGAAGGCTTGGCCTATGATCTGGTCCTGCCAGGTCTGGTATTCCTTCACAACATCTTCGATGACAGTGGCGACATTGCTGCCTGAATCGGCCTGATACTGTACGTTCAGCGTATATGTGACGGGGGTCGCCAGCGCCACGGAAACCTGGTCTGTCAGAGGACGCACCTCCTGTGGACTAAGCGCCTCGTACACAGACTGAATCACGGCCTCGGAACCCGTATCGCTGGACAGCAGCAGATAGACGCCCACCTGTCCAGCCGCCAGTCGTATGGCATTTGCGTCCAGAATCAGAGAGGACACAGCCTTTGCGGCGGATTCGTATTGCGCCTCGGGGCCGGTGGTAATGCTGGTCAGGCCATGGTCGCGGATTCGCTGGCGGTAAACCTCAAAATCTTCATCGTCCTGCCCGCCAGAAGCGTCCGCCGTACAATAGATGCTGTAGATGCCGTCATGGGGCTTGACCGGCTGCATCTGGGTCCCGTCCAGCAGGCCGTTACCGGCGCTGCCCGCAATCGCGCATGTAACGGTGGCGGTCACAGTCTTGGCAACGCCAGTGTCGGTAATGGCCTCGTCCAGCAGATACATCATTTCGCCATCTGCCGTCACTGCCTCGCCAGCAGCCAGGGTGTCGGTCCGGCCCGTGGCCTTAAACGTGATCTGAATGGTGGCCTTGGCCTTTGTAGCGTCGATGTAATAGCAGTTCCGCTTCTCGCCGTACACCTTCAAATACTCGCGCTGTGCGTAGCGCAAGGTGTCCATGCGCAAGGCGTTGTCCACGCCTGCGAACGCCTGCATGAGGATGGACTGGACGCCGCGCAGGAGCATTTCCTTTTCGTCGCCGGAATACAAGATGTCGCCGCCTGCGTCGAAGTAGGCCATCTGCATTTCCAGCCACATTTCCTCCGGGTCATAGGTCAAATAATGGAGTTCGGTATTATCCATGTCGGCACCTCATTCCTCGTCCTCGTTGATCTCGACGATGCAGCTTATCAGCACTTCGCCATCCTCGTCCGTGTACTCGTAGGAGGCGGACACAACCTCGGCGTCCGGTTCCCAAAGCATCACGCGATCCAGTTCAGGCAGAAGCGCCGCCTCGAATTCCTCCGGGGGCAAATCAAAAAGCGTGGGGTCGAACCCACGCTGCCGGTCATAGGGGATCTCGCCGCGTCTGCACATCAACAGGTTTTTGCAGTTCTGGAGCGTCCGATTTACAAAATCGCTGTTGCCCTCAAAGTCGATGGGAAGGGCTTCATTGGTGATCTCATACTGTGCCATGACGATCCCTCCTTATCGCGTCATTGCGCGCCAGGTTCCACCAGCTCCACCAGAGGTCTTGGCTCCTGTGTATCTGGTCGGCGTGTATCCTGCGGATTGCTGCTTGGCGGCGGCGCGATCTTTTGCTGTCTGCTTTGCCTGCTCCAACTGCTTCTTCCGTTCGGAGTCTGCCTTGGGAACGTCGCGTTTGGGGGTTGTGGTTCCGCCTCTCTTTTTCTTCTTGGATGATTTTTTGCCGCTGCTGCTGCCAGAAGTGCCGCCGCCGTACTTCTCGCATTGTTTCATGGTGATAGGGACCTCGCAGTAAATCATCTTGCCATTTGGTCCAATCACAATATCCGTGGTCTTTGCGCTCACGCCCATCATCATAGGCGCGATCAGCTTGTCATTGCCGATGTAGACATATCCCTTTTGCCCCAGACGGATAATGTTCATCAGTTCCCAGGACTTCGCCTTGACATCGGATATACCCAGGGTAGCGGAGAATATGCCTGTCATTGATACTTCTGCGGGCTGATAGCCCTTCCGGGATACATAGTGTTCATTGTCCGCCTTTTTATCCTCCGTCTCGATGGAAACGGAGATGTTCAGGTCCTTAACGCCAATGATGCTGGACGGCTTGATGTAAAACTGGAATTTGCCCCATTCGCCTATGATTTGGATGATCGTCCGGCCATTGTTCGACGCGCTGGTAGACCGTTTCCTGGTTCCAGAACCGCCAGCGGTTTTCTTTTTCTTCTTGGTTGCCACGCTTCATCACTCCTCCCACGGGGCTGTAAGCTGAACAGGCGTGTCATCGCTGTCTGCCTCGGGAATCTCAATAACCGGCAACAGCAGCACTTCGCCGCCTGTGAAGGTGCTTTTCAGGCACAATTCAGGGTTGGCGCACAGCAGTTCGGCAGCATAGTTTTCATCGCCGTATACCTCGCGTGCCACGCTGTCGAAGGTTTCCCCGGCAGAACACTTGTAGACGTAATCGCTCATGTCCACTACGCATACACCTCCACGTCATCATGTAGCTTGGCGCTGTCCATTGCGCGCTTCACAGCCTCCCGAACCAGCTTTTCAATCCTGGCCTTGTCCTTCTCCAGAGCCGCCTCCACGCCCTCGGCGTTGGCTGCGTTGATGGTCGGGGAGTAGTTCAGGTTGACATTGACGTGGTTTGCGTCCGCGTTCAGGCCGCCATAGCGGGACACCAGATCGTCCCACGTAAAGCCGCTGGCCTCTCTGGCCGCGTTCAAAAGCTGTGCTGTTCTGTCGCTGTGTTCCTCGGGAATGGCCCATTCTGCTTGTCCCGGAACCTCACCAAAGATGGCGGGCTCCGTCGTGCGCCCGCCCTCGGCGAATAGCTTTGTGCCTTTCAGGAAAACGGTAACGGTTTTCCCGTTGTAGGAATTGATTACAGAAGCAAGCTGTGAAGCGTCGCCCGTGACGTTTTCCTGTAGCGTCTGGCCGTCCTCGTTGAAGATCGACATATGAAGGTCGGTGGCGTCGCCGCTGACATACTGCATCAGCGTTTGGCCTTCCTCGGCCTCGATAGTCGCGGCCAGTTCCGTGGTGTCGCCGTCAACCTTCACGCTCACGCCCTGGTCTGCCAACTGCTGCGGCAGATAAGCGCCTTGCGCAGGGGCTTGCAACGGGCCGGATTCGATGTGAAGCCGTCCCAGCATCGCCCCAAATTCTGCCACAGCCTGACTAAGCTGCGTCTGGGCGTTCTGCTGATAGTCCACAAGCCCCATATGGTAATCGCCGAATGGGTCTGTGTAGCCGTAGTATTCGTTGTCCTTGCCCTGCCGGATCGTGTCTACATTGTCCCAGAGCCGGTTCCATCCGCTGTCGGCGTTTTCGTAGTCGGCACGGTTGGCGTCCATCAAACCCTGGTTCTTTGCGACAAGGGCCATTGCCTCGGCAACGGTGTCGCGCTGCTGCTGGACGTTCTCCGGCAGCGTGGTTTCCGCCTGTTGCTCCAGGTATTCACCACGGCGCTCGTAGGTCGGCAATTCTGCTTCGGACATGTGCAGATCATCAATCGCGTGACGATATGCCTGCTCGTACAGGTCGGCCTCGCGCTCGTTGCCATCCAAACCGTAGCCGTTAAGCTGGCTGGCAAGGTCTTGGAGGACGCGCGCCGTGTTCTCCTCAGTCAGTTCGCCAATGCGGTCAATGTTGACCCGGCCATACTCGTCAACGCCGCCCAGAATTTCCTCGTCCTGGTATTTGCGCCCGCTAAGTTCACTGTCGATGTACTGTTGCAGGAATTCCAGACTGTCCAGTAGTTCAATCCTGTCCTGCACGCCCTCGTAGCCGGAGAACTCGGACATTTCACCGATCAGCTTCCGGGAGTAATTGTCCAGGTCGGCGACCTGTTCGCCCAAGTCCTTCAAGGTGGCCGTGTCCATCGTCGAGAAGTCCAGGTTATCGTAATTGACGCGCCCGTTCTCGTCGAAAACGACGTTGTCCTTTTGGTCCTGCCGCAGGAATTTCCACACGTCACTCCATTCGCTGTCGTACATCGTGGAATCCACGGACCTTGTAACCAGGTCACCGAAGTATCTGTCGGTCTCGTCTATGTCTGCCTGACGCTCACCGACAATGCCCTTTTCCTTGTTGCCATTGATCCTGTCTATGGCCGCCTGATACTCGTCATCCTCAATCAGGCCCTTGTTGTGCAGGACTTCATAGCGTGCGGCTTCCCGGTCCCAATGCGACTGTCTTTCCTCAATCGCCGCCGCGTGCTGCTGCTCCAGGTCATCCATCCATCCCTGAAAAGAATCCCAGGAAATGCGCTGCGACTTCTCCATCAGCACGGCCAAATCTTCCTGGCGCTGTGCGTCGGCGATTTCGGCCATGATCTGGTTGTAGCGGTCAAGCTGTGCCTTGATTGCCGCTTCGTCCTCGGGCGTAATCTCCCCATTCTGGAGTGCGGCGGTCAACTGCTGGCGGATATTCTCGCCGATCTGATAGGCTTCTGCCTCCAGCCCGGAGTAGTAATCCGAAAATCCCTGGGACAGTGCGTCATAAAGCGCCTTGTCCTCGGCGGAAAGGTTGTCGTAGTCCTCGTTGGACTTCAAGCCGAATAGCGTATTGACGGCTACCTGGTCCCTGTCCGCCGCCATGCTGATGCCTTTGAGGACCTCGCCCTGGATCGAAGCGCCCAGCTTTTGCAGACTGGCGATGTCCTCCGGCTTCAATTCGGCATTGGTCAGGGTGTCCAGCTTCAACTCCTGGGCGAAACTCTCCGCCAGACCGGAATAAGCCTCGGCTATTTCATTGACGCTATCGGTCCACTCGTCAACGGCCCTGCGCCCCTCGTCACCCGGAGTTTCAAAATTCACCAGGCTTTCCTTCAACTTGTCGATGTCCACGGCCATGTCGCCAAACTTCGATTCAAATTGAATCTCGGACATCTTCGTCAGGTAGGAAGCCAGCGCGCCGATGCCAAAGGCGGCAACGACAGCGGCGGTTCCCCACGGACCCAGCATGGAAAAGAACTTGAATATACCGCTGCCGACGCCCAGGGCGGAACCCAGGGCGGCGATGCCGGTCAGGCCGCCCAGAAGCCCGTCCAGAACCTCCGTAGGCAGGGCGTTAAGGGAATCCACGATGCCACTCAGGAAGCCCAGAACGTCCTCAAACGGGCCGGACAATTCCTCGCCGACCTTGCGCTGGAATTCCTCCCATTTGGACTTGAACAGTTCTTCCGATCCCATCAGGCCGGACATCATAATATCGGCGTCCGCTTGCGCCGTGCCCTCGCTGTTCTTGATCGCCTCGTACAGGTCCTCCCATCCACCCTTGACGGCCTGGAGGAAGGACAGAGCGCCGCTGATTTGGCGCTGGGGAAAGATGGCGGCCAGGATTTCATCGACTTCGCTGTTGGTCAGAAGGTCCTCCTCGGAGCCTGCGATTTTCACCAGCGCGTCGTACAGTTCGCCATACGTCTGCATCAGGGGCTTTAACTGTCCGTTGGTATCGTAAGCAGAAAAGCCCTGCGCCTCCAGCAGTTTATTGGCCTTGGAAAGCGCCTCGGCATCACCAGCCAGATCGTTGTATTCCTCCTGTGTGACCTGAAGCTGCTCCATTGCCTCACTGGCCTTTTTCGTCGGGGCGATAAGGCGCATGATCGTGCCGCGAAGCAGCGTGCCAGCCTCGGAACCTACGGAGCCGGTATTCGCCAGCGCGTCCAGCATCGTGAACAGTTCGGCGGTGCTGTCGGTAAGCTGGGCGGTCACGCCCATGCGGTTCAGGCTGTCGCCCAAATCCTCAATGGTCAGGTTTGCCAGGTGGGAAGCCTTGACCCACTGATCCACCAGCGTGCCGCTGTCCTTGAAATCCGTCCCCGTGACATTCAGCGCACGGGCCAAGTATTCCAGACCATCGGATAGGTCCAGACCTCCGGCCTGCGCCAGCAGCATGGCCCTGGGGATTCCTTCAAGCTGCTGCTCCAGATCCCAACCGGCGTGGGCGGCGTTGTTGACAGCGCCGGAGAAGTCCTTGACATGGAAGATGCTGTTGGCCGCCCAATCCTGGACGTGCTGCCCCAGCGTTTCCATAACCTTGTCCAGTTCAGACGTGCTGTCATAGGTGCTGGACATGGCGGCGCGGGCCTGGAGCATGTTGGTCTCGTAGTCTTTGTAGATGTCAAGGGAGTCTCTTTCAAAGTCCCAAATCTCGTCGCTGACCTGTCCAAGGACCTGCGCCATTGCCCGGACTTTTTGAGCGAGACCGTCAAAGCCAGATGTAGTCTGGCCGTCCAGAATTATATTGCCGCGAAGATCGACCTGCGCCATGCTGTATCACGCTCCTGTTGCGCGGGAAGCTGACGTTAATCCATCTTGTCGATGATCCGCCCGCTTCCGTCATTGAACAAAAAGAAAAAGACGCGGTCTCCCACGTCGTAGCCATCGTTGATCGCTTTTATCGGCGGTGTGATAATCCCGTCCCGGTCAAGCGATTTAACCGTGTACGCGGCGCTGTCCTCGGACAGGATTTCACCGCGCTCTATGAAAGCCCCGTATTGGGCGTTGTATTCTTTGTTCATCGTATTGTGGTAATGGCGCGCACCAGCTTGATCTCGCTGGTACGATTCACCAGATCGTGCTCTACTTCGTCTACTATCCACGCCCCGCTGGCGTCCGTTGTTCCGTCGATGTCAACGCGCATCATTGCGCGCATGGATGGATTGAATTCCATCCTGATCGTCAGGCGCTCCTGCTGCCGGTTGTGCATCAGCAGTATGCCCCGCGCCCAGCGGCCAGCCTGTACCGGGTCTGAAACAGGCAGGCAGGAAATGGTCAGGCTGCTTCCATAGGCCGCGTTGCTGTCGGAGGCGACAACTCTGGCGTGAGGAGACAGCAGCGTCAGGGCGGAAATCTTCTTGTTCTCCTGGCGCGTATAGGTGGCGCCATCCTGTTTCGTGTCTATCCAAAGGTTTTGTACTGCGTCCAAGCCCTGCGCATATTCGACGGAAACGCCCCTCATGGCCCCGTTTACGGCCTTTACGGCCAATCCTTCCCATCTACCCAGACGGTCCAGAAAGGCCGCGCAGCCCTCGTAGTTGCGCGTCAGATATGGGTATCTGATATTCCCGTCAATCCCGTACAGCTTGCCATCCATGCCGATCTCTGCGGCGCACCGCTGCATGATGGAACCCAGCGTCATGTCCACGTAGGTGTCCCATGCCTTGCGCTTTGATGCGCTCGGCAGGGCTGTGGCGATGATCCTGAACTTATCTCCTTCCGGCATGACGGCGTTCAAAAACATCTTCCCCGTTGTGAAACCTTCCAGGCTCCCGATAATCGTGTCATCCTCTTTGGGACCCCAGGCATACCAGGAGGCGGCATGGTCAAATTCCAGTTCCATGCTGTCTGCACGCCCGCATGATACATTCCTGCATACGCATTTGGTAATGTTCACATAATCGGTGATGTCGTGATCCTTGTAAACCAGATTCATGCCATGCCGCCTCCTTCCGCACTATTGTGGTTTTGCCCGTTCCTCCAGATAGGTGTTCAGGGCAACACGAATATCCCTTGTTCGCCTGATGCTCATGCGCATAAATGCGTCAATGGGCGTGTGGCTTGCCATCGAAAGCTGGATTATTCTCTGGTAATACGACGATTTCCCGCACGGGAAGATGTTACGAAAAAAACCGTGGCAAGCTGCACGGCCTTGATCGTGTCGCCGATGGACAGGCCGCGAATCACAGCCTCCTTGTCCACGTCCTCGGTCACTTTGGAAACAGCGACAGCGAACAGGGAAAGCGCCTGCCGGTTCGTCAGATGGAAGGAATCGGCGTTACGGCTGGCGTCACTGTCCATGGCGTCGGCATACTCAAAGCCGGACAGGGCCAGGAAGTCATAGTGGAGCACGTCGTAATTCACGCCCTTGGAGAGAATCGGCGTGGACAGCGTCAATTTGCCCCTGGCGACCTGTTCAACCACCTTCTGGGGGTCGATTTCCTTCTTGGCGGTTTCCTCGTCTGCGGCTTTCTCGGTCTGCTCGGTTTCCTGCTCGGATTCCTGTTCTTCGTCCTGTTCCTCGGTGCTTTCCTCGGCTTCCTCCGGGAACTTCTTCACGTTTTCCAGCATTGCATTGTCCTCCGTTATAGATTTTTATTGATTATTATTGATTAATATTGATTATTCTTCTGCTCGATGTTGTCAGTCGAAAGGGTTATTGATTACAAGGGCAGGGCAAATGCGAAAACGTGCACGAATTTGCCCTGTCCCTTGGCGGGATTAACCCAGGATCGCCTTGACCGCGCTGACGCAATCCTTGCCGTTCAGCTTAATCAGGCCGTTCATGATGTCCGCCACGGTATCTTCCTTGTCGTTGATGTAACGAACGAAGCGGGTGACGGAATAGCGTTCCGTGCTGCCCAGGGGATTGCCAGCTTCCACAGTGCCATGCTCGGTGGACTTGTGGACGGCGGTAATCTCATAGCGCACGCCCTCAACGCCAAGGTCCGCCTTGCCGACGTTGTAGCGATGGCGCGCCAGCCGGAAGTCGAACTTGTGCAGGCCGGGGGTGAGCAGCTTCGGGCAGTTCGTGCCGTTGTTGTGGTTGATGGTGAACTCCATCGCCTCCAACTTGGACTGGTTCGGCATGTCGATGGAGCCAGCCATGCCAGCGGAATCAACCGCGATGGTGGGATGGGAAACAGTCGGCAGAACCACGCTGGTGATGTCCTCAACCTCCCAGTTCTTGCCGCCGACCTTATCCTTGAGCTTGTGATCCGCGACGTTGACATATACCTTCTGTGCCATTTCTTTTCACCTCCCCTTACGCGGCTTCTTCGCCCATGTTGAAGTAAACCTCGTAGCCATCGCGCACATAGTTCGCCAGCGCGGTAAGGGACCGCATCAGCGGAGTGGGCGTGACATCGAAGGTAAACTTGTAGTCGCCCATGAGCATATCGCTCTTGGCTGCGGCACTGGCGTCCATGTAGGCGTAGCCGTAGGTCAGCGCGCCAGCGGAAACCAGGCCGTCCAGAAGGGCCTGCTCCTCTCCGATCATCTGCTTGATGTCGTTGGGAGTCTTAGGGTCATCGGTATCACCGAAGTGCCTGTGCTGGAAATCGTTCGTGATGTAGAACAGCATCATCAGATTGGTTTCCGACCGGTTCACATCGTTGCCGTCAGTCTGGTCGTACTGCGCGGACTCCGCGCCCCACAGATGCCACGCGCCGCCCGTAAAGGCAGCGGAAGCGATGCCATTCTGGTTGAGGTAGCGGTTGATGATGTCATCGTCGATGATGCGCCCGGTCATGTCGGCACCCATCCACAGGTTTTCGATGATCGAAGCGTCGGTGTTGCTGGCAGAGTGATAGGGAATGTTGTCGTACTGGGTCAGCAGTTCCAGCATATTGCCCGCGCGCAGCACGGAGCCGTGGTACTTGTTCCCATCCGTACCGGCGAACATGGGGAAGTTGGTGGTCTCGTTGGCCTTGTCGTAGCCATTGGCCTTTTTCCAGGTGTAGGCGGTGTCAAGGGTGACGGCCACGGTTTCCTCGCCGCTGGTGTAGCTGATGGGAATGTCGGTGAACAACCAGGCATCCCAATGGCTGTTGATCTTCCTGGAGTTCGCATACAGCGCCGCGTGAATCGCGGGGATCTGGCTGAATCCGGGAGCCAGCATGAAGGACGGGATGAAGCCGGTAAGCGGGTACACGTTCTTCACCGTGTAGATGCCGGTGTTCAGGCCCTTGTCATCGGTGCTGCCGATCACATTGGCCTCGGTGACGGCGCTGGGATCTGCCTCGTCATAGGTGATGGTCAGCGCGGAAGTGCCGAGCGCGCCGGTGGTCAACTCGGCGATGGTGATGGTTTTCTTCTGCCAGTTGTAGGCGATCTCATAGTCAGTGCCCTTCACCTTCACGGTGTTGCCGGACTTGACCTCAACGGTGTCCAGAACGGCGCTCTCCGCGTTGGTGATGACCACCTGGCCGTTGCTGGGCGTCAGGGACTTGCTGGCCTTCTGGGCCTTCTTGTGGACGGCGGGGTTGAACACGTTAATCAGGATCAGCGGGCCGACGCCGCGCCTCTCCAGAATGTAGTGCATCGCCTCGCACAGGGTGTAGGACGCCCAATCGTCGCTATACCCAAACTGGGCGCGCGCCTCGGCGATGCTGTTCACAACGACGGGCACGTTCACGTTTGCCGCGCCGCCCTCGATGGTATGGACCGGGGCCGTACCGAACACGACCATACCGCTCTGGCTTTCGACGGCAACAGGTTCGCCAACGGCCTGCTGCTCACCGTAAGGGCCATGCTTGTAAGCCATAAGGTGTTACCTCCTTTAGTCGATAATGCTTTTGATTTCCTTGTTCTGGCCGCGATCCACATAGGCAAGGAATTGCACGTTCACGAAGCCGTTGTACATAGGCCGGTTGTCGGTCATATACTTCTGGTCCTCGCGCAGCGTGTACACAATGCTTTCATCGTTCACCATCATGTCGGTGCCGGGAATGTAGGTCGCTTCCAGAAGCGCGTCCTTGAAGTCATCCATCCAGTTCAGCAGCGTCAGGAATCCCTCTTGCGTGCCCTCTTTGATAAGGGACATGTCGAAGTCCTCCGGGTCTTCCTCAACCCGTTCCAGGAACCCAGGCATGCGAATGCCGTCCTCGTATACCGTGAACAACGCCTGAATGTTGACCTGTTGTCCATAGGCTTTCGGCCTGTGAACGTTGTTGTAGCGGTCAAACCGTTTGTCCTCCATGTAGGCCGCTGCGCTGGTGTCCAGCATCAGGGTAATGGCAGGGGCCACATACAGGGGGTCCGGCTTCACCATTGTTCCAGTCTCGTCCACGCGCGACGGGGCATAGCCCAGGAACACGCTCGGCTCTGCTGGTTCGTTGTACTTGGTGATGTCCATGTTGGGCGGCGGGACCTTCATCTTCCGGCCCTTGCAGACCTTTTCGTAGGTCCAATCCTGCAACCTCAACAGTCGTGTCGATGTTCTCATTCAGCAGCCACCGCCTTTGGGGAAGAAGTGGACAGCACGATCCCCAACATTCCCATGTCGTTCTGGACCTGGAGGATTTTCATGTGGACCCCATCAAAAAAACCGTGGTCGTTCGGCACAGGATAGCGTCCAGGCCAATCTTCCACGGGAACGTAAATCATAGTCTCAATGGTGTTGTTATCCCACGATATATCATTCACGTTGTTGTTTTTTCTTTTCAGGGCGGCGTCCTCGTCAACTACACATGTGAACGACTTTCCATTCCATTTGTGTGTGTCGGCGAAATGGTCAGTCTGCATGAATACCCTGTGCCGGTCCAGGTCGATGCGCTCTTTCAGAGACATCAGGCATCACCCGCCGCCTTGCCCTTCTTCGGGGCGGGAGCCTCGGCGGGGCTGTTATTCGCGGGCACGGCCACGGCCACGCCCTGCTCAATCAGGCGCGTGCCATAGGTGGCGTTGACTTCGCGCTTCTCGCCGGTCTTGATGATCTGGACAATCATGCTTTCTCCTTTCCGCCCTTGCGCTTGCGCGCGGGCTTTTTATCCTCGGCAGCCGTTTCTTCGGCGGGGGCGACAATGCTGTCCGCCACGTCGATCTCCAGCGGTTCGGCGTCCTCGTATTCGTCCTCGTCCTCGGCGTCCTCCTCGGTATCGTCCTCGGCCTCCTCCTCGGTATCGTTCTCGGCTTCGTCCTCGGCTTCGTCCTCGGTGTCCTCCACGGTCGCCTCCGGCGTTTCGGGCGTTACGCCGGTTTCGCTGTCATCCTCGGCCTCCGGCGCAATAGAGGGCGCTACCTTCTTGCGGATAGCGCCCTTTTCCAGCAGCCGTTCGGCCTGCGCGGCCTCCATGTCCTGCTCGATGGCCTCACCAGGCATGTACACAGTGCCATTCAGGTTGACGTAATGGATTGCGATATAAGCCATTGGCTGCTCCTTTCCGCCTTACAGGACGTGCATCACGGCCCAGGCGTCCACGTTGAAGGGAACGACGGTCGGGCAGGAGGTCAGGCGGTTGGAGATGGTGTTCGCCTTGACATCGCCGCAGCGGAACGGGACCTCCTTCTTGATGTACCACTTCGGCTCCGCGTTCATGCCGGGGTCCTCGACCTGCATGACCGGGCCGTGGGGCACTTTCAGGATGCCGCGGGAACCGGCGATGACCGTGCCGGAGGGCAGGCAACGCTTGTACACGCCATCATCGTCGATGAACTTGCCGGAGAAGCTGAACATGTCAACGCCGTCCGCGTTGCGGCCCCAGTAGCGCACGCCCTGGCCCTTGTACTGGGTGTTGATGTCGCCCATGTTCGCGTTCTTCGCGTCGAACTGCTTCATGTAATCGCTGTTGTGGATCATGGCGCTGGCCGCGTCGGGGTCCATCACGATCACATCCACCATTCCCAGGCCCTCGTATACCAGGTCAAAGACCTCGCGCATATCATCGTCGATCTTCGCGCCCGCGCTGCTCCACGGGGTAGACGGGGTATAGTTGTTGGTGAAGTTGTAGTCGGCCACCTTCGTGGTGTTGATGTTCCGACCGGCGTTGGTATACTCGAAGATGTCCAGCCTGCCGGACAGCAGCACGCTCCGCACCATCCACTCACGGCGGCGCTGAACGGCCTTGCGCATGTCGATCAGGTCCTGGGTCATCTGCTTCCTGGCGCGCTGCTGCGGCGTCATCGCGCCCAGCACGTTCTCGCCGAAGGAGCGACCGGTGATGTCGTTCTTGCCCAGCAGGCGTTCCGGCGCGATGGTGGGGAAGCCGATCTCGCGGGTTTCATACCCGTCGCGCTCCATCAGGACGCCGCCCGTGCCGGGAACGACGAACGGGGCCATGCGCTTGACGCCCTTCCGGAAGTCATAGATGGCCTTTTCGTCCTCCACAGCGCCCATGTCGGCGGCGAAGGTGTCATACAGGAAAGAATACTCGCGCGGCAGAACTTCGACGGCTGCCAACTGTGCGCGAGTGCTGTAGATGTCAAGAGGCATATTCTTTTACTCCTTTCTCGTTAAGATGTGCGCCTTACGCCCAGATGGCGTACAGCTTCACGCCGCCGCTGACGGTCAGGGTGGCCGCAGCAGCATAGTCGGTCCCGGACCCGTCAGCCTTGGTGTTCCACTTGGAGAACGACTTGGTTGCCGGGGCCGTGAAGCCGGTGGTGTCGTTACCCAGCACCGTGTAGCTGCCAGGCATCGCGTTGTCCACATAGTCAGCCTCGGCGGGGCTGGCGCTGTTGTTCGCCACATAGGTGATGGTGTGGGAACCGTTGTCGAACGTGTTGCTCACGCCATCCATCTGGTTAAAGACGATGCCCTGCGCGCGCAGCACGATCTTGATGGCGTCCGTAAGGGCGGCGTCGCTCTTGAGGAACACGCGGCCATCGACGAAATGACCGGCGCGATAGGCGACGGCGGTTTCCGCAATGGCAGCGCCGTCATGGTCGGGGGCGTCGCCGGTGTCCACTTCTTCACTCAGGACAACCAGGTCCTTCGTGATGACGGCATCAGCGGCGGCGGCGGGGGAGTACATGCCGTTGCTCTCCTTGAAAAGCACGGTTCCGGCCTTGACGGTTCCCTGGCCGGGGGTCAGGTTAATGCCAATCGGGTCCGCGCCCTCTGCCTTTGCCAGCAGATAGGACGGCTTGCTTTCACCGATTTTCTCATACAGGCTCATGTTTTATCCTCCTTCCTGAATTAGTACATGGTTTCGTTGCCGGACTTCATGGAGGCGGCATAGCCCTTCACGTCATCCTGGAGGGCTTTGATTTCCTCCTCCTCGGTCTTGCCGTCATTGTCCTCGGAAGCGCCACCGGCCACCTGTTTGGCGTCCTCGGTGTCCTTCTTGCGGGCTTTCATGTAGTCCTCGCCCTTCTGACGCTGGGCCTCCTTGGCTTCGCGCTGAGCCTTGGCGACCTGGCGCTGGAAATCCAGCGCAGACGTTCCGTTGCGCTTGGCCTCCTCGGCCATCGCCTCGTAACCGTCCATCGTCAGATTGTCGATGTCCTCGATGCGCTGACGCTCGGCATCTACTGCGTCCTTCCGAATCTGCTCCAGCAGCGCCGGGTTGTCCGCACGAAGCTGATCCATATTGATGTCCTTGATGTCCATTGTGTCATGTTCCTCCTCGTGATTTTTATTTTCAGACGCTTCCCCGGCAACAGGTTCGGCGTTACTGACAGGGTTGTTCTGCTGCGCACTATCGCGCACCGCAATACTGTCCGGCAGATCGCCGTACAGGCTGCGCATGAGGGCCATATCGTCCTCGGTGACGCAGGCCACGGCGGGCAGAGTATCGGAATCCTCCGCTTTCAGCACATCATCGGCGAAACCATACTGAACGGTTTCATCCGCCGAAAACCAGGTCGTGGAGTCCATCCATTGCTTGATTTGGTCCTCGCTCTGGTTGCTGCGTGCCGTGTAGAAGTCGCGGGTGTTCTTCTCAATCTTGCGGAGGCTCTGGGCGTAGCTTTCGATTTCCGAAGCGTTGCCGCGTATTCCCCCCGTGGGATTGTGAATCATAAACAGGCTTCCCTCCGCCACGGTCACATGCGCGCCCGGAAGCGTGGAGATAATCGTGGCGGAACTTGCGCACATTCCTTCAATGCGGATATTGATTTCCTCAAATCCGGCAGATGCCAGAATAGCGCGCATGGCAACCGCTTCCGTTACGATGCCGCCAGGGCTGTTGATGCGAAGCAGCAGTTTCGTGGCTCCGTTCGCCCGAACGTCTTTGATGGCCTTGTCGAAGTTCGCGGCGGATTTGTCCTCCTTCGACCACTTCCAGGCGTCGGGCATATCGCGTATGATCTCGCCGCCCAGCGTAACCTCGGCTTCGTTGCTGCCAGGTGCTTTCATTTCCACGGCGTAGGTCAGCCGAAACAAATCCCTCGGCATTACTCGTCCTCCTCCTCATCGTCGTACTCGTCCTCCTGTTTGCCGGAGGATTCGCCATACTGGTCAATGATGTCCCTGAACTCGCGCAGGGCTTCCAGCTCCCGGCGACGCTGGCGCACATTCGCGGACCAGTCGTTGCCGTTGTACTCGCTGGCCTCCTGCTCCTGCGTGGTGATATTGTTGGCAATGCGCGCGGCAGCGGCGTTGACCTCCTTCAAGGGGTCAACGTGGCCCATGCTTGCGCCCATCCAAACGCAACCGCACCAGGCTTGCCGGATGGCCGGGTCATCAAAAAAACCGGGCGCTTCGATGCGTCCGGCAGCTATGGCCTCCGCCAGCCATTGTTCATAGATGGCCTGATTGAAAGCGGAGTTGAATCGCGTCCTGTATACGCGCACGGTCCGCCAGAAGTCGAGTAGCGCCGCCCTGGCCGCCGTATAGTTCGATTCATACTTCTTGACCAATACTTCCTTCGGGATTCCCATGCTGGAGGCGATGGTCATAATCGTGGTGTTCACGAACGCTTCAAAGGCCGTGTTGCTTCGCAGCGGGTTTACCGTCGTGACGCTCTTTCCGGGAGGAAGATCATAGATAGCGCCGGGGGCCAGTTCCAGATGCAGCTCGTCATCCGAAACCTTCTCATCCTCGTTTACGGCATCTTCCATACCGGCTTTGCCGTCATCCTCCTTGGAGACGATAAACGCCGTGAGCATCGAGGAAACCAGATTTGCCGCCAGTTCAGACTTCATGTAGCGGTCAAATTGCTTCAACTGCTCAATTTCTGCGGCGACAAACGGGACGCCTCGGCGCTGCTCCGGGCGCTCATGCGTCATAACGTGCAGGATATTGGGGTCCCCGGTCTCGTCGCTGTAGGCTTTGATGAATACCCACTCCAGCGATTCAGTGACGTGGCCTGCCAGCGGGTGGTGATTGGCGATGTAATAGCCCTTTACCTCGCCGTCACGGTCAATCTCAACGCCATCGACGATCCGCCCGCCGCTGTCCGTTTCCTTGATCTCGCTCTCGCCCCCGGAGTCCGGCGTGCTTACGCGGTCCGCTTCCAGCAGGCGAATGGTCAACTGGTAGGGTGTGCGCCTGTTCTCCTTGAAACCGAACAGGACAAACACGTCACCGCTGACCAGCATCGAAAGGAAAGCAAGCTGCTGCAATTCATAGAAGGTCTGCTGGCGCTCTGCGTCACACATGGGATTGTTCGCCCATAGTGTGAATTCGCGCAGGATTTTGCGCTCCATCGCCTCCTGCTTTTCCTCGGAAAGCCCCAGGAAATCGCCGTCGATCTTCGGCTTCGGCTGTATGCCCCAGCCGACCACGGAGGTGGTCAGTGTGGTCGGCCCGCTTCGCGCAAGGCCGCCGCCCGTGAACAGGTCGCGGGACCGCTTTCGCAGCGTCGCGCCGTTCTCGTCAATGTCATCCTCGGCGGAACCGCTGTTGATCTGCCAGCCGATCATGCTGGTCAGGGTTTGGCTTGCGCCATGTCCGGCGTAATTCATCGTCGGCAGCGAGACAGAACCGAAGCGATAGGGACCGGCGCGCTCCAAATCCTGCTGCTGTTCCTCGCGCAGGCGCTTGTGATAGGCTGCATTTCCGCGCTTTGGGGACAGCAGGAATAGCGCCCTTTCCCCGAACGTCGGGCCTCGTCTGCTATTTGCCATGTCATGTCCCTCCTCTACAGGTCGCGGAATACAACCCGCGCCACGCGCTTTGTCCTGGCCTTGCCGGAAAGTGCTTCCACAAGGTTGCTGAAATACTCAATGGCAGAACGTATGTCCTGCATGTCGATCAACGTACATTCGCGCGATCCGACCTTATAGCTTGTGGCTTGTCCGCTTGCCAGCGCAACCTCACACTCTTTCCAGAGTTTGAGCATGTTCTGCGCTTCGGGCAGCGTATAGGCGGATATTGCTCCCATACTCGCACCCTCCTTTACACACGTATACCACGGCTGACGATATGGCGGGACTTCCGCTTCTCGACCTGTTGCCGCGTCTCGACCTTCTCCGTTTCTTTCTTCCCGGTCAGCATGGATTCCAGCTTGTCGAAGTGCCACCTGAAATACTTGTAGGCCGCCCTTGCATAGTTCCTCATGTCAAGCGGTTCGTTGCGCTCATAGAATTTTTCCCATCGCTTTGTGGTCCGGCCCATGCGCCTATGCTCCACAACCTTCTCGGAGCACAGGCCCCGGAAATACTCCTCGTCATAGCCGCGATCATAGTCAACAGGGAAGTGCATGTACCTCGGTCCGACCTGTTCAACGGTCGTGCTGTACATGATTGCCTCCTTGCCGCTGTCAACGCCGATGATAAACTTCGCGCTTCCGTCGCCGTCCCGGTCTTTCTTCATCATGCGGACCAGGGGGCGCGCCATGCCCTCATCGCCCTTGATGGCCCATATCTTTCGGCCTCGCAAATTGCGCTTCGCGCATTGCCTGTATACGTCCTCGGTGAAATTGCCACCGGAGTCGATGAACGTGGCGGATATGCGCATCTTCATCCCATTTTTCAGCTTAAATTCCCGGTCCAGCAGATCGTCCACTTCTTCCCAGGTTCCGTCAGCATCAGCGCGTCCGAAGATCATGCCGCGCAGGATTCCCCAGCTTTGTTCCTCCCGGTCCCAGCCGACCACTTCATACTCCAGGCGGTTGCCCTGGGTGTCTATGCCGCACGTCAGGACCAGCACGCCGGTGGGGACCTCGGCGTTGTAATGTTCCCGGCGCGCATACAGCTTTTCAGGCGTACCGCTTCGATCTTTGATTTCCCAGGTCTCGCCGAGAATGGTGTTGTAAAAGGTTTTCAGGAGTTCGGGATCGTCTTTGCCTTTCAGGAACTTCCGGCAGATGTCCTTCCAGTCCGACCACGGGGACATGAAAGCGTTCAGACGAAAAGACCGCACGCCGTTGTCAATGGCGCGCGGATTCTTTGATACCCATTTGCCAGGGCAGCGTTTCGTGTCGAACTCGTTGTGTTCCGCGCCGCATTGCGGGCACTTCCAGCGCACGTTACTGACGGCGTACTGCTTTTCGCCGTAGCTGTCCTTATATTCTTCTTTGTCAAATTTTATATCGTCAAAGCGGATATAGCTGAACTGCTGGCAATGGGGGCATTGAGTATGCCATTCCTCCTGGGTCCCCGTCATATATGCGCGCTCTATCTTACTCGCCCCCTTGATGGTCGGCGTCGATGTGAGAACGATCTTCCGGCCTCGACCTCTGAACGTTTCGGTTCTGCGCTCGGCCAGTTCCAGCGGGTCACCCTCGGTTCCGGCACTGTCAGGGAAGCGATCAATCTCGTCCATGAACACATAGCGCACGGGACGGCCTGCCAGTTCTGTCGGGCTGTTTGCGCCTGTGAAGCTGACAGATCCACCGTGGAAGGTTTTCATGGTGATGGTGTTACCGGCATCGCGCGACTTGGCTTCGTACACCTTCTTTTGCAGGGGAGGGCAGGCCCTTATCATGGGGGCGACGCGGCGCTTGGAAAAATCCTCTGCGAAGCTGTCCGTAGGCTGCACGAACAGCATGGGGCCGGGGTCTATGTCAATGGCGCGCCCCATCATGTTCAATTCTGCCTCAGTCTTGCCCGTCTGCGCGCTTGCCATCACGACGATGGTATCAACCATCGGCTGGGTAAAGGCGTCCATGATCTCGCGCTGATAGGGCGCTCTGTCCGTTCTCCAGCGGCCAGGTTCGGCGGAGGATTCAGAAACAAGTATTCTGTTTTCGTCCGCCCAATCGGAAACGCTCTGCATTTTCGGAGGACGGAACATTTCGTAGGTGTCTTTCGCAAGGTCGTATAGGACGCTCACGATTACACCTCCTCGTCATCCTCGTCCTCCTCGTCATCGTCATCGTCCGTATAGGCATATTCGGGCAAAGGCGTATCGGCGATGTCCGTCAGGGCCGCGCTGATCTCGCTGTACATGATGTTGCTGATAACTTCGATGTTGTCCATGCCCTGAACCATTGGAGCCATCGTGCTTGGAAGGTGGAGCAGTTTTTGCTTCACGGTATTTGCGATGTCCGACCACAGTCTGCTTACGTCCTTGACATCGACGAGCTTTCCCTCCATGCGCAGCACTTCAAGCCTCGTCTTTTTCGTCTTGATACGTTCATGCTTTGCCTTAACTGCGTCAAGGTCATCGGAATCGCCGCCTAATTCCCGGTCCACGTTGTAGGCCACCCATTGCTGCACAAAAAAAGCGAGGTCGTATTTACCGTCCTCGCCTTGCTTGAACAGCTTCATGCCGTCCGGGAGTTCCCGGTCTATGGCGTGAAGCCTTTGGTATGAATAGCCCGCCGCGTCCGCAAGCTGCTTTTTTGTCAAATATGTCGCCATATCACTTACCGAACATGTGCTGGAAGTTATGCTCCAGTCGTTCAATCATGTATTTCTGAATCGCCGCCTCCACCTTTGGTCTGCTTTCATTGATTGGCATTTGGGGCACGCCCAGGCCGACCACGCGCGCGATGGGAAGCCGCTGCTTTGTGGTTCTGGTAAAGGCCACTCCGCCCGCCATGAACGGCGGATTGCCGCCCTGGTGTTCCATCTTTGCGGGCAACTCGCTTCGCTGCCCTCGCAGGATCGTGGCGCGCAGTTTCAGGTGATAGCCGCGTTTACTCCGCTTGCCGCCAGACGCATGGAAGGTCTGGCCGATGACGCCGCGCTTGCCGTCCATGGGAATGATGCAGGACCAGCGGCCACCGCCGCCGCCCATCCTCGGCTCCTTAATGCCAGCGGCAACAAATCCCTGCGTCACGGCATAGTCCTGTACCACGGCGCGCTTGGTCTCGGTCCTCACCTTGCGCGCCGTTTCTTTCAGCGTTCGGTACATCAATCGGTCAAGCTGTTCGCCGGACAGGCTTGCGCCCAGCTTATCGGCCAGCGCCATCGCTTCGCTGGTGTCAACCTTGAGATCAAGACCTACCCTCGGCATGACGCCCACCTCCAAACCGCCAAAACGAAAAAAACGCCCAACTCTTTCAAGTTGGGCGTCGATAGGGGTTCCTTTCTGGTTCTCCCGACGATAGCATTATAGCCTGTCAAGGGGTGAGAATCAAGAGGGTTATGTAAATCTATCGTTAATTCTGTTCCAAATAGTAACGTTCACGCCATACGACATGGGCCATATCCGCCGCCTGCTCGATGCTTTCCCGCGCCCTGCGGAATCCCCACTCCGGCATATTCAATTCCTCCATCACCTGGCGTTTCGTCAGACCGTCAACATAGAACAGCACGACGAAGGTCCGCATGGTCAGGCTGGGTATGCTGTTGACAATGCGCTCCGCCGCTTTCAATTCCCGGCAGTATTCGATCACGTTCTGCTTGTGCGCATCGTCGATTTCCTCCAGCGCGGCAAAGGCGGAATCCAGTCCCTTTGGCACACCGCCGCCTCCGGGCATCCCGGTCAGCTTCTGGGTGATGCTGAACATACGATCCTGCTGCCACTCGCGGCGCTTCTCTGTGCGGCATACCTCCTGCATGATGAAGCGCACGCGGGACAGCAGGGGAATATCCTTGTTCTTGATCTTTTTCGGCTGTTCGACGGTCTGGCTCATGGTGCCCCTCCCCATGCCAGGTCGAAGCCAAATCCGAAAACGTGTACGAATTTGCTAATCCCTGGCGATATACTCCGGGTGTTCGCGCCGAAGCGTGTTCCTCACCCGCAAAATAAAGTATATCTTGAAGCCGGGGTAAAAGGCAAGAAATATTATATGCCCTACGATCCGCAGCACAATAAACGCCAGCCGCACCGTCCACTTCACCAGATCCACGGGGGATAGCAGCTTGACCGCGCTCCCTATCCCTTTCAGACAGGTAATCAGGGCCATGCTGTTGCCATACATCTTTTCCATAGTCCCGAAGTGTACCATCCTGTAGGCGCGCAACGGATGATTGACAATGGTCCTCAGTTCATCCTCAAATTCTTTGGTCATAAACCAAGCCCCCCCCCCGATGTCCTCTGATTTTTGAATTGTATTCCGAAAACGTTTTGCAGGATTTGAAAGCAGCTTTATGGTTTACCCATCTGGCAAAGTTCATAGCTTCCTTTGTTGGCGGAAGGTTGTTTTCAAAGTCCCTGTACGGTTGTGCAAATGGAACCAAACCGGCGTCCCGTAGCGCAATACAGCGTGCCTCGGCAGAATGAATCCCTTGAACCAGGCAATAGATAAACAGCCTGTGTCTCTTTATCCCGTGCTTCTCCAGAAGCGTCGCTCTATCCAGTATGGTGTCCAGCATCGCGTCTGTATCGCAAGCCATGCGCACAAACCTAATCCATTTCAAGTTTCCGAGCATTTCCGCTATTTCAGGCGTAATCAGGCGTGCGTCAATCCCCTGGTTGAAATCAACCCTTACGTCCTCTCCGGCCATATCCATGATTTGGTCAAGCCCCCATTGACAAGCCAATATATTATTGTCCATAAAAACGATGTTCTTGCTATCCGGGCGCTTGATATTTCTCCATGTGTTATAACCCCTGATCTTGCCCTCTTTCTTTGGTACTACGCACCACGGGCAGTTTCTTATACACCCGCGCGTCAAAAAACCTATGGCATAGTCGCATTTGGGATAGATTGAATAATCCGGGAAACACTGATCTATCTCTGGAGGCAATTCTGTGTACAGGCCATAGCCGGTCCCACCTTTGATAGTGTTTTCAGGCAAGTAGGCGCACTCCGGCGTATAGGTGAACACTTTTGAGCTATACACTCTATCATAGGTCAATAGCGGATTCCACCATTCCACGGCATCGCCTAATCCCTTATGGTAGGTAGACAGCTTCATCAATGCGAGGTTCGGGAAGCCTGTATTGTCGCTGTCATGCAGACCAATGGTCATTTGCCACCACCTCCTTTATCACGCCATGTATATATCGTCCACGACATTTTCCGCGATGTTCCCGGAAGCCATGTCTATGGCGTGCTCGATGGCAGACTGTAGCTTGTCGCGCCGTACATACACCTTATCGGACACGTCGATTTCATCCAGCGCCTCGGCTATCTTATAGGCGTCCAAATAGCTGATTGTGGTGTCTTTCAGCATGGAGATATTGGCTCTCAATTCAGTTGCGAAGTCATCCAGCACCTTAATGTAGCCCTGTATATTCTTGCTCATAATCACGCATAGCCTCCTGTATGTCACATTCTCCAGGGGTGGAACCACCCGCAACCCTTCGCGCCCTCGTCCTGCTTGTCAATCGGCAGCACGTTCAGCAGCTTGGCATAGGGGCACTTTGCCTGCTCTGCCGGGTCCTCAATGGTGCAAAGGTCGCACTGTTCCCGCACAGCCCCGATCATCAAGTCGAATTGATTGCGGTTTAGGTAATACCCATACTCTGAATCTGGATTGAGTGGTCCTTCTCCTCGGACGCCGACAAAGATCGCCAGACCTACACATTGCCGCTGTATATGCTCTCGTTGTTCCTGGGGCGCGGTATTCAAGAGGTCGAACGCCAGCTTCGTCACCATGCTTCTGATCGTCTTGATCCGGCCCATGCCGTTCGGCACGGTTTTCAACCTTCGTTCCAGCCGCCTTTGGACCTCGGCGGCCAGTGAACACATTGCCAGCAGAAACATCGTGGCTCCCTGCTCGTCCTTCACCATGCGCTTCGCCCCAGGCTGTACCTTGGCGGGATATTCCCCGTCGATCACCCGCGCATATACAGGCTTGTGTCCGTTCTCGTAATCCTCATGGCATTCGCCGTAGATGGACGGCATCTTCTTCGATTTGTACATAGCCATACCTGAATCTCCTTTCGTGTCCGGGTGTCACGCCCGCTTCTCCTGCTTTATGTAGTCGAATATGTTCACTTGCCCTTTGATCTTCCTCGGCTTCTTCTTTGCCTCCGGCTCCCTGTACGGCCATAGCTTGCAGTTTTTGATGCCGCACCTGTGCAATTCCTTCCGGCTGCCGCCGCTGCACGAAAGACAATGCTGATAGATTGCGCTTTGCAATTCTTCTTGTGTTGGCATATTTCTCATTGCTTTACTGCCGCTTTCTTCCATAGGCGTCACAAATTACTTTGCGATGTGGGACAGGTCTGTTCCATTCTCCATATTTTTCACGAACACGGTAATTCCAGTCCAACCCTGCGCGGCTCAGTTGATAATACCAATCGCCGCAATGCATATCTCCTTCATCGCATACATACTTGTAACTGAATCCATACTCAGGACGCCAATCTGACAGTAGTCTCGGCGTTCTTCCGCAATACGGGCATCTCTCCAGTCGTTTTGTAAATCGCTTATGCCAACCAAGTGTTGTAGTAAACGCGCCGTTTTTTCGTATAAGTCTTTCAGTGCTCTTTTGGATATCCTCGATGGTTAGCACCAATCGCCGCTCCTCAACCCAACGACGTGTTGTCTCTATATGTCCCATCCTTCTGCCTCCCCGTCCTCCATATCGCATTTACAACGTATCTACAAATAAGGCATTTGCTTCTTCGTCGCGCTCTGCTTTGATATAGTAGTCGTAAAGGGTTTCGCGCTGGGCTTTCGTCATGGGCTTATCTCCAGCGGTCAGCTTCGGCTTTCCGCGCGAAGGACTGTGCATCAATAGCCACCCCTTTTCATGGACGAGATAATCAGTCGGGTAACAGTATCGGGAGTTCTCGGCGTCTACCAGGAGGCCGGATTCTTTGATATATGTTTCGGCCCACTCTCCGTGTTCTCCCCATTCGACGTTATGAAATTCCCCGTCTGGGGAAATAAATCCATATGGCTCCCTGGCCTCCGATTCTTCGTCCGTCATTCGCTCAATATATTCCTCAAGCGGGCTTTTCTCTTTGAATTGAAGGTTTGGGGCGCACGTAAGATCACTCCTTTTTATTTCTCCAGTAATCAATTCTGCCAACTCGCACCAAGCATTATTTATGTCCGTATATGCTTGACGGTTGTCTTTCCTCTCTTTGTCTATTCTGGAGAACAGCAGGAAGAAATCATCTGGCGTACCATAGCTTTCATCGTCATAAACAAATGTACCGTCGCCCGTGTTGCCCGAAAAACGCCCACGCCCAAGTATTATATCTTGTGTGATTTTCTTCGCTGTAGCTTCGTCCAAACCGTTGGGCTTTAATAGTTCATTAACGGTCTGTTCGGCCCATTCGTAGCCCTTGCCTTCGTACATGACTCCATCCTGAATAAACTTCGTGAGCCACGCGCCATTGATACTGAAATTGAATTTTAATGTGTTCATCTATTTTGCCTCCGCAATTTCAAGCGTAATGGTTGATTTCCAGCAGTTCAGGATTGTCATAGATATTGCCGATCACTTCCATGCGGGCAACGTCGGATATGGCGTTGTCATCAATGCACGGCAGCAGAAAATCGTCATTCCACTCGAAAAACACGCCCGTGATTCTCACCGGCACCGGCGTTTCATCGTACCCAGGCAGGGGCTTGACGATGAAATCCCGGAGGACCGTTCCAATGAAAACCTCAAAATGCCTCACTTCGCCATCTGGCAGGACCAGGCGCGTGATGTCACCTTCAAAAATCTTTGTGCCGTTCTTATCGTCCAGCCCTGTGTATTGGCCGACAGTATCTCCCAGCACTTCTTCGTCGTGTCTGTAGCCGCCCTCGGCGTCTGTGACAGGTACGATGCAATCCCTCAAAGGCCACGCGCCCATAGTCGCCTTGGTATACCATCCATGCAGCCATTCGCCTTTCAGGCTCTTGCCTCGGAATAGAATCTCCCTCATGCTCATACCTCCCACGGAAATTCCTGCCTGAAATCGTCGCCCATGATCTCACGCAGCGATTCCTTCATAAAGACTGCCGCGCCCATGTTCTGGCACATTTGCACAGCGTTGTCGATCCAATCCTTCTCCGGCACGACCTTGCCCCTGCGGTTCCCTGTTTCTGCACCGAAGATCACCCACTCGGGAAGCCAGCCGTTCCATTTACTGATTTGGTTCGCTGCTCTCGCAAGAGGCCAAGGGGCAAGCATCGGTTCACAACTCTGGAATGTATGAAGTGCCCTGTTGTAATGCAACTTGTCCCTTGTGATGTCGGTGGTCGTACTGCCAAGCCAGAAGTTGGTGTCCTTGTCCGTGATAAGGTCTGCATCTTCCAGCCTGTCGTATCGTTCCGGGTGTTTGGTCAAGAACAAATACCTGTGCTGTGGGGCTTTTCGACATGCGTTCAGGACCTCCACAATCCACTCGTCCGGCACCCATTCGCCGAACATATCCGCCATAGAACATACAAAGATGTTCCTCGGCTTCCGCCAGTGCTGTGGGATTTCCAACCTGTAGCGGTGGAAGGTAGGGTCGAAACCATAAGGATAGGGCAGCACGCGCCCTTCGATCTTCTCCCGGCCCTCATACACCACTTCGCGCCTCGGCAGCACCAGAAAGTGATTGCCTCCATCGCTGCCTAACTGGCCGCCAAACCGCCGCACATGCCTCCTGGCATAGCAGTATTCACAGCCATGTAAACAACCCGTGATGGGATTCCAACTTGCGTCGCACCAGTCGATTTTCGTGTTATCGCCCATGGTCAACCCTCCCGTTTATTACAACCCGTGATAGATGATCGACTAAATCAAATTCAAAGGTCGCGCCACACGATTTGCAATAGACCATCTGGAAGTCATCACCTCCGTAATCGCCGTATCTGAATTTCTTTCCAATGGTGCCGTCAGAAAGAATGGGGTAAATCTTCCCGCGCTGGGATATTTCTTCGTAGACGAGTTTGCCGCCGCATTCGCTGCATTTTACTGATCCTGCCATGGTTCCGCCTCTCTCTGCGCGTCAGTTGGCTTTTGCGTCCAGCAGCGCCACGTTTTCCCGTATGCTTTATATTCCATCCTCAGTATGCTCGACGTCGATCTAAGGCCAGTGGTGCCATCGGACATGGCGTCGCCCTCGGACATACACGGAGGCATTACCGCACGATGCCCGTCACCAAAGGTCAATTCAGGCCAAACCGCCCCCTTGTACTCCAATAACTCGCCAAATTGAAGCACTCGCGGCACCAGCGTTTCCAGCCAACTTATTACATCGTCCATCAAGTCCTCGTGGCAAATGGAAATATCGTCTCTGTCCGGGTATCTATACGGGCAAAAAGTGTGTTTATCGTTGCCACACATTCGTACAGCGTTGATAACCTTGTTGAGATCCGGCAAAGGTCGTTTGGGGTTTGTCGTGACAGTGCTGATATATACGCCCGGTTTCACTTTATCCACCCCACTTCACCGCCTGTCCGCATACTCCGCAATATTTCGGGTTATAGCCATTTTCCAAAAGAACCGTTTCGCATTTCGAGCAATATCCAACTCGGCCACTTGCGCAGCCTGGTTCCTGGCGTAAAACAGCCAAAGGTGTCTGCGCTTCTGACAGGACGGGGGTATCATTTGCGCTGCTTTTGTCTTGTTTGTTCAGCCATAGCCGTTGTTCTCTTTGTTGATCTGTAGGAATACCCTTCCAGCATCTCCAGTTGATTTCATAGTTTGCTCGGCTATATCGGGTGTTTTCACCCTCTAAACATTCCAGGACAGCGCTCCATGACGCCCAGAATCTTGTCCCTCTTTGATGTTCAGGATTTGTCTCAAAATACAGATATGGTGGTGTTGGAAACGGCCAAACGTGGTCCGGTCTGTAGTCGTAAATCTCCATCAGGTCTGTAAGGTTATAGAGTGAAATCACATATTGCTGTGATGCTGCTATTTCTCTGATGATGTCTTTATTCATCATATGGCGTTGGCCTCCTTACTCCATCCGCACAGTAGTACGTTGCGGCGTTATAGGCTGGCGTATAGAAATCCATGTCAAAGGCATCGCAGAAAAAGCCGTTCTTGCCGTCCTTGTAGGGTATCATGGGATCTGTGGCCGCCAGTTCAAAGCAATGGCTGCAATCCTTGCAACGCACCACATAGACGCAATCGCTTGTTCTTACCATCATAGCTACTCCCTTTCCGTGAATGATTGGCAATTATACCCATCATCCAGGCGCGTATAGTCGCCGGTATCGCAACATAAGCCCGTGCAATGGTCCCAATTCTCACAATTAGCGCAACGGTGAATCTGGCGTCTTTCCCATTCATCCATCGTCATGTCATGCGTCCTCCTTATCCATCGCCGCGCGCATCTTCTGGTAGCAATCCTCGCACAGCCAATAGTCCTTGTATCGTACCTCGGCTTTGGGATAGCGATAGGTTGACTTCGGCATAACCAGGTGATGCAGCGGACCGCCTTTGGTACAGGATTCGCACCGCTTCAATCCCCTGCGGTTGCTCTCCAGCGTCACCTTAAATCCCGGCTTTGTAGCTGCCGTCACATCAAAGACCACCTTTCCCGCGTCCGAATCTTGAAGCTGTAGGTCATTCGTACTTCTTCCCATCCTTGTCCACTACGATGAATCCGCCGCCCAGCGTTTCGCACATCGTTGCCGCGCCCTGCACGGTTTTGTATTCCTTGGCCTCCCACTGGTATTTTGTGTACTGTGCCGTACCCTGGTACAGTCCTTTGTAATAATCCTCGGCGGCAGGATCGTAAACAAAGAACTGGCCCTTCGTCCGCTTGTAATCTCTACTCACCGTTGTTACCTCCTGTCTCGTTGATCGACTTCACCACGGCCCCATAGCCGGGTTTATGCCTCAAAAGGTTCCAAATGATCTGGCCGCACGAAAACCTGTCCTGCTCACATTGCGGCGAGAATCCCGGCAAACACTCTGTTTTGCACGTTTCATCCAGCCATTCCACGACCTCGGCAACCGTCACTTCGGCAGCGTCCACATTATGCTGTTCGGCATATCGCCGCACCAGCGCGTCACAGTGGATATGCCGCTTCAATTTCAGAATGGAACCACCCTGGCCGTACAGCCTGCTACAGGCCATGTAGTCGCAGTTTTCCAGGATCGTCCGTCCGCAAACATCACACCCATAGGGCTTTCGCGCCTTGCGCTGTATGCGCTTCTCCGTCACCTTTGCGGCCATCAGAACGGGACCTCCGAATCATAGACCTCCTGGAAGTCGTTCGGTGCCGGGGGCGGCGGCACGGCCTCGCTCTGCTGCCGGTTCCCGCTGCTGATAAACCTTACGCTTTCGGCCTCAATCTGGTATTCAGTGCGGTTGCTGCCATCCTGGGCTGTGAAGCTGTATGTGGTCAACTGGCCGCAGATGGACACCAGCCGCCCCTTGCGCACGTAATTCTGGCAGAACTTCGCCGTGTCGCGCCACGTCACCACCGTAAAGAAGTCTGCGACTTCGCGGCCATCATCGCCCTTGCGGCCTTTGCCTACGGCGATCCTGAACGAGCAGCGCAGCGCGCCGCCAGGGGTTGTGTTGCCCTTCGGTTCTGTGGCAACAAATCCGTACATGCTCACGACATTCGCCGGATTCATCATGTCATCACACCTCGCTTAATAGTCATCCCAGTAATTGTCTTTGGCCTCGTTGATGTCCCGCACAGTCTTGAAGCCACGCTGTTCCCAATCCTCCAGCAGTTTCAGGGTGTAGGCCACAGGATTCATCAACGGCTGCATGAACTTCTTGTCGCGCTGCACCGTCCGTTCCATCGCCTCGGCCACCAACTCCAGGGGGAATCTGTCGCTCTGGAAGATTTGCAGCATCATGGCCGCGTTACCGCCGAACAGTTTCAGCCGGTCAGGCCAGGTCAAAGACTGGACCAGGCCGTCATACACGGCCCACTCTGTATTCGTCAGCCTGCGCGTCCTCGGCGGGTATAGCAACTTTGCGTCCTCGCGCGCGCGCCCGTTTACTCCCACGGTAGGTTGTACAGGGGATGGGTTATGAAGGGGAGAGGACCTTATCAAGCGATCTTCTGCTGGTATGCCGTTGTTGTCGATATCAAGATCATCTTCATCGTCTATAGTTTCCCCTGTACAGCCTTTAGTTCTATTTGTTATCTGTCCAGGGTTTTCACCATTGTTTTCACCTGTGTTATTACCATTGTTTTCACCATTGTTTTCACCCGCGTTATTGCCTTGATTTTTATGGTTATAAAGCGGATTGAGCGAAAAATAGTGAATCCTGTACCAAAGCGTTGCGCCCTTGCCCTTGCCTTTCTTCTTGTAGTCGATCAGGTCCATGTTTATCAGGGTCATCCGTGCAGTAGCCAGCGTTGTCTCGGTGCAGCCTACCAATGCCATCAAGGTTGGATTGGGAACTTTGATCCACTCCGGAAATCGCTCAAAGTTGGCAAGGTGATACAGCTTGCGCATGACTTTGTATGCGGTTGGTGAGAGTGGATGGGTAAGTTCCCACTCGTCCAAGCGTATGATTTCAGTCAGGTAGTTCACATTCATGTTATGTACCGCCGTTTCTGCGTGCGTCAGAATTTCTTGCCATGCTTATAGGGCCTTGATTTGTTGAACTCATGCTTTTCAAGGAGAATCGTCAGCGGGTCAAGGCCCTGCTTCTTTACCCAGGATAAGGCCAGAGCCATCGCCTGCATCAGCGCAAGCATATCAGGAATGACAAAACTCCTGCCGAGCGCAGCGGACGTGTTCATGTGTAGATAGGCAATCAGTTCCGGCACTTTATCAGGGACCTTTGAAACGTTGTTGTCAGAATACAAGTCCTCTATTCTGCTTGTCTCGCCGTCTTTTTCAGAGAATTCACTTTTTAGCTTGCCAGCATAATCAAGTATTCTGATGCAACCGTCAATGAGTTCCACGGCCACACCTTCTGGTTTGCCGCCAATTACTGATGTGCCTTTCGACAATCCAATTTCGCTCCGATAAGTTCCATCGTCCCCTCGCGGGATGATTTCCGTGTATTTCGGCGAAAGCTCGTTGTGCGTGAGTTTTATATACGCCAGAGGCATATCCGCCCTTGCTTCTTCCAAAGCTTCTGACTACTCGGAATGAATAAGGGCTATGATTTCCGGCTCTTCCAGTTCATCTTCCCACCAGCCATGAGCCACGGCATTTTCGTGAACCACAGTAGCTAATTCATTGATTGTCATAGTAATCATGCCTCCTTATCGTCCACCAGGACGTTCATATCGTAGCCAGATGCAACAAAGCGCACCGTCCGCGCGTGGTTGCATCGGTTTCCCAAGTAGGAGTAGATCGTCTCAATCTGCCCTGGGGAGAAGTTCGTATCAAGGAATCTGTTCAGGCCATTCAGCATATAGGCGTGATACTCAGCGTTCTTTCGCTTTGAGTTGTACGGTTCAGTCTTGTAAGCTGGCCTTGAGAAAAATTCCAGGACCTTGCACTTCAAATCATCTTCGGTAGAGCAATCAATCAGCCGGAAAAAGTCGTTGCTGCTCCTGTCGTTAACGGCAATAAACTCGCCAGCCGGATTGATGATGCTACGCGGATAGCAGCGCAGCAGTTTCATAAGGGCTTCATTTAGCAAATCCATCCCTCCATATCCTCACGCATATAGCACTTACGGCGTTGATGTAGTGGGCGGGCAGGCGCTTATGTACCATCCACACCCGTAACCTGTTCAGCATCAGCCATAGCCGCTTCAACACGATCCCGCGCCTCCCTTATGACATTTCGGATAACCAGCGCGTCGCTCCACATTCTGATCTGGTCCATGGACACACTGTATTCGTGGTCCGGCATATCACGCAGGGACCCAACGCCGCAGCGTACCATCACGTCGCGCCGGATAGCGCGGGCCAGCTTTGTATATGCCTTGCTGTCTATACCGTCCTTGCCGTCCAGCAGGGCGTGAGTGCGGTTCCTGATGGCCTCGTTCATGTATCTAACCTGTACCGGCGTAACCGGCAGACGGCGCTTCACGGCGCGCTCCAGCGCAGCCATGCGCTCGTTCTGCATTTCAATGGCTTTCGCAACCTGGACAAGCGCCTCATGGTTCCCGGCCAGCAGATTTGAAAACGCCTCCATCAACGGGCGAACCACGTCCAACGCGCCCATACCTTCCTGGGGCACGATTGATGTCGGATTGTCCTGCATACTCATTCCTCCTCTATAGGTATGAACAGGCATTTGTCGGCGGCGAATTCTGCCACCCAAGCGATGGCCGCGCAGGCCGCGCGCACGTCCGCCTCAAAGGTTATCGGGTCCAGCGCGGGAATGAGGTCAACAAATTCCGGGTGCTTCCTGGTGATGTCCTCAAAGCTGGCCTGGATATACGGGCCGACCTGTAACAGGTCCATTTGGATTTTCAGCCATTCCTCGCGGCCCAAGGCAACGGCTCCGTTCTGAATATTGTTACTCAATGATGATCCCTCCAGATACAGTGTTGATAGCCTCGCGTGAACTGGCGCACCAGCCCTCCACGATTCTTAAAATGCTTTCATACCCCTGGCGCTGCTCGTGGTCCATGACGGCAAAAGCGGCTCCCATATAGGGCAGGCGGGCGCAGGACCGCATGAATTCACCTACGGCAGCGTCGAAGGAGTCAATCGTGAACTCAACCACGGACGGTCCGTCATCTTCTTCGCGGGCCATGGCACTTTTCGCGCTATGTAGTTCCCGCTGTGACTGGTCGTAGAGTTCCTGCGTCTGTGTGAGCAGGGCTTCCGTCTCGTCGTTATCCCGGCGCAGTTTCGTGTTCTCACGCCTTAACTCCATGGCCGTATTGACGGCCTCTGTGGCCTGCTGGCTCAGCCTGGCAATATCGGCGTCCTTCCGGCGCAAATCCTCGGCCACGTCATCCGGGATTTCGGGAGGACGGTTTGCCAACTCCTCGGCGCGATCCTCGGCGCGGCGGCGGGCTTCCCGTTCCTTCTCAATCTCCTTGCGCGCTTCCTCGCGCACCTTCTTCACGGCGGCCTCAACCTCGCGGACGCTCATGTTCTCAACGTCATTCTCGGCAATGAAGTCATCCTGCGTGCCAGCCGGAAGGGCAAGCATCTTGATTAGCTTGCTTTTCCCCAGCTTCGCATACTCCGGCTTATCGCCGTATACCCTGTAGCAGCTTGCGAAGTGCTCCCCGTATCTGCTGCTGATCCCGACCTTCTCCTCAACCCATGCCAGGAATTCCCCGTGGGGGAGTATTTCCTTCGCCTGCGACAGTACGCGGCCAAGAGCCATCATGTTCGCATAGGCGTTCTCGGCATAGGTCCGGGCCTCTACGGCCAGAGCGTCCAATAGGGCAATCTGGCCTTGTTTCAATGTTGCCAACTCATTCATACACATACCTCCCGAAATATTGCTTGACTTTTCCCTTGGGTATGGTAAAATGATAGTGAGATTTGACGCATAGCCTGCAACAATCTCCTGACCGTGCGCTGTTGTCACCAGCCACGGTCACTTTTTGTCTGTAACCCCATGCCGATCTCTATAACACTTCGGCGGCGGAGGTAGCGGCATCCAATGCGTGTACATTGTGCTTGCATCAAATTGGTGCCAGCCCGTCACCATTGCGCCGTTGTACCTGTGATAAGCCAGTACACAGTGGTACGCATCACAGTCGGCTACTGTGGGTTTGCGCTGCTTCGCGTCAATCCACCTATCATCATCCATCCGTCATAGCTTCCTCCTTCGGCTTTGGCAAGATCCCACGCTCAATCAGTTCATCCGTCCATTGCTTCTGTACCTCTGGGGGACAGTGGGCCATCGCGTCCTTCCATGTCGGCCTCCTGTTATGCCTGCGGTAAAACCGCATGATGTAATAGGCGCTGCCAGGGAAGTGTGGCTCGTTCGGACCGTGATTGTACGCACAGACGGGGCAAGCCCCCGGCTTCGGCGGCATGAATCCAAACATGTTGGGATCGTAGTCTCGTCCATCCATACAATCACCACCTGAATAGAAATGCCCGTCTTTCCGGGCCGCCAGGGCTTGTTACGGTCTGCTTGCATGTCTCGCCCTGTGTTTGCACTAAGCCGCGTGACCGCTTGCGGGGCACCTTATCCCTCCTTCTGATGCCAGATGCTTTAAGAGGGGGCATCATTGGGGCAGGCGGCGAGAATCGAACTCGCATTACCACTATCAGTCGACCTTTTTCAGCTATTCTTGGTCTGCGCACTACCGCGATTCGGCTTACTCGGCCCTTACGCCCGCATGAGCCGGTCTTTCCCGGCTGTCACCGCCCCTAAAGGGGCGAGAATCAACGATCTTTGATCTTGAAAAGCGGGCGGACGCCAAGGGAGTAGCCGGCCCCGTAGCAGTCGGCGGTCCCGGAGTTGTACACATAGGCGGCGTAGGTCGCGGAGATCACCGAGCGCAGCCGGGACATGAGCCAATACCATTCCCATGCGCCGTTATGACCCTGGAACGCTATGCGGTTCCGGCGCAGCTTCATGGCTTCCCATTGCTTCACGTCATCGCCCTCGTCCTCGCACCACTCATTCGTGCCGAAGATTTCCTTCTCGGTAGGTATGCGCAGCAGATCACCGCTGGGGAAGGGAACCATCTGCTTGACCAATTCCTCCGGGAACCGCCGCAGAATCGTGGTGTTCAGGATTTCGCGCAAATCGGACGCCTCATAGCCACCCTCGTTCTTGCCGTCGCGCTTGAAGGGATATTCGTCTGCCAGACAATCCACGGCGCAGAACAGCATACCGTCGCCGTCGTGCTGGACGGCCATAGCCTCCATATACTCGCCATCATTCAGCGCAAAGCTGATGATGTCGCCCACGGCAAAAGCCTGATCCTGCGGGACCTCAATCGTCCTCATGTGCTTCATCGTGCATACCCTCCTTCTGTTTGTCTGCCAGAACGGCCTTCAAGATTTCCAGCGGGCTAAAGGGTTTCGCCTCAATTTCCCGCGACTCCTGGATCGCTTTGCCAACGTGCGCCGCCGCCATAAACTTGGCTTCTCCGGCGAAGGCTTCTGCGAGGTCGTGGGTGCTCATGCCCTGGATAACGACTTGCGTCTTGTCACCCAGATTGGCAATCAGGGTAAAGCCCTTGCACTCAATCCCATTCCGCAGATCATCGGAAAGTTTCTCCTGTCCTTTTTCGCTGATGGGTTCCATCTTGATCCTGTAGTCCATAGCCTGCTACCTCCTGTAATGATGTATTGCCCGTGTCGGGCGATGGTCGGGTGATTGAGTTGTGAACTCACAGCGCAGCCAGGACGTGATTATCCGTGCTGCCTGTCACCCGTTGAAGCCGCCTTATATAACCGTGCGCCATAGCCCTTCTCCTTATGGCGTTTGGCAGGCGGCACCCGCCGAAGTGATAGACGAGCCGATCTCCAGGACGCGCAAGCATCGTCCTTGATCGTGAGGGGGTGCACAGCTTTCGCTATGCCGGTTCCATTGAGCGAAACCTGGTGGGGATGGGTGGAGTCGAACCACCCGGCGCGGTTTGATGTAACCATGGCTGTGGTTTGGGCTTCGTCGATATTTACAAAGGAGGTAAGTACCGTTGCGCCTGCTCCCATTGAGCCATCCCCATGTCACACTTCCATGATCTCAATGCCCCAAATCGCCCGCATTTGCTTCTTTTTGTTGATATACACCCGGTTTTTCCTTGTGGCCTCACTCTTGGTATCAATCACGTCTACGTCACCATTCATGCCCACAATCACAAAATCCGCCACATACTTGATCCCGCCCGGAAGGTCAAAGGGAACCTGACGCACCAGTAGCTTTAATTCTCCAAGTCTCCACGCGGGCAACAAGCGTGAAAAGTAGAAGTCAGCCTCCTTCTGGCTGTCAAACTTCATGCCGTCGATCTCAACACGGCGATTTCCGTATTTGGACCGTCTGGCTTTCTTTTCTGCGCCCTCCATGGCTTTCTGGGCCTGTACAGCATAAGCCCAAGCGTCTATCTCGTCGTGATGCTCAACGCGCGGTATGCTCTCTTTTGCTATTCCAGGCAAGTCACTTCCACGCAGATGGGCCACCGATACGCCGGAGGGCTTCGCCGGTACGCAAGGCAGCGCCCGCCGCTTCAACAGGTTCGCGTATTCTTCCTCAGTCGAGCGTAGCGCCATTGAAACTTCCCTCCGTTGGTGGTATCATGGTTGCGGGAAAGGGGGTGATGGTATTACCTGGAAGCTGAAAACGCCAGTTTGCACTTTCGTTATCCGTTCTCGCAGGGATGATTATGCATTGTATGTTGGTAGCGAAATGCTGCAAACAGCACCAAGCCCGGACGCTTTGGCAGACAACGTATTCACGCATACCTCTGAATACTTCCCGTGGGATATTTCCAGTTATGAGGTCGAAGATTCATTGTCTGACTGGACTTGTTTCAGGTAGAGGTCCAAAATATTCTTTGCCATCTGGAAGGAATGAATAGCCCTCATTCCTTCCACGATTCCTTCCATCACATCTTCATCGCCTTTGGATAAATAGGAATCACAGGCTCTATAAAGGTGAAGCGCGCACCCGGAAAAAACCCTTTCCGCTTCCTCGCGCCAGCTTTCGTCCTCGCTCTGATTAATCTTTGAGATACAAAGCGATAGCATGTAAAGGGCGTTTGATATTCTTGCACACAGCCAGCTTTCCTTCTCTTGAAAGCCCCGGCTTCTCATTTTGTCCATGCACGATCCGGCCAGCTTCAAAACATCAAGGATAACCCCATTCATGTTCAAGGTATATTCGTTTCCCTTAATGGGAGCAACCCTGCTGCTTGATACGGTTTCTACTGTTCCGTCGTTCGGGCATATGTAAATCATTGGACCTGTTGGTACTGCCTTGTCATCCCAATACTCGTCTGCGTAAATCTTCCGGCAATCGTTGCCAAATGCGGCGATATTGGATGGGAGGTTGTCGTTCACGGCATCAAAGGTAATCCCATGATCCGCACACCATTGCACGGCAGCGGCAAGGTGCTCCCCGACGCGGCACGTCCAAAGAATGATCTTCGCGCCTTGCTTCTGGCGCTCCAGCAGCGCATGGATAATGTCAGACCTCGCTTCGCCTATTTCAGGCCAAGCGTTTTCACATAAGCAGCCATCAAAATCCACAGCTATGATGATGGGTCTATCTGCCATATTGCACCTCCGCTGTCACCCTCGGATGGTTAAAAAAAGATTGCGAATGACCGTTTGGGTCGTTCGCAATCCATTGTAGACCTCTGGTTTGCGCCGCAAATCTGAATTTTCTATTGAACCCCGCGCGCGATTATGCTATAATCATGCGTAAAGAAACGGTGAAAGGCGGCTTATGCATGAATATCAATATACGCAGGTGCATGATTTCCGATACGCACCCCATCTACG
>JAFUCP010000232.1 GCA_017459565.1 Clostridia bacterium | reverse complement strand
TCCGGAGCGCGGCAAAAAGCGCAATGAACGATTACTTCTTATAGAACGGGCCGTAGTTGGCGCAGGCGCGATAATCGGCGCCCTCCTTGTCCATGCCGAAGGCGTTCCAGGCCGCGGGCCGGAAGATCTTCGAAACGGGCACATTGTGCATGGCCACGGGGATGCGCAGCATGGAGCAGAAGGTGATCAGGTCCGCGCCGATGTGGCCGTAGCTGATCGCGCCGTGGTTGGCGCCCCAGTTGTTCATCACGTCATAGGCGGTCTTGAAGGGGCTGCCCTCCACGCCGTCGCAGCGCGGGGTGAACCAGGTGCAGGGCCAGGTGTAGTCCGTGCGCTTCCACAGCGTGTCGGTCACCTCGTCGGGCAGGGCCACGGTCCAGCCCTCGGCGATTTGCAGCATCGGGCCCAGGCCGTCCACCAGGTTGAGCCTGATCATGGTGGCGGGCATCTCGCAGTCTGTCACGAAGCGGCTGGAATATCCGCCGCCGCGGAAGTAGCCCAGGTCGGCGTAGTTCCAGGTGGTGTTTTCCATGATGGCCTTCTGGTCGGCCTCGGTGACCTCGTACCAGGGCTTCATCACGCGGTTGCCGTCGGCGTCCTTCGCCTGGCCGTTGGCGTCCAGGCAGCACGCGCCGGAGTTGATCAGGTGGATGAAGCCGCCGTTCTCCCTGGCGTGACCCTCCACGTCATAGCCGGTGCAACGCTTGACCGCCTCGGGGCTCCAGTAGGTGCGCACGTCGGCGAACATCTGGGCGCGGTTGGTGAGCAGCTTCATGAACAGCATCCCCAGGCCGTTCAGCACGTCGTTCTCCGTGGCGAACACATAGGGCTCGCGGGCGCCGTTGTGGTCAAAGGAGGTGTTCAGCATGGCCTCGGGATAATCGCAGTTGGGATAGAAGTCCGTCCACTGGCGCTGGCCCTGGAAGCCGCCGGCGATGGCGTTGTGGCCCACCATCTCCTCCTCGTTGCCCTCGGGCAGATTGGGGTTGCCGTTGAGCAGGTCCTTGATGATCAGGTACATCTTCAGGGTAAATTCCCAATCCTCGTCCTTCTGCTTGCGGGTCTTCTGCAGCGCCTCGGGGTTCTTGTCGAAGCCCTCCTTCACGTTCGCGTCGGCCCACTTCTTCAGCTTCTCATATTCCTTTTCGTCATAGATGCCCAGCGTCATGCGGCGGATGATCTCCACCTCGTCCACGGACTCCACGCGCATCCCCAGGTACTCCTCGATGAACTTGCTGTCGATGATGGAGCCGCCGATGCCCATGGTGATGGCGCCGATCTGCAAATAGCTCTTGCCCCGCATGGTGGCGGCGGCGACGGCCGCGCGGCCGAACCGCAGCAGCTTTTCCTGCACGTCCCCGGGAATGGAAGTATCGTCCGCCTCCTGGACCTCATGACCGTAGATGCCGAAGGCGGGCAGGCCCTTCTGGGCGTGGGTCGCCAGCACGGAGGCCAGATACACCGCGCCGGGGCGCTCGGTGCCGTTGAAGCCCCACACGGCCTTGATGGTGTTGCGGTCCATGTCCATGGTCTCGGAGCCGTAGCACCAGCAGGGGGTCACGGTCAGGGTGATGGCCACGCCCTCGCGGCGGAACTTCTCCTCGCAGGCGGCGGCCTCGGCCACGCGGCCGATGGTGGTATCGGCGATGACCACCTTCACGGGCTCGCCGTTGGAATAGCGCAGGTTTTCCTCAAACAGCTTCGCGGCGGATTTCGCCATGTTCATGGTCTGATCTTCGAGACTTTCGCGCACCTTCAGCACGCCGCGGCGGCCGTCGATGGTGGGTCGGATGCCGATGACCGGGTAACTGCCCAGATACCTGTTCTTTGCCATGATGAATCAGTCCTCCTTAAAATAATCGTCGGTTTCCACAACTGAAAAGCGCCTTGACGGTTAATTTAAATATAACATTGATTTTTGGCTGTGTATTGTGCTATAATGGCAAAAAATAAAAGGATATTCACCTTTTGTTTCGCCCCGCACCGCCCCGCGCCGCCCCGATATCTTTTCTCGGTTTCATTCGGCTCGTTCGCGTCGCGGGTTTCGCCTGCGTCTTGCGGCTTCGCCGCTTGCGCTTGCAGGCTCAGGCCCTTCCGGGCCGCTCCACACCGCCCCGCGCTCTGCCGAAGCAACCGACCAAAGGAGCAACCATGCATTATCTGGATTACAACGAGCAGATACAGCACAAAACAGGGGACCTTCCCCTGGCCTACTACCCCGTGGACATGCACCACGAGCGCTACCGTATGCCCATGCACTGGCACCGGGAATCGGAGCTGATCCGCATCCGCCAGGGGCAGCTGGCCCTGTACATCGACGACCACGAGGCCACGGCCCGCGCCGGGGACCTGATGCTGATTGCCGAGGGCGTCATCCACGGCGGCGAGCCGGAGGACTGCGTATACGAATGTGTGGTATTTGACGCGGCCATGCTGCTTGGGGTGGACGCCTGCGCCCGGAGCCTGAAGGGGGTGCTGGGGCGCAGCATACTTATGCCCGAAGCCGCCATCAAATCCGACGCGGCCCTCCACGGGGCGATGGATCGGCTGTTTGGATACTGTGAAGCCGGGGTATCTGAAAACGCGCCGGGCATTGTCGGCGCGCTGTATGAACTGTTCGGGGCGATGACCCGGCTGCGCGCCAGCGCCCTGCTGGACACGCCCTCCTCCCGCTTCGGCCAGAAGGCTGAGCAGCTCAAGCCCGCGCTGGAATACATCGAGACACACTACAGCCAGGCCATCTCCCTGGAGACGCTGGCGCGGCTGACAGGCATGTCTCCCAAATACTTCTGCCGCTTTTTCCGCACCATCGTCCACCGTTCCCCCATCGACTATGTGAATTACTACCGCGTCGAATGTGCCAGCCACTTTCTCTCCAGCGGCGATATGACCGTGGCCGAAATCGCCCAGCACTGCGGCTACAACGATTCCAGCTTCTTCATCAAGCAGTTCCGCAAGTACAAGGGCCTCACGCCGAAGCAGTACCGGCTGATCGGCTGAAAAACGGCGGGGAGCTGTACCGTGACAGCCTCCCCGCCGTTTTTCAGCCGGCCCTCATGTGCGCCTTGCGCTTCTGGATATACATGTTTCTGTCGGCCTCCTCCAGCAGCTGCTTGAAGGTGGTCTCCCCGATCTCCGGGGCGTAGGCGCAGCCCAGGGAGATGCTCACGTTTTCCCGCTTTTGCGCCTCGTCGAAGCGCTTTACCCGGTCATTGATATCCCTGGGGGCGCAATTCTTCAACACGGCCGCGAACTCATCGCCGCCGAAGCGGAAGCAATCCGGGCCGAAGCAGGAGGAAATGCACTCCGCGGCGGAGCGGATCAGCTCGTCCCCCGCCAAATGTCCCTGGTTATCGTTGGTAACCTTCAGGAAGTTGATGTCAAACAGCAGCACCGCCATGGAATAGCCGCTTTCCTCGGATTCCAGCAGATACTGCTCAAACCGGTAGCGGTTGGGCAGGTTCGTCAGCGCGTCCGTCTCTGCGGCGGACTTCAGAATCGCATCCACGGCGTCTCGGCGCTTGCGCAGGTCGTTGTAGGCGGCGGCCACCAGGCGCACCTCCCGCAGGCCCTTGCGCTCATCCAGCATTTCGTTGGAGTTGATCAGCTGAACAAAGCCGTTCAGCGGCAAAAACAGCTGTCTGAGCAGCGTCACAAACAGGAAAACCAATATGGCCATGATGGAAACCGTCACGATCCACAGCAGCGTGCGAAACAGGCTCACGCGCTGGACGGCTTGCCCCACTCTGCGCTGATAGTTGGCCTGCAGCAGTTCGACACCGGAATTTACGTTTTCGGATACGGTATGCTTGCTGACGGAGTACGCCTGGCCCAGCAGGAGCGCCTTCGCCGCGGCCTCCTTCTGCGCGTCGGACATGGCCAGCTCATCCCCGGAAAGCTCCACCGCCGGGATCGCCTCCAGCTGGGGCGCGGGGGGCAGCGGATAGACCTGGCGCATGAGGGCAATGGCGTGCAGCTGGGCCTGGAGCATCTGATCCGCGCTCTCGGCCGCCGTTTTGAGATAGGCGATCACGCCCGGCTCCACATCGTATTCCTCAAACCGCGCAACCACCTGTCCGCCCCGGCGCTCCTCGTCCAGCTCCTCCGCATAGGAAAACAGCGGGCCGACATTCACCTCGCCCGATTCCAGCACCGGCATCAGCACATAGCCGCTCGCCGTCTCTGAAAGCAGGCTTGAGCCCGCCAGCAGCGACGTGGCATCCTGGGTATAGGCGCCGGAACGCTGCATCAGCATGGACAGCTCCCCGCTGGAGCGGTTGATCAGCATGATAACCACGATGATCATCGCGTGCAATATGGCCAGCGCGATGACAATAGGCGTCATCATCGCGTTCGCCGATATGCCGCCGACCTTATTCTTTTTAACCGATTGCTTCATTATATATACCGCCTTTTTCAATGGCGCCGCGCTGGGATTTCATGCAGAGTTACATATCACAGTTATTTATGCATTACTATGTATTATATCATTTCATTGTAAAATAGGCAATACGTACATGCAAAGAATTACATTGCCGGCGTAAAACGGCAAATATTGCGCCCTGTTCTTCCCCGCCGGGGCATAATTCAGCAATCTGATTGCACATTCGGTATTGTGAAAAATGGGCCCATCTGGTATAATAAACCCATTCGAGCCACAAGCAAGGAGATGTGAGGAAAAATGAAGTTAGGCGTCGTGGGTCTGCCAAACGTGGGCAAAAGCACGCTGTTCAACGCCATCACCTGCGCGGGCGCGCAGGCGGCGAACTATCCCTTCTGCACCATCGAGCCGAACACCGGCGTGGTAGCCGTGCCGGACGCCCGGCTGGACGTGCTGGCCGGAATGTACCACCCGGAAAAGTATACCCCCGCCACGCTGGAATTTGTGGATATCGCGGGCCTGGTGAAGGGCGCCAGCCGGGGCGAGGGCCTGGGCAACAAGTTTTTGAGCCACATCCGGGAGGTGGACGCCATCGTCCACGTGGTGCGATGCTTTGAGGATGACAACGTGATCCACGTGGACGGCAGCGTGGACCCCGCCCGGGATATCGACGTCATCAACACCGAATTGATCCTGGCCGATATCGAAACCGTCACCAAGCGCGCCGAGCGGGCGGCGGCCATGCTCAAGAAGGGCGAGAAGAAATACGCCGTGGAGGCCGAGGCCGGAAAACTGCTGCTGGAACACCTGAACGCCGGGAAGCCGGCCCGCACAGCGCCCCTGGACGACGACCAGCGCGCCGTCGTGCGGGATTGGTTTTTGCTGACGAGCAAAAAGGTCATCTACGCTGCCAACATCGGCGAGGAGGACCTGGGCAAGGACGAGTCTGAGCTGCCGCTGGTGCAGCCGGTCCGCAGGATCGCCGATGAGGAGGGCGCGGAGGTGCTGGTCATCTGCGCTTCCGCTGAGGAGGAAATCAGCCAGATGGAGCCGGAGGAAAAGGCCATGTTCCTGGAGGACATGGGCATCGGCGCCTCCGGCCTGGACCGCCTGGTGGTACTGGGCTACCGGCTGCTGGGCCTGATCAGCTTCCTCACCGCGGGCCCCAAGGAGGTGCGCGCCTGGACCATCGTGGACGGCACCAAGGCCCCCCAGGCCGCAGGCAAGATTCACACCGACTTTGAGCGCGGCTTCATTCGCGCCGAAATCGTCTCCTATGACGATCTCGTCCGCGAAGGCAGCATGAACGCCTGCAAGGAAAAGGGCCTTGTGCGCAGCGAGGGCAAGGAGTATGTGATGAAGGACGGCGATGTGACGCTGTTCAGGTTCAATGTATAAATTCCGGAGGCAAGTCAAGTTTCCCAGACGCAGCAGCGGCGGAAAGGCAGCCCTTGATGGGTGATATTATTCATTGAGAAGCGTATGAGCGTCTCTGCAAGCTGGAATTTGTATGATCGCCATGCAGGATCCGATTTATGAAAAACTGACAAAAGAACCACGCCCCACGCTGTTTGCGACGGGCGTGCTTTTGCTGCTGGCGACGCTGGGGCTGTGGCTGTCGTCGCTGTTGGAGCTGGCGCTGCCTCAAAGCGCCTCCCCGCTCATCATCAACGCTTCCTATTATCTGCCGTTCATCGCGCTTCCCCTGGCGCTGTATGCCCGCCGCCGCCCGGGGATCGGAGGCGCTCTGCGGCTCAACCCGCCGCCGCTTTTACCGACGCTGGCGCTGGCGCCGCTGGCCATTCTGAGCGTATATGTGGCAAGCACCCTGGCCTTTTTCTGGGAGCTTTTGCTCAACGCGCTGGGCTTTCACAGCCCCGGCGGCTTCGCCCAGCCCCAGACGGAGGCTGAATTGGCGCTGGCCATCGTGAGCATGGCGGCGATGCCCGCCGTATGCGAGGAGCTGCTCTTCCGGGGCTTCGCGCTGTCCGCCTGGGAGAGCCGGGGCACCCGCTTCGCCATCGGCGTGACCGCGCTGCTGTTCGCGCTGCTGCACGGCAACCTGTACGGGCTGCCCGCCTATCTGCTGGTGGGCGCGGTGGCGGGCTTCGTCACCTTCGCGCTGGATTCGGTCTACGCGGGCATCGTGTACCACACCGTGTACAACGCGGCGTGCCTGGTCATACCGTTTCTGCTCTCCGGCGGAGACGGCGACGGCGAAATCGCGCTGAGCCTGTGGATGGCCGTTCGCATCGTTCTGGAATTTGCAATGCGGCTGGGCATGATGGGACTTTTGCTGGCGGCGCTTTGGCTGCGGGCCAGGCGCGCGGGCATCGATCCCATCCCCCGCATCCGCCGCCCCCTGGAGGACGGGGAGCGGGTCATGCTGATCCTGTCGGCGGGGGCCATGCTGCTCTCCCTGCTGATCGTGACGCTGCTGGCCTTTGCCCGGCAGGGAGGTTCGTTATGAACGGCGTAATACTGTGCGTGGGCAAGCTGAAGGAGAAGTGGCAGCAGCAGGGCTGCGCGGAATACCTGAAGCGCCTGTCCCGCTACGGCAAATATGAGATCGTGGCCGTGGACGACGAGCGGGAGCCGGAGCATCCCAGCGAGGCGCTGATCCGGCAGATCAAGGACCGGGAGGGCGCCG
>JAFUCP010000040.1 GCA_017459565.1 Clostridia bacterium | reverse complement strand
TCATCATTATATAACCTTTCAGCCCGAATGGCAAGCCCCGATTCACACAAGTCAGAGCGCAATCGTCACATTCCGCTCCACCATCCAGCGGTTGATCTGCCACAGATAGCCCAGCAGCTGCGCTCCCGCCATCAGCTGGCCGAACCAGGGCGTCGCCACGGGGTCAAGCTCTGATTCAACGATCCGGCGCACGGCGTTGCTGTCCACCAGCTCAAACAGCGGCGCGCGGGCATCCTCGAGCAGGCTGCCGGTCATCTGGCGCATGATCTGCGCAAAATACGGGCTGCAGGTCTTGGGATAGGGGCTTTTGACGCGCCGCAGCAGCTTTTCAGGCAGCAGGTCCTTTACCGCCGCGCGGAAAAGCCCCTTTTCCTGCCCGCCCATGCGCTTCATGTTCCAGGGCACATTGTAGACGTATTCCACCAGGCGATCGTCGCACAGCGGCGTCAACACCTGTACGCCCATCCCCTCGCACATGCGCACAGCGCGCTCCTGCAAATTTGGCATGAAGAATTCAAAGCACAGCCTCTGCATGGTTCTTAGCCTGCGCTCCTCGGGCGGGAACGCATTGCCGGGATCCGCGGCGGACCTGTGTGCTTCAAACACGTCCCCCACAAAATCCCGCAGCTTCAGCTTCCCGCGCACATCCTCCGCCAGCAGGCTTTCCCGCAATTCAAGGCTCCCTGACCAGGGAAAGCCGGTCAGCGGCGCATCGCTTTTGAACCAGGGATAGCCGCCGAACACCTCGTCGCCACATTCACCGGAGACCACGCATCGATCGATTCTGGCGATTTCCCCGGCAAACAGCATCAACGAGCTGTCGATATCCGCCATGCCCGGAAAACCCCGCAGGGACATGGCGCGACCCAGCGCCCGGGCCAGGCTGCCCTGCTCCAGCGTGGTGACGCGGTGCTGCGTGCCGAAGGCGCGCACAGCCTCAAGCACATAGGGCGCGTCCGCCTCCGGTCGGAAGGCGTTTGCCCTGAAATCCCGGGCGTTGTCCTGATAATCCACGGAAAAGCTCCGCACCGGCGACATGTGTTCGCATAGAAGGGCCGTCAGCGCTGTGGAATCCAGGCCGCCGGAGAGCATGACGGCTGGACGCAGGGGCAATATATCCGCAACGGCCTGCTCCAGCAGCTCCCTGACGCGCCTGACGGTGGATGCCTCATCCTCGGCATGCTCCCGGTCCTCAATTCGGTAATAGCGCTTAACGCGCGTCTTTCCCCCGCGCGCGATCAGCGCACAGCCGCTCTCCAGCTGACGGATATCCCTGTACAGCGTACGCCCCGGACGCCTGGCCGGGCCCAGACCGAACAACTCCCGCAGCCCGTCGGCATCCACCACAGGCTCTGCCCTGGCAGATTTCAGCAGCGAATCGGGATGATCCGAAAAGGCAGCCCAGTCGTTTTTCAGCGTGTAAAACACCGGCTGCTCCCCCATCCTGTCCCTGGACAGCACCAGAACATCCGCGTCCGCATCCATCACGCAGGCGGCGACGGGGCCCTCCAAATGTTCCGGGCAGGCCTCTCCCCAGCGCAGATAGGCTGACAGGGCGATTCGGGCGTCGCTTGCGCCCTTGGGACAGTCCAGCTGTGAGGCCAGCGCCGCCCGGTTTCTGAGCCTGCCGCGCACCATCGCCATGACGCCGCCCTCAGAGGCCACGTCCCGGCTGCACAGCGTCATGCGGCCCTTTGTGATGCACGGCGCGTCGCAGGCGCCGCCCGCGGGCCGGGAATAATCCGAATGGTAAACGCCAAAATAAACCATATCGCCATTCCTCCTTGTCCAGCGAAATCCTATGTTCCGCGGGGCGCGCACATGACAACTTTCGCACTTTACGGTTGTATCGGCGCGGCTGTATGTGTTATAATTGGTAAAAAGCGCTTCAGGCCAACGCGCGATACGGAGGCGGATGAACATGCAACTCAAGATTCTGGGAAACAACGGTCCCTATCCCGCGCCGGGCGGCGCTTGCTCCGGCTATTTGCTGACCAGTGACAGCGGTCAGACCCGCGTATTGATCGACTGCGGCCCCGGCGTGCTGAGCCGGCTGACGGCCGACTGTATGCTGGGTGAGCTGGACGCGGTGCTGCTCAGCCATCTGCACTACGATCACATGTCCGATATGCTGCCCATGCAGTATGCGCTGCAGCTGAACCCCAGGCCCAGGCCGCTGCCCGTCTACGCGCCGGATGAGCCACAGGCCGTGTACGAGCTGCTGAAATGCCCGTACTTCGACCTCTGGCCCGCGGAGGACGTGACCATCGGGGAGATGCGCGTGAGCTTTTCGCCCGCGCGGCACCCGATTCCCACCAACGCCATCGCCGTATCCTGCGACGGCGAGCGCTTCGTCTTTACCGGCGATACCAACCAGGATTCCCTGGTGGAGCTGTTCTGCGAAGGCGCGAGCCTGCTGTTGGCGGACTGCGGCTTTGCCAAAGCGGACCACCGCTTCAACGCACCTCACATGTCGGCGCAGCTGTGCGGCCAGCTGGCATCAAGCGCCCACGCGAAGCGGCTTTTGCTGACCCACGTGAACCCCAAATACGACCCGCAGCTCCTGCTGGACGAGGCGCGGGCGGAATTTCCCGACGCCGCGCTGGCCCAACCTGGCGAGGTTTACTATATCTGACCGAACATGAAGGCGCCTTTTGACTTCATCCTCCGCCAGACGCGCGCAAGGCCCCTGGCCGTCGTGGCCGCGCTCTTCCTGCTGGGCGTGCTGGCGGCTCAGGGACATCCTCTGCCCGCGGCGCTCTGTGCGGGCTTGTTTGCGTTGGCGGCGGGCGCCGCTTTCCTGCTGCGGCACAGGCGCGCAGCGATGACGGGATTTCTGCTGCTGGCGGGCTTCGCGGCGGGCATGGCGCGCATGACACTGGCTCTGGACGCCGTTTCGCCGGTTCAGACCCGCTATTCCGTTCGGATGGTGGGCCGCGTCGCCTCGGAGCCCTTCAACAATCCCGATACCGGGCGGCTCATCTCCCACTTCCAGCTTGAGAGCGTCAATGACGAGCCCTCCGATCTTCGGCTTCGGCTGTACCTGCGCGACGACGAGCCGCCCATCGAGACGATCCGCTATGGCCAGCGTCTGGCGCTCACCGGGCACATATGGCAGACCGATCCTGTCACCAACCCCTATGAGTTCGATTTCGGCGCTTATCTGAACCGTCAGGGGCTTTCCGCCTATGCCACGGCGAAGCTGAAGGATGTGGAGATCCTGGAGGAGCGCAGGGATCCGCATACCCTCGTCATTGCGGCCAGAAGGGCTGTTTCGGAGCGTATCGACGCGCTGTTCCCCCAAAGCGCCGGCATGATGCGCGCGCTCATACTGGGCGATCGGAGCCTTTTGAGCGAAGAGCTGCGCCAGAGTCTGAACCGAACGGGCACGGCCCACCTGATCAGCATATCGGGCCTGCACGTCACGGTGCTGGCCGCCATGCTCTCTTTGGTACTGCGCCGGTTCATGTCCCGCGGGCGGGCAAACCTGATCACCATCGCGCTGCTCATTCCCTATGGGGCGCTCATTGGCTTCACCGCGCCCTTCGTCCGGGCGCTGATCATGTTCGCACTGATCTGCTTCGCGCCCGTGGCGGGCTATCCCCGGGACGCGGCTACGAGACTCGGCGCGGCGCTGCTGGCCTATCTTTTGATCAATCCCATGAGCATTGGTGAAGCGGGCTTTGCGCTCTCGTTTTCTGCCTCTGCGGGCATTATACTGCTGCTGGAACCGGTTTCGGCGCTGATCGGGCTTTCGCCGGTCCGCTTCGTTTCCCGCGATATGCCATTGCCCCGGCAGCTCCTGCTTCGCGCCAGGGAATACGTGCTGTCGCTGCTTGCCGTTTCTCTGGCGGCCCAGCTGGCGACCCTGCCTTCGGTGATCGCCTTCTTTGGCGTGCAATCCATCATCTCCCTGCCCTTTAATTTGTTGTGCGTGCCGCTGTGCATGGCGGGCTATGTCGTCGGCCTGGCGGTGCTGCTCATCTCCGTGCCGTGTATGCCCCTGGCCGCATTGATGGCGCGCCTGCCGGACGCGCTGTTTGCGCTGTTGACGTCGGTCACCCGGCTGAGTTCCGCAATTCCCGTTGCCTCCGTGCGCATCGGACGGTATTCCACCCTTCTCGTGCTTTTACACTGGTGCGTCGTCATCGCCGCGTCCGCCCTCGTCGGCCTCCGGCTGTCGCTGAGAAGGTTCATGCCCCTGATGCTGCTCGTCGTGGCAGGGCTTGCGTCCCTCGCCGCCTTTGCGGGCGCGTGGCGGTTCAGTCTGGTCTTTCTGGACGCGGAGCAGGCCGACTGCGCCGTTGTGCGCACCCGGGGCCACACCTATATGATCGACGTGGGCGATACCTATACCCCCGCGGCAGATTATCTGAATGCCACCTGTCTGCATCTGGACGGCATCTTTCTGACCCATCCCCACAATGACCACGCCGGCGGGCTGCCCAGCGTGCTTTCCAGCTTCAGGCCCGACGTGATATACGTTCCCCAGGGCTGGTTCGAGGTGGAGGAGGTCGCTTCCGCCATCGACGAGGGCATGGCCATGGCCGAGGAGATGGGCGTGGAGATTAGACAGCTTGCCGCCTTCGACACAGTCCGGCTTTCCGATACGGCACGCCTGGACGTGTATTCCCCCACGCCCGGAGAACGTCCGGGCGAGGTCAACGACATGTCGCTGCTCACGCTGATCAGCTGCGAGGGCCACACAGCGCTGTTTACAGGAGACCTTTCCGTGAACGGCGAGCCGGAGCTGATCCCCGACGCGGAGGTGCTGAAGGTGGCCCACCACGGCTCTGCCAAGGCCACCAGCCAGCGCTTTGTCGATGCCTGCACGCCGAAAATCGCCGTGATTTCCGTGGGCGAAAACAACTTCGGGCACCCCGCCGAGGAGACGCTGGAACGCCTGAAAGACAGCGGCGCGGCGGTGCTTGTGACCCGCCAGAGCGGCGCGATCACCCTCACGCCCTCCGGCGGCGAATGGCGCATAGATACCTTTCTGGAGGCGCAAAATGAACTGGAATGAGTTTTACAAGTCCATCAAGGAGGGCCGAATTGCCCCGGTCTACCTCTTTACCGGGCCGGAGGAGTACATCAAGCGCCAGGCGCTGGATACCCTGCGGGCAAAGCTGCTGCCGCCGGGGCTGGAGGCGCTGAACGACGCAACCCTCGAGGGCGTCACGGCCCAACAGATCACCGACGCCGCAGAAACCATGCCCATGATGTGCGAAAGGCGCATCGTCACCGTGCGGGACTGGGCGCCCCTGATGCCCGGGAAATCCAAAAACGAGGAGGCGGAAGCGGACTGGATGCAGAAATGGCTGGAAAGCCCTCCCGCCAGCTGCGCCCTGGTGTTTTACATGCGCCAGGAGCCGGACGGCCGCAAAAAGCTGTCGGCGCTGCTCAAAAAGAAGGCGGTGACCGTCAACTTCGAGCTGCTGACCGATTCGGAGCTGTCCCGCTGGGCCGGGCAATACTTAAAGCAACGCGCAAAGCGCATCCAGCCGGTCGCGCTCAATACCCTCACCTACATGGCCGGGCGGGAGCTGACGCGCCTGTCCGGGGAGCTGGACAAGCTGACCGCCTATGTGGGCGAACGGGATGAAATCAACGAAGCGGATGTGCGCGCCGTGGTTCCCGCGTCCCTGGAATACAACGTGTTTGAGCTGATGAACAGCCTGCTTTCAGGCGATATGAAGCAGGGGCAGCAGATGGTGAACACCCTGCTGCAAAACGGCCAGACCTCTGTGGGCCTGCTGGCCATGCTCACCCGACAGGTTCGCCAGCTGGCCCACATGAAGTGCGCGCTGGACGCGGGCAATACGGTGCAAAGAGTCCAGGAGCAGCTCAAGCTGCATCCCTACGCCGCAAAGCAGACCGCGCGGCAGTGCGCGAAGCTCTCCGCCGACTGGCTCACACAGCTGTACGAGGCCTGTGTGGAGGCGGATTACGCCGTCAAGAGCGGCAGGCTGCGGGACCGGGACGCGCTGGACGGCATCATCCTGAGAATCGGACTTGCGAAGCGCAAGGGCTGATGCTATAATATTGGGGAACCAATTGGGCTTTGGGCTCATCTAATATACAAACAAACGGCTCTGACTTATGGAGGTGGGCAATATGAAAAAAATGATGTGCCTGGTCCTGGCGCTTTTAATCGCGGGGACCGCGGCGCTGGCAGACGCGCCGCAGCTGTCGGACAGCCTCTTTTCAAGCGCAAAACAGGCGGTGGGATATCTGGCCTCCGGGGAATATGAACGACTGGTCACGCTGCTGCCCTTTTCGGACGTGGCGCCCAGCGCTTCCGAATGGGAGAGCTTCGCCGCGAATTTCTCAAATCTGAACGGCGTCCAGTCCGACTACGCCGTGGCCTACTGGACGGGCACCTATTGGGTGGTGGCCGTGCCCCTGCAGGCCCCGGAAAACGGCAGCGTGGAAGCTCTGGTGCTGGGCAGCGAGGACGGCAGCAGCTTCATCGGCTATCGCTACGCCACCTGGTCCCAGGTGGAAAGCGGCTACAGCACCAGCGACCGCGTGCTTTGGAACATCGAATATGTCGGCGGCACTCCCACGGTGATCGCGGACTGAGCGCAAAAAGGCGTCAAAAAGCCGGGTACATCAACGGGTACCCGGCTTTGCAATGTCTGGCTTTGATCAATCGTCTTCCTCGTCGTCCTCGGGAAGCTCAGCGTCGTGATATACGTTCTGCACGTCGTCGTAATCCTCCAGCCAGTCAAGCAGCCTCGTGACTTTCTGCACGGATTCTTCGTCCGTCAGCTCCGTGGTGGTGGTGGGCACCATGGCCCGTTCAGCGGACAGGAACTCGCAGCCCGCGGCCTCCAGGTTGTCGCGCACAGCGGAGAAATCAGAGGGATCGGTATAGATAACAGCCTCGCCCTCGCCCATCTCCACGTCCGCGGCGCCGGCATCCAGGGCCAGCATCATCAACTCGTCCTCGTCCATGCCCTTGGAGTTGTCGATTTCAATGATGCCCTTTCGCTCAAACTTCCAGGCGACGCAGCCGGAAGCGCCCAGGGAGCCGCCGCACTTATCGAAGATGTGGCGAATCTCACTGGCGGTACGGTTCAGGTTGTCGGTGACGACCTCGACGATCACGGCGATGCCACAGGGCGCGTAGCCCTCATAGGTGACCTCCTTGTAGTTCGTGGATTCACCCTCGCCCGCGGCCTTCTTGATGGAGCGCTGAATGTTGTCGTTGGGCATATTGGCCGCCTTCGCCTTGGCGATGACATCCTTGAGCTTGCTGTTCAGATTGGGATCCGCGCTGCCGCCGGTCTTGACGGCGATGACGATTTCACGGCCGATCTTGGTGAAGATCTTGCCCTTCGCGGCATCCGTCTTGGCCTTTTTGTTCTTGATGGTTGACCATTTATTGTGTCCAGACATGGACAATCCCTCCCGTAAAGGTTGATATAATTGGGAAAAGCACTTATTTCCCGGGCCGGCGGTCCTCGGGAACACGCCGACATTTTGGATATATCATAACACAAACGGGATAGACGCGTCAAGAAAAACCTTGTATATTCTGGTCAGAATGAATGGAGGGAATCGTCATGCCCATCGTTTCGGAGCTTCGGGAGAAGCGAGGTTTGGTGGAAATACTGGCGGAGGGCGAGGGCACGCTGCGCGTGCGCAAGGTCCATTTTGAAAAGTGCCCGCTGCGCGTGGGCGAGGATTTCGATGTGGAAGCGTATCTCAGCCGCGTGGCCGCCGCCCAGTTTGCGGACGGTTATGAGGCCGCGCTGACCCAGCTGGACTACTGCGCCCGCTCCGCGAAGGAGCTTCAGGGCGCGCTTCGGCGCAGGGGCTATGTGGAACCCGTGATCGAAGCCATCACCGCGCGCCTTACGGAAAACGGTTTGATCGACGACGCGCGCTACGCCCAGCGCATGGCCGAAATCCAGTCTTCAAAGCCCGTGGGCGTCTACGCCTTCAAGCGCAGGCTGCGGGCCAAGGGCATTTCCGAAGAGGATGCCGAGGCGTCTCTTGCGGCCTTTGACGACGCGCAGCAGCAGGCAGCGGCCCTGGCGGCGGCGCGAAAGCTGCGGCGCAAATACGAGGCGCTCCCCGCCCGCGAGGCCCGGGCGAAGCTGTCTCAGGCGCTGGCCCGCCGGGGCTTTTCCTGGGACGTCATCACCGGGGCTCTGGACGAAATGACGGGGGATTTCGAGGAATAACGTTCTAATGCCGGTGGCACTTTACAGACGGACGCAGTCAGAACAACGAGGCGCAAAATATGAAAGAAACCGTTTTTTCGACAATCGAAAAGTCCCGTGTCCCCCTCACGGTCAGGCAGCTTTCCGAGGCGCTGGAGCAGCCGTTGGAAGCCGTTCAGGAGGCGCTGGACGCGCTGTGTGCGCAGGGGCGCGTGGCCTCGACCCGCAAGGGCGGCTATGCCGTTTGTGAATCCATCGGCCTGACGGCGGCGCGGGTCTTTTTCCTGCGCAACGGAACGCCCCAGGCGCGGCCCCTCTCCGGCGGCGAAGCCATGACGCTTTTCTATTCCGGCGCGACGCGCTGTATGCCGGATGACTTGATCCTCGTCCGCCCCCAGGGGGAGCGCTGCCAGTTCAACGCGCTCATCAGGCGCGGGCGGAACAGCTTCGCCGCGTATATGCGCGTTGAGCACAAGGCCCCCAAGGGCGCACCCCGGCGCAGGGCGGAAATCAAAACCGTCGCCTCTGCCGTGCCCTGCGACGTGCGCATCCCCTATGACGTGGTGGTGACAGGCGACCTTTCCTATGTGAAAAACGACCAGATCGCGCTTATGAAAATTGAGCGGTACCCGGAGATGAACCGTCCCATCTACGCCAGCGTGCAGCGGGTACTGGGCAACGGCGGCAGCCTCGGCTCGCTGATGAAGGCCGTGGCCGAGGACCACGGCTTTGCCACTGAGATCTCGGAAGAGGTACAGCTCCAGGCCGCCGGGATGCCGGATACGGTGCGCCCGGAGGACCTGGCGGGCCGGGAGGACCTGCGCGGCCTTCTCACCTTTACCATCGACGGCAGCACCGCCAAGGATTTCGACGACGCGGTTTCCATCGAAAAAAGCGGCGAAAGCTGGCGCCTGGGCGTGCATATCGCGGATGTGAGCCACTACGTCGCTTGCGGCACGGCCATCGACGCCGACGCCCGTGAACGGGGCACCTCGCTGTACCTGCCGGGGCTAACCGTGCCCATGCTGCCCGAGTGCCTGTCCAACAGCCTGTGTTCGCTGATGCCGGATGTAGACCGGCTGGCCCTGAGCCTGTTCATGCAGATCGAAAACGGCGTCGTGGTCGATCATCGTCTGGTCAAATCGGTCATACATTCCCACGCGCGGCTGACCTACCAGGCGGTCAACCGGCTGTTTGAGGGCCATGAGGCAGACATTGCCAAACACGTGCGCGACGCTTTGACGCAAATGCGCGAGCTTTCCCGCGTGCTGCGCGCGCGGCGCGCGAGCCGGGGCGCCATCGATTTTGAGATCGACGAGCCGGAATTTGTGCTGAACGAAAAAGGAGAGCCGGAGGAGATTCTCTGCCAGCCCCGGGGCGAGGCGGAGCGCGTCATCGAGGATTTCATGCTGGCCGCGAACGAGACCGTGGCCGCGCTGGCGCGAAATGTGGAACTGCCCTTTGTCTATCGCGTGCATGAGCGTCCCGACCCGGACCGGCTGCTTTCGCTGGAGGAGATGCTGGGCAGCCTCGATCTGTACACCCGCATCGGCCCACAGCCCCATCCCGGCGTCCTCCAGGCCGTGCTGGAGCAGGCCAGGGACCTGCCCGCGCGGGACGTGATCCGTCAATGCCTGCTGCGTTCGCTGAAAAAGGCGCGCTACGCCGACAGGCCCCTGGGCCACTACGCGCTGGCGCTGAAGGACTACTGCCACTTCACCTCCCCCATCCGCCGCTATCCGGATCTGATCGTCCACCGTATGCTCAAGCTGCTGCTGGACGGGAAATCGGAGAGCGCCGGGCGCATGGCCGGGGCCATGGCGGAACTTGCGGCGGAGGCCTCCGCCCGGGAAAGCGCCGCCGTGACCGCGGAGCGCCAGGCCGACGGCATCATGACCGCGGCTTGGATGTCCGGGCAGATCGGCAGAAAATTCGATGGCGTCATATCCTCCGTGACCGGCTGGGGCTTTTACGTATCCCTGCCCAACGGCGCGGAGGGACTGGTCCATGTGGTCACGCTGGACGATTACTATGAGTTCGACAAATCCCACAGCCAGCTGGTGGCCAGCGGCACCGGGAACGCCTTCAGGCTGGGCGACCGCGTGCGCGTGCGAGTGGAGCAGGTGAACGTACCGATGGGCGAAATCAACTTCACCCTCGTGCCGCCCAGGCCGGAGCCGCCGGAGAAAGCGCCCATTAATGTATAGAACAGCGGGGATCTGACGCTGCGCGCCGGATCCCCGCCCTTTATCGGTCATTCGATTCGGATGGCTCCGTCCCCGTTGATCATCACTTCACATTCGAAAAATGCCTTCAGCGCATCGACCATGTGCGCCACATCCCTGGCGCCGGCCGTCTCCAGCGCGGAATGCATGGCAAGCTGTGCCAGTCCTATGTCCACGGCGTTCATGGAGACATGGGCGTTTGAAATATTGCCAAGTGTGGAGCCGCCAGGAATATCGGAGCGGTTGGCAAAGCGCTGCGTCGGCACCCCGGCGCGCCTGCATATGCTCTCAAACACGGCGATGGAAAGCGCGTCGCTTGTATATTTCTGGTTGGCGCTGCTCTTGACGACCACGCCGCTGTTCATGTAGACGCGGTTCTGCTCGTCATACTTTTCCGGGTGGTTGGGGTGCGCCGCGTGGGCATTGTCGGCGGAAACCATGAAGCTCTTCGCCACGGCAGCCTCAAGCGCCTGCGGAGCAAGGCCCGTACCGCCGGCGATCCTGCGCAGGGTATCGGCCAGCAGCGTGGAATCCGCGCCCTGCTTGCTGCCGCTGCCCACCTCTTCGTTATCGAATACGCAGAGCATGTCCACGTGCCGCCCCGGTCTTGACGCCAGCAGCGCTTCAAGAGAGGTATAGGCACATTCCAGGTCGTCCAGTCTGGGCGCGGCACTAAACTCCTCCTGAGCGCCAAACAGCGTCGCCCTGTCCCTGTTGTACAGGAACAGATCGCCGCCCGCGACGCGCGAGGGCTCCACCCCGGCCTTTTCGGCAAGGAGGCACAGATAATCCGCTCCCTCTGTCCCGTAGATGGGCAGCATGTCCACCTGCGGGTTCCATTTGACGCCGTCGTTGGCGTCCCGGTTGAAGTGTATCGGCACATTCGGAATCAACGCCAGGTCGCGCCCGGCGTCCACCAGCACGGTTTCAAGCGCGCCGCCGTCTTCCACAATCAACCGTCCGGCGATGGACAGCGGCCTGTCAAGCCAGGTGGACATCAGCATACCGCCGTATTTTTCCACGTTCAGCAGCGCGCAGCCCTGGGATGCACGCTGGGCGTTGGGCTTCAACTTGAAGCAGGGGGAATCGCTGTGGCTGGCGACGATCTGGAAGTGGGATAACTCCTGCCGCGGAAGCCGGAACGCGATCACGGAGGAGCGGTTCCGGGTCAGATAATAGCGTCCCCCCGGTTCAAGAAACCACGTCTCCCCTTCCTGAAGGCGCGCATAGCCCGCCGAGGCGAGAGACGCGCAAATCTGATCAACCGCGTGAAACGCCGTGGGCGCGGCGTTTATAAAATCCATAAGGCCCTGTAGGTATCGCATAGGCACCCTCCGTCGGTAAATTCGAATACATTATATATGCGTCGCGCGGCAAATTCAAGTCCGCGGCCCATTTTTCGATTGACACGCGGCAGCGAGCGCAGATATAATACGGCTGAGATATCGCTGAACAGCGCCCGCACATCCCGGCGCGGCTTTCATATGAACGGCTCCCGGGAATATGCAGCCCCAAGGGCAACACGGCGCCGGTGAAACCAAGATAGGCGTCCATCGGAAAAGGAAGGTGTGACAAATGGCAAATCCCCTCTTGCTGGCCTACAACCTGGACGAAACGACGCTCAGACAGCTGGAGGCGCTGTGCCTGAAGCAGCGCATACGCTTCTGTGCCGTGCCACGCGACCAATTCTCGCTTCCCATCGGGATTCTGGCAGGTATACCCGTGGCCGCCAGGCCCGCGTGTTCGCCGCAAAGCGGCTTCTGTGAGCCCATGCTGGTGATGTGTCACATGCTCAGTCCCCAGTTGGACGCCTTCCTGGCCGGCATGAGAAAGGACGGCATCCCCCGCATCGCCCTGAAAGCGGTGATGACGCCGTCCAACGTAGCCTGGAACGCCATGCAGCTTCGAAATGAGCTGTCGGCGGAACACGAGGCCATGCAAAGAAGCGCGCGAAGGAAATAAGTCCCTTCGCGGTTCTTTGCCGTCGTCCCGCCCGATCAGCCGAGACTCGCCAGCCGGCGTACGCTGTAGCCGTTGCTCTGGTAGAAGGACACGTCCATGACGATGCAGTGGACCGTATTGGTGCCGGGCTCAACGCCGCCGTTTTCGATGATCATGATTTTGCTCTTGTCCGCGCTGGCGTAGTACAGGAACATGACCACGTGGGCGTTGCCCTTGCAGATCAGGTCGCCTGTGCGCATGGCCCCATAATCCTTTATCGTCGTGTAGTCCTTGGAGACGGCGATATCATCCGTCCTGTCCGCGCTGTGGGAGGACCCGGTTCCCCAGATGGCGGCGTCCACGAAGCCGGAGCAGTCGTTGCCGCAGTACTTCTTGCTGAGCAGGTTGGCCTGGTTCAGCACGTAGTAACCCGCGCCGCTGTCCGTGTAACGGCCTTCCGCAAGGGCCCTGGGCACGTTGTACAGACGGTTTGCGCCGGAGCCGGATATGTAGGGAAGCCCGTAGTACACCCTGTCGGGCTGGAAGTCCTTCACGCCGCCCTCGGAATTGGCCGCCTTCCAGTAGGCTTGATAGGCGGGCGTCACCCAGGGGAAGGCATAGTCCCCGAAGGCGTTGTTGACCATGGAGCGCCGCTTCGACGCGTCCTGCGCGGATATGACGCCGCCGGAAAGCAGCGCGTCGATCTGGCCGATGGCGGAAAGCCGGATGGCATCGATCCTGCCGAGGTTCGCGCCGATGCCCGCCACATCCGTGGTCCGGGCCGGTATCGTCAGCACCACGTTCGTGGTCTCCACGGCCAGCGTCAGATCGATGACCACGGCCGGGTTGCGCCTGGATACGGCGGTGATCTGCGCGTAGCCGAAGGCGTTCGCCGTGATGACGCCGTCTCCGCTGACGCTGATGATGTCGGGATTGGAGGACACCCAGGTGAAGTCTGCCAGGGCGTTGCCGGGCGTCAGCACATACAGCAGCTGCTCCGTCTGGCCCACCTGCATGATGCCTGGCGCATAGGCCAGGGTCACCGATTCGGGATACCAGGGATCGACCACGGTCAGCTGCAATACGGCGGTGAGGCCGTTGGCGGTGGTGACGTTCAGCGTCGCGCTGCCCCGGCTGGCCGCGGTGACAAGGCCGCTCGGGGAAACGGGGGCCACGTTGGCATCGGAGCTGGCATAGGTAAAGCTCGTCACCGTGCCTTCAGTAATGAGGGGATTGATCTGCCAGGTATCGCCCACGTTCAGCGTCAGCGCCGTGGTTTCAAGGGCCACCCAGCTGGGCGCGGCATACACCGTGACGGCCACCTGCGCCGCAACGCCGGGAACGCTCGTCTCCACAACCACGGTGGTCTGGCCGCCGCCCACGCCGGTGATGACGCCGGCTTCCGACACCGTCGCCACGGCGGGATTCAGGCTGGTAAAGCGCAGCGCGGAGCGGCTGCCGGGGCTGAATTGCACGGTGAGTGCGTGGGACTGACCCTGGAAAAGCTCCAGTGCGGTCACATCCGTGCCCACCCACTCGGGATTGCCGTACACCACGACGGTGCAGGCTGCCTGCATCCCATTGGAGGCCGTAGCCACGATCTGCACCGTGCCCGGGCCGACCGCCGTCACCACGCCGCTCGCGGGGTCCACCTGCGCCACGGCCCCGTCGGCAGTGGCAAAGGCAGTACCCAGCAGGTTACTGGTCAGACTCAGCTGCTCGCCGATCATAAGCTCCGCGCTGTACTGGGACAGTGTGAGCGCGGTGGGCTCCTTCTGAACGATGACCTTCACCTTGCAGCTCTTTTTGTTGTAGGTCTTTACCGTGATCGTGGCGCTGCCCTTTTTCAGAGCCGTCACGACGCCGTCGGCGCTCACGCGCACCCTTTTATTTGAGCTGCTCTTGTAAGTGAAGCTGGTCGCGCTGTCGCCCACGTCCGGCTGGAGACGGATGGATTCGCCAATGCCCAGGGTGACGGTCTTGTAGGGCAGGGTCACAGCCCTGGGCGCAGGCCTCACAATGAGCTTGCATACCGCGCTGAGACCGTTGTAGGTCGTGGCCGTGATATCGGTTTCACCCACGGACAGGGCGCGCAGCTTGCCCTTGTAAAAATCCGCCACCGCGGGATTGGAAATGACATATGCGATATTGGGGCACGCGCCGAGTTCCACCGACGCCACGCTGTCCAGCGTCATGCCCACGCCCATGGCAAAGGCTGTGGTGCCAAAGCTCAACGCCTGAGGTGCGGGCAGCACGGTCACGGTCAAAAACGCCTTTTTTCCGTTGAAGGTGGACACCTTGATCCGCGTCGTTCCGACACCAACGCCCTGCATGGCCCCGGTGTAGGGGTCCACATAGACGATGTTGGGCGCTTCACTGGCATAGCCAAGCTGGCTGGCGGTGTTCTTCGGAAGCTGGGCGGCGACCTGCGCAATCTCCCCCACACCCAGCGTGGCCGTTTTGACGGGAAGCGTCACCTTGCCGGGGGCCTTCAGCACGTTCACCTCGCAGGACGCCGTCAGGCCGTTGTAGGTCGTGGCCGTCACCACGGCCTTGCCCCGCTTCACGCCCCGGATTGCGCCGGTGGCGTCGATGGCAACCACCTTTGGGTTGCTGGTATTGAACCGGAAGGAGCTTGCGGCTTCCCCGGCGGAACTGCCAACAAAGGCAAAAAGGCCATAAAAGGTCTCACCCTTGCCGATGCTGACGGCGCCGTAATTCATGCCCACCGTCTCAGGCGCGAAGCGCACATGGACGTCGCACTCCGCATAGGTCCCGTCGTAGGCCGTCGCCGTCAGGCGCACGTCGCCGGGAGCAACCGCCGTCACGACGCCGTCCGCCGCCACAAATGCGACGCCCGGGTTGGCGGTCGCGTAGGCAATCGTACCCTCTCGACCCGCGGGCATCGTCCCGGAAAGCGCATAGGCTTCGCCTGCGCCCAGCGTTATGTCGTAGGCCGCCAGCTGAGGCCCGTTGGGATCGTAATGGGGCGGCTGGAAAGCCGCAGATACCGTCGGTTCAGCGGCAGGGGTCTCGCCCGCTTCGGGCGCCGCCACCGCGTATTCCCCATCCGGCACAGTCGCATATTCCGGCGCGGGCTGCCCGTCCGCGGGCGTAAGTTCAAGGCTGCTCTCGATGGGAACATCCGCCGGCGCGGTTCCCGGCGCTCCCTCGGTTGCGGGCGCTTCCTCTGCCGCCGGTGCTTCCGGCGCGGGCTGGGCCGCTTCCTCGGTTGCGGGCGCTTCCTGCGCGGGCTGGGCCGCTTCCTCGGTTGCGGGCGCTTCCGGCGCGGGCTGGGCCGCTTCCTCGGTTCCCGGCGCTTCCGGCGCGGGCTGGGCCGCTTCTTCTGTTCCCGGCGCTTCCGGCGCGGGCTGGGCCGCTTCCTCGGTTGCGGGCGCTTCCGGCGCGGGCTGGGCCGCTTCCTCGGTTCCCGGCGCTTCCGGCGCGGTATCAGGCGCATCATAGGGCGCGTCGCCCTCGGGCTCCGCGATCAGTCCCGGTGCCCCTGTATCACCCACGGCTTCGCCGGGGTATTCCTCCACCAGGTTGTTTTCAAGGGCTTCAGCAAGGGTCCCCACCGGCAGCATTGCCGCCAGCAGGCATACCGTCAGAAGCAGCGCTATTTTTTTCATTGCAATACCCCCGAACAATGGCGAATTGCCAAACGAATAATCAATTATATTTTACCATTGTATTTCATGATTGTCAATCATTTGCAATCATTTTGATTGTTCCCAAAAAGAAGCAGACCGCACAAGTCCGTGCGGTCCGATGCCCTTGCAAAATGCGTCACGCCATCTCCTCGCCCACCAGCATACACAGATAGGCCGCCGCCGCGTCATAACGCGCGTCGTGGGGGTGATCGCCCCCGCCGTACCACTTGTGGCACTTGGCGGCGATAAACTCCTCCGACAGGCCGAAATGCTCGGTCAGCTCCGTCAGCTTCGGCGGCTTCAGCACCTTCGGGTTCTGCTTGAGGGGAATGTGCGCCTCCTGGGTATAGTGCTTGAGCGTGCAAAAGATGGGATAATTCGGCAGCTTGACGCCGATGCGGTCAAATTCCTGGCGGATATAGCGTATATCGCCCGCGACATCATGCCCAATGATCAGCTTGCAGTCCGAAAAGTCCCGGTAAATCTCATCGGCATGGTCGATAAAGGTTTTGCCGCCGGACAGCTTGCGCAGCTGATAGACACTCAGGCCGTGAACCTGCCGGGCATAGCGATTGACGGCCTTGGCTGCGAAATAGAAGTTCTTGCCCTTCACCCTGCGGCCCTCAATCACCAGATAGGACAGCTGTATGATCCTGCTGGGATGCATACCGTCCAGCTCCACGTCCACGGCAATGTACTTATCCGGCTTTTTGAACAGATTCCTGAAAAAATTCATCACAGATTACCGACTCCGTATCGCATCGCGTATATTATCAAGCGTATCCACCACGTTTTGACGCCGCGTGGCCAGATTCATGCGGAACCAACCGCGCCCGGATTCACCAAAGAACAATCCGTCGTTCAGCGCCACATGGGCGTGATTGACCAGCAGGTCCACCAGCGCCTCCTGGGTCATGCCCAGGCGCCTGAAATCCAGCCATAAAAGATAGGTGCCCTCCGGCGGACGACAGCCGATTTGAGGGATATTCGCCGCGATATACGCCGCTGCGTAATCCCGGTTCTCGCGCACATATTCCACCACCGCGTCCATCCATTCATCGCCGTGGCGGTACGCGGCGGTCTGGGCAATTGCGCCGAAGAGGTTGGGCGAATCGGCATGGGCCAGCTTCAGCGCCTGCGCAAGCTGGCCGCGCAGCTTTTCGCTGGCCACGATCATGCTGGACTGCCTCAGGCCCGCCAGGTTGAAGGATTTGGTGGCGGAGGTCAGCAGCACGCTGCACTCCGCCGCGCCTTCCACGGACAGGATCCGCGTCTGCCTGAGGCCGTCGAACACGAAATCCGCGTGAATCTCATCCGAAACGATGATGACGCCGTATCGCCGCGCCAGCGCCACCAGGCGCGCCAGCTCATCTTCGCGCCAGACGCGCCCCACCGGGTTGTGCGGGCTGCACAGGATCATCAGTCTGACACCCCGGGCAAATTTTGCCTCCAGGTCGCCGAAATCCATGCGCCAGCCCTCCGGGGTTTCCAGAAGCGGATTAAAGACCAGCTTGCGCTTATACAGTTGCGCCGCCCAGTGGAAAGGGCCGTAGACCGGCGTCTGGATCAACACGCTGTCCTCGGGGCCGGTCAGTGCGTTTACGCACAGGAAGATGCTGTCCACCACGCCGGGGCTGAAAAGGATCCAATCGGGCTCTATCGCAAGTCCGTGCCGCCTTTGCAGCCATTCCGCCTCCGCCCGGCGATCCTCTTGACCGTTGTCCGTATAGCCGTATATGCCGTGCCGGGCGCGCGTCACAATCGCGTCGACGATCTGCGGCGCGGTTCTGAAGTCCATGTCCGCCACCCACATGGCAATCAAATCATTCCGTCCAAAGTGGCGTTCAAGCTCATCCCACTTTTCGCAATGTGTGCCACTGCGCTCCACCGGTGCATCGAGATAGGCGCGCATCTCATCCCGCACGAATCTTCGCCCCCAATTTCAAATACAAATGACATTATACGCCTGTTTGCCGCATTATTCAAGCTTGCGCATGGAAAATGCGTGTTGATTCTTGATCTGTTCGCCAAACCGGGTGCCATCCCCCACTCGGCCGATGATGAAGGCCAAAGGCGAGGCCTGAGCCAATCCGTCGTATGCGACAGTCCATTCGACCCATA
>JAFUCP010000231.1 GCA_017459565.1 Clostridia bacterium | reverse complement strand
TGGGTGCGCTGCGGCACGGGCGCGCTGGAGGTGCTTGAATTGCAGGCCCCCGGCGGCAAGCGCATGACCGCCCAGGCCTATCTGGCCGGAAAGCCCATCCTCACGGGCACGCTGCTGGGGCAGGAGGAGGATTGACCGGCGCCGGCGCGCCGTGATTTTGACGCGGGGGATTTGAACGCATGAGCGAGCATCGTGAAGGGCGCGGGGACCGCCGCCGCGGCCCTCAGAAAAAAGGCGGCTCCGTGCGCAGCGGCACGCGGCGGGAGGGGAGCGCCCCAAGGCGCGCCTCCGCCCGGGACGTGGCGCTGCTGGCGCTTTCGGACGTGGCGCGGGAGGACGCCTACGCGTCCCTGGCCCTGGACAGGCGGCTTTCGGAGGCGCGGCTGAAGCCGGAGGACGCCCGGCTGGCCGCGAGCCTTTTCTACTTCGCGGTGGAAAACCGGCTGTACATTGAATACATGCTGGGCAAGTTCATGGAAAGAAGGCCGGAGACGGCCGTCAACGACATCCTGCACATCGCCGCGGCGCAGCTTCTGTTCATGGACCGCGTGCCCGACCACGCCGCGGTGGACGAGGCCGTCAAGCAGGTCCGCGCCGCCGGGCGGGAGGGCTGCTCCGGCCTGGTGAACGCCGTGCTGCGCAACCTGATTCGCGCCCGGGACGCCGGGGAGCTGACCCTGCCGGACCGCCGGGAGGACCCTGTGGGCCATCTGAGCGTGCGATATTCCCTGGCAAGGCCCGCGGCCCGGCGGCTCATCGACGCCTACGGGCCGGGCGAGGCGGAGCAAATCGCCGCCTGGACGCCTCCGCGCCGGGAGCAGACCGTGCGCCCCAACGCCGCCCGCATGGACGCGGCGGGCTTTGAGGCGTGGCTCAACGGGCAGGGCTGGCGCTGGCACAGGGGCGTGGCGGAGGACGCCTGGGTGCTGGAGGACGCCGGGAACCTGGCCGCCACGGAGGGCTATCGCGCGGGGCTGTTTTCCATACAGGGCCAAAGCGCCATGCTGGCCGCCCGGGCGGTTTGTCCCAGGCCCGGTATGCAGATTCTGGACGCCTGCGCCGCGCCCGGGGGCAAGACCTGCCTGATGGCGGAGCGCATGGGCGGCGCGGGCCGGGTGTACGCCTGGGACGTACACGCCCACCGCGTGGAGCTGATCCGCGCGGCGGCGCGGCGGCTGGGGCTGGACAACGTGCGCCCCTCGGAGCGGGACGCCCGGACCGTCCCGGATTCCATGCGCCTGGCCATGGACGCGGTGCTGGTGGATGCGCCCTGCTCCGGGCTGGGCGTGATCGCCGAAAAGCCCGATATCAAGTACCGCCAGAGCGAGGAGAGCCTGGAAGCCCTGCCGCCGCTGCAGCGCGCCATCCTGGATGCCTGCGCCGGGGCGGTGAAGCCGGGCGGGCTGCTGGTGTACGCCACCTGTACCGTGCTGCCCGATGAAAACGAGGCCCAGGCGCGTTCGTTCCTCGAGCGCCACCCGGAGTTCGCGCCCGACGCGGGGGACGACTGGCTGCCGGAGGCGCTGCGGGCGCGGTACGCCGATGGGATGATCCAGATTCTGCCCCACCGGGACGCGCTGGAGGGCTTCTTTATCGCGCGGCTGCGCAGAAAGGGCGTTTGAAGTTGGAAAAGATACAGCTGCTGGGCATGACCGGCGAGGAGCTGGAGCGCTTCGTGACCCAGGACCTGAAGGAGAGCCGCTTCCGGGCGGGGCAGATCGCCGGATGGCTGAACCGGGGCGCGGAGATCGGGGAGATGACGAACCTGTCCGCCGCGCTGCGCGGGCGTCTGTCAGAGCTGGCCGTGGCCAATCCCGTGCGGATCATGGAGGCCTACCGCTCAAAGCTGGACGGCACGGAGAAGTTTCTGTATGCCCTGGGCGACGGCAACCTCATCGAGGGCGTGCTGATGCGCTACCACCACGGCGATACGCTGTGCGTGTCCACCCAGGTGGGCTGCCGCATGGGCTGCGCCTTCTGCGCCAGCACCCTGGACGGCCGCGTGCGCAACCTGACGCCGGGGGAGCTGCTGGGCCAGGTGGCCGCGGCAAACCGCCACATCCAACGGGACGACCCCGCCCGCCGGGTCCACAACATCGTGCTGATGGGCAGCGGGGAGCCGCTGGACAACTATGAAAACGTGGTCAAATTCCTGCGCCTGGTGAACGATCCCGCGGGGCTGAACATCTCGCTGCGCAACATTTCGCTGTCCACCTGCGGGCTGGTGCGCCGGATGTACGATTTTGCCGCCGAGGGCCTGCCCGTGACGCTGAGCCTGTCGCTGCACGCCCCCAACGATGAGATCCGCAGAAAGATCATGCCCGTGGCCAACGCCTACAGCTACGAGGAGGTGCTGGCCGCCTGCCGTTACTATGTGGAAAAGACCGGGCGGCGCGTGATCTTCGAATACGCGCTGATCAAGGACCTCAACAGCGATGTGCGCTGCGCCGAGGAGCTGGCCCGGCGGCTGCGGGGCCTGCAATGCCATGTGAACCTCATCCCCCTCAACGATGTCAGGGAGCGCAAGCTGGAAGCCCCCGGCCGCAAGACCGTGGAGGCCTTCCTCAAGCGGCTGGAGCTGAAGCACATCTCCGCCACCGTCCGCCGGGAAATGGGCGCGGATATCGAGGGCGCCTGCGGCCAGCTGCGCCGCAAGGTGCTGGCAGGACAGGCGACGGGCGACAAGTGACGGGAGATTGGGAAGCCTGCCCTGAAGTTTACCGGGCAACCGCTTGAGAGTGGAGATTTCTGAGAGTGAAGAGTGAAGCTGCCGGCGTTTCCTGCATTGTGCCTTCCCCACAGGACAATGTCATCAACCTGAAATGAAGCGCCTCCCAAAGGGTGCCCTCTGGGAAAGCGGCTGGCCAACGGCCAGACTGAAGAGGTCTCCTTACGCTTCGCTTCGCACCTCTGTTCCGATAAAGGCGCGCATCCTGTCCACGAAGGACCTCTTCCGGCGCTTCGCGCCTCCGGGGCCTGCCAAACGCGTGTGCCCGTTCTCGCTGAAAACAGTTCATTGACTGTTTCCGGGCGTTCGAACCCTTCCCCATAGGGGAAGGCAATGTCCCTTACCGCCCGGCCAACCTCAACTCCACCCTCCACACTCCACACTCAAAAAACTCCACTCTCCACCCTCCACCCTCAGAAATCTCCCCCCTCAGAAATCTCCACACTCAGAAACCGCCGCCCTCCGCCGACTTCAACTCCACTCTCCACTCTACACTCTCCACCCTCAGAAATCTCCACCCTCAAAAATCCCCCCTAACCCCCTCACCACCCCGAACGGAGGCAATCACGCATGAAGGTCTACGCAATCACGGATATCGGCAGGATGCGTTCCATCAACGAGGACTCCTACTACATTCCCGAAGCGGGGGAGCGCTTTTGCGCCGTCGCGGACGGCATGGGCGGGCACAATGCCGGGGAGGTGGCCAGCGCGCTGGCGGTGCAGGTATTTTCCCAGTGTATGCGCGATGTGGAGCATATATCGGCCCAATCGCTGCACGCGGCGGTAGAGCTGGCCAACGACGCGGTGTACCGGGCGGCCCAGGAGAACGAGGGCATGAAGGGCATGGGCACCACCTTTTCCGCGCTGGCGGCCCAGGGGGACACGGTGTATCTGGCCCACGTGGGGGACAGCCGGGTGTACCTGGTGCGCCGCGGGGCGATTTTGCAGGTGACCACGGACCACACCGTGGTGGAGGAAATGGTGCAGCGGGGCATGATCACGCCCCGGGAGGCCCGCGTGCATCCCAAGCGCAACCTGATCACCCGGGCGCTGGGCACGGACGAGCGGGTGCGCATCGATATGCTCCAGCTCAGCGTGCGCCCCGGCGACGCCTTCTTCCTGTGCAGCGACGGCATGACCAACTATGTGGACGAGAAGGAGATCCTTCGGACGGCGCTTGCGGAGGGGGATTGGCAGGAAAAGCTGAAGCACCTGGTGGCCCTGGCGCTGGAGAACGGCGGCGGGGACAACATCACGGCGCTCTTTGCTGTGTTTGAGGAGGCTGGCGACCGATGATCGGACACGTCATATCGGGGCGATATGTCGTGCAAGCCGTTGTCGGGACAGGCGGCATGGCCGTCGTCTATCGCGCCTTTGATCAAAAAAAGAACAGGATTGTGGCCATCAAGGTCCTGCGCCCGGAGTATGAGTCGGACGAGGAGTTTGTGCGCCGCTTCAGCCGGGAGGCCGAGGCCGCGTCCAAGGTGTCCCACGAAAACATCGTGAACATGCTGGACGTGGGCATCGACGGCGATATGCGCTATATCGTCATGGAATACGTGGACGGCCAGACGCTGAAGGAGATGATCCGCCAGCGGGGCGCCATCCACCCGGACACCGCCATCCGCATGACCATCCGCATCCTGGCGGCGGTGGACCATGCCCACCGCAACGGCATCGTCCACCGGGACATCAAGCCCCAGAACATCCTGGTGGACAACCAGGGCCGCGTGAAGGTGGCGGACTTTGGCATCGCGCGGCTGAAGGCATCCCAGACCACCCGCATCGACGAGGGGGGCAGCGGCTCCGCGCTGGGCAGCGTGCATTATTTCTCCCCGGAGCAGGCCCGGGGCGAGGTGGCCGATGAGAAGAGCGACCTCTACTCCGTGGGCGTGGTGATGTATGAAATGCTCACGGGACACGTGCCCTTCGACGGGGAGACCTCCGTTTCGGTGGCGCTCAAGCACGTCAGCGAAGAGCCCAAATCCATGCTGGACGAGCGGGAGGGCATCTCAAAGGCGCTGGACGAGGTGGTCATGCGCGCGCTGTGCAAGGACGCCTCCAAGCGCTACCAGACCGCCGCGGAGATGGCCGCGGATCTGCGCAAGTGCATCTCCCATCCCCAGGGCGGCTTTGTGGTCTATCCCCGGGACGACGACGGGGCGAACCGCCAGAAGGAGGAGCGCCGCCGCAAGCGCGCCCGGGACCAGCAGCGCCGCCTGCGCCGGGCGATGTATGCCTGCGTGGCCGTGGGCGTGGCGCTGATCATCGCCTCGGCGGTGTGGTACTTCACCAACACGGCCAACACCTATGTCATGCCGGAGCTGGTGGGCCAGGAGCAGCTGCTGGCCCAGGACGCGCTGGAGCAGCTGGGCGGCGAGGCGGAGCTGGAATACAGCTACAGCGAGGAATATGAGGAGGGCATCGTCATCGCCCAGTCCCGCCGCCCGGGGGCACGGACCAAGCAGGGCCTGACGGTGAAGCTCACCGTCAGCCGGGGCACCGAGTACTATTATCTGGAGGACTTCACGGGCACGACCTATGCCGAGGCCGCCGAGGCGCTGCGGGCGCTGGGGGTGGAGTCGGTGGAGGCCGTCTACACCCAGTCCGACGCCCCGGTGGATACCGTCACCGCCGTATCGCCCCAGCCGGGCACCCAGCTCAAGCAGACGCCCGTGATCTTCACCGTCAGCGGCAGGCGCATCATGATGCCGTCGCTGCTGGGCATGACGCTGGAGGACGCCCGCGCGCTCATCGAGGCGGAGGGCCTTGTGCCCGGATCGGTGACGGAGGAGGACGCCCAGGACGCGCCCCAGCGCACGGTCATCTCCCAGAGCGTGGCCGCGGGTACCCAGCTGATGGCGGGCGCCACGGTGGACATCGCCGTCAGCGCCCGGCGGGAGACGCTGCGCTATCCGGCCTCCAAGCTGTCGGTGGTGGTGCCGCTCAACGGCAGCGGCGTGCAGCTGATGATGATCGCGCCCTCCGGCCAGCGGCACGAGGTCTACCACGGCGTGCTGAACGCGGGCACCTATCGCATTGCCCTGTCCAGCGAAGAGGCCGGGGAACACACCGTGGAAATTTACATGGACGGCATATTGATGGAGAGCCAGGTTGTCGCGTTTGAATAATCTTTCACAGGCACGGGAGGCACGGATGCGGGAAACGGAAGGCCAGGGCGTCATATTGCAGGGCATCGGCGGCTTTTACACCGCCCGGGACGCCTCGGGCGCGGAGCATATCCTCAGGGCCCAGGGCAAGCTGCGCCGGGAGCGCATGAAGCCCAAGGTGGGGGACCGGGTCGCGTTCATTTGCGGCGAGGGGGAGGAACAGGGCTGGATCAGCCGCGTCCTGCCCCGGAAGAACGCGCTGACGCGCCCGCCGGTGGCCAACATCGATGTGATGGCCGTGGTGGTCGCCGCGGCCACGCCCCAGCCGGACCTGCTGCTGGCGGACCGGCTCATGGTGAACGCGCGGCGCGCGGGCATCGATGTGCAGCTGGTGGTCAACAAGTGCGACCTGGACGGCGAGCAGGCCCGGGAAATCGCCCGGCAGTACCGGGGCGCGGGGCCGGAGCCGATTTTGATCAGCGCCGCCTCCGGCGCGGGGGTGGAGGCGCTGCGGGCGCGGCTCTCAGGGCGGATCTGCGCCCTGGCCGGGCAGTCCGGGGCCGGAAAGTCCACCACCATCAACGCCCTGTACGGCCTCGACCTGGAAACCGGGGACCTGTCCCGGAAGATCGAGCGGGGCCGCAACACCACCCGCAGCTGCCGGCTGATCCCGGTGGCGGGGGGCGGCATGGTGCTGGATACCCCCGGCTTCAGCCTGCTGGAGACGGATGTGTTTGACCCTGTGGAGCTGAAGGACAGCTATCCGGAGCTTTCCGCGCTGGAGGGCCGGTGCTTTTTCCAGCCCTGTTACCACGCCTCGGAGCCGCGCTGCGCGGTGCGCGAGGCCGTGGCGAGGGGCGAGATCGACCCCCGGCGCCACGCCCGGTACGTGGAGCTGCTGGAGGAAATGAAGCAAAGGTGGAGGGATCGCTATGATTAAGGTCGCGCCTTCGCTGCTGGCGGCGGACTACATGCGCCTGGGGGAGGAGATACGCCGCATGGCCGCCGCCGGGGCGGATTGGCTGCACTTTGACGTGATGGACGGCAGCTTTGTGCCCAACATCAGCTTCGGGCCGGAGCTGTGCCGACAGGCGGCGGGCTGCGGCCTGCCGGTGGATGCCCATTTGATGATCGTGAACCCGGAAAAGTACATCGCCGCCTTCGCACAGGCCGGGGCCCGGCTGATCACCGTTCACGCCGAGGCCGCCACGCACCTGCACCGCTGCCTGCATGAGATTCGCGAAGCGGGCTGTCTGGCGGGCGTGGCGCTGAACCCCGCCACCTCGCCGGAGTGCCTGCGGTACGTGCTGGGAGACTTCGACCTGGCGCTGGTGATGACGGTGAACCCCGGCTACGGCGGGCAGCGGCTGATCAGCCACTGCGTGCGCAAGGTGAGCGACGTGCGCCGGATGCTTTCGGAGGCGGGCTGCGAGGCCATAGTGGAGGTGGACGGCGGCGTGAACCTGGCCACCGCGCCGGAACTGATCGCCGCCGGGGCAGACATGCTGGTGACGGGCAGCGCGGTCTACGGCGCGCCGGACGCCGCCGCGTTTATCCGCGCCCTGAAGGGGGCGGCGGGCAGCGCCGCGGAATAAACCCGTTTCTGTCACAATTTAACACAAATCGCCATGTAACTTTTCAGTGGGCCGCTATAATATGGGGCGGTTGAGGGCCGATGGGTCCTCGCGGCGTCCTTTAAGTCGATCCCGTGAGGTTGGCAAGGCGATCTGCAATGGTTCACGCGGGCAAAGACCCGTGCTGTGCCCCTGCCTTGCGGCGGGGGCATTGTTTTTGCGGCGGAGGCAGGCAGAGTGCAGAAAAAGACCCAGATCATGGACGGGGCGCAGATGCGCCGCACCGTCACCCGCATGGCGCATGAGATCATCGAGCGCAACAAGGGCGTCGGGGACGTGGCCCTGGTGGGCATCCGCCGCCGGGGAGAGCCCATCGCCCGTATGCTGGCGGAGGCCATCGAGCGCGTGGAGGGCACGCGGCCGAGCGTGGGCACGGTGGATATCACCTTTTACCGGGACGATCTGACCCATATCTCCCGGGACCCGAAGCTCAACCGCACGGACATACCCTTTTCCATCGAAAACCGCACCGTGGTGCTGGTGGACGACGTGCTGTATACCGGGCGCACGGCGCGCTCAGCGCTGGACGCGCTGATGGACATGGGCCGGGCGAAGCGCATCCAGCTGGCCGTGCTGATCGACCGGGGCCACAGGGAGCTGCCCATCCGCGCCGATTTCGCGGGCAAGAACGTTCCCACCGCGCAAAGCGAGTTTGTGCGCGTGGCCCTGGAGGAGATCGACGGGGAGACCGGAGTGTGGCTGTGCGTTTGAGCGCGGCATGAGGAGCCGTTTGCAGCATGACATTCCCTGAAGGAAAGGGGGGAGCTGCCGTTCAACTGAACCATTGGTGACAGGAAACGCTGAAGGAGGCAGAGGATATGAAGATCGAAAAGAGTGTGAAGGACGGAAGGACCTGTTATGCGCTGGAGGGTCGCCTTGACACCACCACCGCGCCGGAGCTGGAGAAGGAACTGAAGAGCGATATGGACGGCGCCGTCGGGCTGACGATGGATTTCAGCAGGCTGGACTACATCTCCTCCGCGGGGCTGAGGGTCCTGCTGAGCGCCCACAAGGCCATGAGCCGCAAGGGCGGCATGAAGGTGACGAATGTGAACGAGATCGTGCGGGAAGTGTTCGATGTCACCGGGTTTTCGGACATTCTGGACATTGAGTGAGGTGAATACGCTATGAAATCCGAAGTCATCGTTGTATCCAGCAAGGGCGCGGGAATGGACGCCGCGCTGGCGCAGGCCGATATCACCGCGAACCAGCTGGGGCTTTCGCGCCGGGAAGCGCTGCACATGCGGCTGTTGGTTGAAGAGATGATGAACATGGTGCGTTCCATCATCGGGCGGCTTGAGGGCAAGTTCTGGATCGAGACTGAGAACGGGTCTTATCGGCTCTGCCTGCAAATGGCCTCCCTGCTGGACGCGGAGCAGCGCAAGCAGCTGCTTTCGGCGTCGACCAGCGGAAAGAATGAGGCCCATCGCGGTCTCATGGGCAAGATCCGGGCGTTTTTCGAGCCCATGCCCATCGAGGATACCCCCGCGTATCTGGCAGGGACGATCGTGCAGGGCAGCGCGAATGACGATCTGAATTGGTCGATGGAAGCCTATCGGGAGCGCCTTGCCCGCCGCAAGGACGGCTCTGCCGAAGCGCAGGAGGAATGGGACGAGCTTGAAAAATCCGTGGTCTGCCGCATTGCGGACAATATCACGGTCAGCATCCATAATTACAATGTGGAACTGGTCATCTACAAGAAGCTGAGCTGAGACAAAAGCGGCGCCCCCGCTTCAATCCACGGCTTGAGACGCTTCGGCTGTGCGTTCGGAGGAAGCCCGCTTTTTCGGATAAATCCCTTGCAGGTTGTTCGGAAGGTGCGCGAGAGATAAGAAAGGTGGTTGAATACAGATGACTGACCAGGGTATTCGTGATGCAAGATCCCTTGGTATCCCAAAGATGCTGCTGCTGGGCTTCCAGCACATGTTCGCCATGTTCGGCGCGACGGTGCTGGTGCCGGTGCTGACGGGCCTGCCGGTCTCGACCACGCTGCTGTTCGCGGGCCTCGGCACGCTGCTGTTCCACTTCCTCACCAAGGGCAGGGTGCCCGCCTTCCTGGGCTCCTCCTTCGCCTTCATCGGCGGCTACGCGGCCGTGGCCGCGCTGTTCAAGGATGAAGCGGCCATCAACTGGATTCCCTACGCCGGCGTGGGCGTGGCCTGCGCGGGCCTGCTGTACGCGGTGCTTTCCGTGCTGTTCAGGGCCTTCGGGGCCAGGCGCGTCATGCGCTTCTTCCCGCCCATCGTCACCGGCCCGGTCATCATCTGCATCGGCCTGTGCCTGGCCTCCTCCGCCATCAACAACTGCGAAGCCAACTGGTGGATCGCGCTGTTGGCCATCGCCATCGTGGTGGTCGCGAACATCTGGGGCAAGGGCATGATCAGAATCATCCCCATCCTGCTGGGCGTGGTGGGCAGCTATGTGATCGCCGCCGCCTTCGGCCAGGTGGACTTCAGCACCGTGGCCAGCGCCAAGTGGATCGGCCTGCCCATCCAGATGGACAACACCGTGTTCAGCCTGTTCAAGAGCTGCGACGGCGGCAAGCTGGCGAGCGCCATCGTCATCATGGTGCCCATCGCCCTGGCGACGATGATCGAGCATATCGGCGATATTTGCGCCATTTCCTCCACCGTGGGCGAAAACTTCGTGGCCGACCCCGGCCTGCACCGCACCCTGCTGGGCGACGGCTCCGCCACCGCGCTGGCCGCGCTGTTCGGCGCCCCGGCCAACACCACCTACGGCGAAAACACCGGCGTGCTGGCGCTGACCAAGGTGTACGATCCCAAAGTCATCCGCATTGCCGCGGTGCTGGCCGTGCTGTTCGCCTTCAGTCCCAAGTTTGAGGCGCTGATCGCCGCCATGCCCACCGCTACCATCGGCGGCGTGAGCCTGATCCTCTACGGCATGATCTCCGCCGTGGGCGTGCGCAACGTGGTGGAAAACCAGGTGGACTTCACCAAGAGCCGCAACATCATCATCGCCGCGCTGATCATGGGCCTGAGCCTGGGCATC
>JAFUCP010000230.1 GCA_017459565.1 Clostridia bacterium | reverse complement strand
TGCCAGCACTGCGCCCCACGAAAAACCCCCTTCCATCCGGAGTGATGAAAGGGGGGTTGCATATGCGCGTCTTATTTTCCGAAAAGGCCCTTGAGCTTGCCCAGCAGGCCGGCGGCGTCCTTGAGGTCAATGTTGCTCAGGTCGATCTTGCCCTTCACGCCCTCGACGACCTGGTTGATCTGCTCGTCCGGCAGGTCGATGCCGAAGGTCTTTTCCAGCATCTGCACCGGGTTGGACAGGAAGCTCTTGATCAATTCGGGGTTGCCCGTCAGCTTGGCGACGACATCGTTGATGATCTTCTGGATATCCATGGGGGGAATCGCTCCTTTCGTTTCCGGCGCTTTGACGCCTTGCATCATATTATAAGCTTTCGGGGCGGGAAATGCAAGAAAACAACGCACGGATTTAATACGCGGCGGCTATAATTTCGTAGGAATATTTTTCTCCCGGAGGCGCCTATGCTGAGAAAGAATCCCCTGCTGGCGCGTCGCGTGGCCATGGCCGCGGTGGGCATGGCCCTGGCCGGCGTGGCCGTGGGCCTGTTCAAGCGGGCCATGTTCGGCGTCGACCCCTTCCAGGCCTATGTAAACGGCCTGGCCAACGTGATCCCCATTCGCTTCGGCACGCTGTACATGCTGGTCAACGCCCTCCAGCTGCTGGTGGTGTTCTTCCTGAACAAGCGCTATATCGGCATCTCCACACTGATTAACCTGTTTTTGCTGGGCTATGTGGCGGAATATACCGAGCTGGGCCTGGCCAACTGGCTGGGCGAGCCCACGCTGATCGGCCGCGTGGCATACCTGGCCGCGGGCGTGGTGCTGACCTGCTTCGCCGCGGCCATGTATTACACCGCTGATTTGGGCGTTTCCACCTATGACGCCATCCCGCTACACATTTCCGATTGCAGGCCGAAGCTGGCAGGACGGGTGCTGCCCTTCCGCGTGGTGCGCATCATTTCCGATTTGATCTGCACCGGCATCGGCGCGGCGCTGGGCGCGCCGGTCGGCATCGGCACGGTGATCACCGCGCTGTTCATGGGCCCGCTGATCACCTTCTTCCGGCGCACGGTTTCCGACCCGCTGCTGGAGAGGGGGCGGAAAGCCCCATGAGCCCGTTTTCAAGGAGCCAGCTGCTGCTGGGCGAGGAGGCTATGGCGCGCCTTGCCCGAGCGAGGGTGGCCGTGTTCGGCGTGGGCGGCGTGGGCGGCATGGCGGCGGAGGCGCTGGCCCGGGGCGGCGTCGGGGCGCTGGAGCTGTTTGACGACGACACGGTGAGCATCACCAACCTGAACCGCCAGATCGTCGCCACCCAGGACACGCTCGGAGCTTACAAGGCCGACGCCATGGCCGCGCGAATCCACGCCATCCTGCCTGAAACCCAGGTCGTCCCCCACCGGCTGTTTTACATGCCCGAAAACGCGGACAGCGTGGACCTGTCCCGCTTCGATTACGTGGTGGACGCCGTGGACACCGTGGCCGCCAAGCTGGAGCTGGCCGTGCGCGCGACGGGGCTGGACGTGCCCATCATCAGCGCCATGGGCGCGGGCAACAAGCTGGACCCCACGAAGCTGGTGGTCACCGACCTGTACAGCACCTCCGTCTGCCCGCTGGCCCGGGTGATGCGCCGGGAGCTGCGCAAGCGGGGGGTGACGCACCTCAAGGTCGCCTATTCCACCGAGCCGCCCGCCCCGGCCCGGGGCCCGCTGCCCGAGGAGGAGGGTCCTCACGCCGCCCGGCGCAGCGTGCCCGGCAGCACCTCCTTCGTACCGCCGGCCATGGGGCTGGTCATCGCCGGAGAGGTGATCCGCGCGCTGTGCGGCATATGATTGAATACATTCGGGCCGGCTCCCGCGCTGGGAGCCGGCCCATATTTTTTGTGAAATTACCGATTGAACAGCGCCTCAAGCGTCTCCCGGTTCTCCGAGAGTGCCTTGAGGACCCATACGCTCCAGTGGCGGGCGTCGGTATCGCTGTCGCCGAACACATAATCCTCCTGGCCGTAATCGATCACATCGAAGCCGGGGACGGCCTTGCTCGCGCCGCCGGTGCGGTAGACCATGCCGTCCGCCAGGCTGAAGGACACCCTGCCCTCCGCGTCCAGGCTCACCCAGTCGCTCAGGTCCGTGCCCGTGGCGCTCTCCGCGCTGCCGTTTTCCGTCTGCGCCGGGGCCGCGGCCTTTTCGGTGGCGACGCCGCTTACATGCTCGCCATACATCATGTCCACCCACAGCGCCAGGCTGTTGCCCAGCACCTCGCCGGGCACGTGGCCGCCGTCCCACTGCCATTCGATCGTGGCATCCACCCCGGCATCAAGCAGGGCAAGCTGCATGTTCAGGGAGTTGAACATGGCGATATCGCCCTCCACCGCGCCGCAGACGATGCGCACCCACGCGGGGTCCTCGGTGCCCTCTGCGCCGATGTAGTTCAGGGGGTTGTACAGATCGACGATGTTTTTGCCGTAGGCATCGCCGGCCTCGATCCCGGCGATATCCGCCTCGTAAGCGGCCAGCAGCGCGTCATAATCGGCGTAATTCTTCGAATCGACACCGCTGCCCGCGGCCTGGGTCGTGCCCGCCTGGGGGGTGCCCATGTCCAGCTCGTCGCCGCCGCTGTTTTCGGCCACGGAGGCGTTGTCAAAGCCCCGCGCGCCATCGCTTGCATCGGAGGGCATACCGCCCATATCAGAGGGCATGTCTCCGCCAAAGTCAGGTCTTTCGCCGCCGTCAAAGCCGCCGTCGGCGAAATCGGGCCTTTCGCCGACGAAGTCCCGCTTTCCGTTCATGCCGCTGGGGCCCATGCCGCCGGGACCGCCCATCCTGCCGCCGGACGCGCCCTTGGCATAGCGCCCCTCGATGAAGGCCAGCGCCCTGTCGGCGTCGGTCATATCGGCCACCGCCGCATCGGAGAGGGCGTTGCCCGCCTCGTCAAACCAGGTCCAGCCCTCGGCATAGGCCAGGTTGTCCACATACCATTGCAGGTTCTCGGTCAGCTCCGCCAGGTACAAGTCCAGATAGCTGCCGCCATAGCCGTTGGTGTCCGGGTACTTTTCCTCGTCGTATTCGATGGTCAGAGCCACGGTGCTGTTCCGCTCTCCGTCGCCATCCAGGTCGAAGCCGACCTTCGCTTCCTCCACCGTCAGTCCCTGAGCGTTGATATATGCCATGTACTCCTGAGAGAGAATCCCGGCCAGCGCCCGCTGGAAGTCGGTGTTGAAGCCGTAGTCTGCGTTCAGCGTGTATTCCATGGCCAGCGCCATGTCCGCCTCGTACAGCGGCGTGATGGCGCTGTAGGCCACGCAGCCCCACGCCCCGTCAGAAAGCGCAACCTCTTCGCCGTCTATGGTGACGGTGGTAGAATAGCTGCCATCGGCGTTCCGATACACGCCCACCGCGCCCACGGCGATCTGGTAGTCATAGAAATCCGGGTTGTTGGACGTGGCCGCGAACATGGCCGCGTGGGCGCCGCCGCCGGAGCCGCCGGTGGAAACCCAGTAATCCACGCTGCCCGGCAGGTTGCCCAGCAGAATGTTGTACTTCACATAGCGGGTCGCCGCCTTCTGGTCCGCCAGGCAGGAGGGCGCGTCGCCGGTGTAGACCGTGTTGCCCGCCTCGTCGGTGACGCTGTCCTGCTTGCCGCGGTTGCCGCAGGCGACGTTGATATAGCCTTCGGCGGCATAGGTGGCCGCGGCGGCGGTATTGCTGGAATTGCCGTAGCCCGCCGCGCCGGTGTTCAGGATCACCGGGGCCGTGGCCGCGGTATAGGTCTGGCCGTTGGTGCTGGTGACAGTGGCTTCATAGTCGATGACCAGCGCGCCCTTCACCGCCCCGTCGGCGTCCGCCGCCGTCACGTCCGCGGCGCCGTCGCCGTCGGTATCGATGCCGGTGATATACGCCCCCGGCACGCAGACGGACACGCCCTCCTCCTCCGGGATCACAGGGTTGGCCACCGCCGATACCACTGAAAGCGTCCAGGCGTCAGCGCCGGAATCGTAGGTCCACGCCTGGTCGGGATTGTTCGCCAGGTCCAGCGCCGCCTCGATGGCTTGCCTGTCCGAGGCCGCCGAAGCCTCCGCAAAGCCCGCGCAGCACGCCCACAACAGGGCCAGCGCCAGGCATATTGAGATAAACCGCTTCATATGATTGCCTCCCGTCGCGTTGGTCTTCCAGAATATTATATTATCATTCTGCTTTCAGCATAAGTTAAATTTAATTGTCATCGCGCCAGGGGGAGACCGGTGAAGCCTCCCCCTGGCGCTCTGTCCCCCGCTTTACGCCGCGGTCGCCTGCGCGGCCACATAGGCGGCGATGGCGTCATATTCCGCCTGGGTGATCACGCCGTTTTCCAGCAGCTCCGCCAGCAGATCGGGCATCTGGCCCTCGGTGGGCACGCTGCCCTCG
>JAFUCP010000229.1 GCA_017459565.1 Clostridia bacterium | reverse complement strand
GGGCGTCGAGGAAGCGGACTGGGCGGGGGGGTTCTGAGAGTGGAGATTTTTGTGAGTGGAGAGTGGAGAGTGGTGAGTGGAGATTTTTGAGTGTGGAGTGTGGAGAGTGGAGTGTGGAGTTGAGGTTGGCCGGGGGGTCTGAAAGTGTGACGGGAGGGCGGAGGCTATTGCAGGGGGGATGAGATGAGCAGGACGGCGACGATTCCATGGGGTCCGTTCAGCGCGAAGCACAGAGCCTACATCAACGCGGCGGCGGGGATGCGGATGTGCGTGGCGGAGGGCGCGATTCGGTCTGGCAAGACCATCGACCACTGCGTCATCGCGCAGAAATACCTTGAGGACGCGCCGGACAGGTTCCATCTGGCCAGCGGCAGCACCATGGCCAACGCGAAGCTGAACATTGGCGTGTGCAACGGCTTCGGGCTGGAAAACCTGTTCCGGGGGCGCTGCCGATGGGGCAAGTACAGGGACAACGAGGCGCTGTTCATACAGACGCGCACCGGCGAAAAGGTGGTCATATTCGTGGGCGGCGGGAAGGCGGACAGCTACAAGCGCATATTGGGCAACAGCTACGGGCTGTGGATCGCCACGGAGATCAACGAGCATTTTGACTGCGCGGACAGCCGGATCAGCTTCGTCAAGGTGGCCACGGGCCGCCAGCTGGCCGCGCGCAGGCCCTTCACGCTGTGGGATTTGAACCCGTGCAGCCCCAGGGCGGCGATTTACGAGGATTACATCGACAAATACCGCAGGCAGGGGCTGGCCGGGGGCTATCTTTATGAACACTTCACGATCCGGGACAACGCGACCATCACCCCGGCGCGGCTGGAGGAGATCGAGAGCCGGTACGACGCGGGCTCCGTGTGGTACCGGCGGGACATACTGGGGGAAAGGGCCGCCTCAGAGGGGCTGATTTACCGGCAGTTCGCCGACGACCCCGGGCGGTTCTGCGCAGACGGCGTGCCCGGGCAGCCCATTCGCTATGTGAACATCGGCGTGGACTTCGGCGGCGGGCGCAGCGCCCACGCCTTTTGCGCCGTGGGGTTCACCGCCTCCGGCGCGGCGGTGGTGCTGGACGAGTACCGGGAAAGGCGCGCGCTTTCGCCCAATGAGCTGGCGGAGGCGTTCGTGGACTTTTTGCGCGCCTGTCGGGCGCGGTGGACCGTGGCGGACGTGTGGTGCGACAGCGCCGAGCAGACGCTGATCAACGGGCTGCGCACGGCCTGCGCCGCGGCGGGACTGGGGGCCAGCATCGGCAACGCCATGAAGCGCCCCATTCGGGACAGGATCCGGGCCGTGTGTATGCTGATGGGCGCGGGCCGGTTCTTCGTGGCGAGGCGCTGCGGGGAGACCATCGACGCCCTCAAGAGCGCCGTTTGGGACGCAAAGCGCCCCAACGAGGACGTGCGCCTGGACGACGGGACGACAAACATCGACAGCCTGGACGCCATGGAGTACGCGCTGGAACGGGAGCTTCCGGCGCTGTTGGACGCCTGGGGCGGCAGGGACCGGGATGCGGGGGCCGAGATATGAAAATATGGGAAAACGCGAAGGAATGGGGGCGCGGGCTGATGCACAGATTGGCGGAGGCGGGCGCGGCGCTGGCCGTGCCGCCGGGACGGGAATATGGGGACGTGTTTGAAATCATCGAGGCGCCGGGACTGCGGCAGTATTACACATCCGCGATACGGCTGTGGCACTGCCTGTACCGGGGCGCATACGAGCCCTGGCACACCGTGGCCGCGCCCACGATCGTCAACCCCAACGGCCGGCGGCAGCTGTACCGGCTGAACGCGGCCAGGGCAATCTGCGCGGAGCTGGCGGGGCTGGTCTGGGGCGAGGAGGCCCAGATCCGCGTGGGCGCGCCCGGCGGCGAGGAGCTGGACGGCTTCGTGCAGGACGTGCTGCGCCGCAACGCCTTCCACGGGAGGATGCAGGGGCTGGTGGAGCAGATCCTGGCCCTGGGCGGCGGCGCGGTGAAGGTCTGGGCCGAGCCCGGGGACGCCGGGGAGACGGTTATCCGGCTGGGTTATGCCGCGGCCGATCAGTTCGTGCCGCTGAGCTGGGACGACGCGCGGGTGCGGGAGGGCGTGTTCATCTCCCGGCGCGAATGGCGCGGCAGGACGTATACCCGCCTGGAATGGCACCGGCGGCGCGGCGGGATGTATGTGATCGAAAACGAGCTGTACAGCGCAGCGGAGCAGATTGGCACCGGGGCGCAGACCGACGCGCTGGGAACGCGCCGCCCGCTGGCGGAGCTGTACCCCGGCCTTCAGGAACGCACCGCCATCCGCACCGGCGACAGCCTGTTCAGCTACATCCGCACGCCCATGGCCAACAACCTTGACGCCGCGTGCCCGCTGGGCATGAGCCTGTACGGCAACGCGCTGGAGACGCTGCACGCGCTGGATATCTGCTATGACAGCTTTGTCAGCGAGTTCAGGCTGGGCCGGAAGCGGATCATCGTGCCCGCCCGCTGCGTGCGCATGGTCGCCGACCCCCAGACCGGCGCCATGCGGCGCTATTTCGACGCCACCGACGAGGTCTATGCCGCCTTCGCCGCCGACGACGCCGAGGGGATGAAGATTAGCGACAATTCCGTGCAGCTGCGCGTGGAGGAGCATGTGGCCGCGCTGAACGCCTTCCTGGCCGCGCTGTGCCTGCAAACCGGCTTCTCTCCCAGCGCCTTCAGCTTCGACCCCAAGGGCGGCATCCGCACCGCCACCGAGGTCGTCAGCGAAAACAGCAGAACCTTCAAGACCGTCAGGACCGTGCAGAACCAGCTGGCCGGAGCGCTGGAACATATCGTGCGGAATATCATCGACGTGGCCGCGCTGTACGGGATGACCTGGAACGGGCGGAGCGTTGCGAGCCTGGCCGCGGACGGATATGAGGTGAAGATCACCTTCGACGACGGCGTGACCCAGGACCGGCAGACCAACCTGAAGGAGGGCGTGATGCTGGCCGGGGCGGGGCTTCTGAGCAGGCTCACCGTGCTGACCGACAAAAGGTACGGCATCGGCATGACCGAGGCCGAGGCCCGGGCGGAGCTGGAGCGGGTGAAGAGCGAGCAGACCGCGCGGGCGGACGTGCGGGATAGGTTTGATACGGCGGAGTGATGTGACCGCCTGCGGGCGGGAAGCTCATCCGACCCGCTTCGCGGGCCACCTTCCCCAGAGCGCCGGGCAAAGCGGGGCCGAAACCCGCCGCCGAGGCGGAGCCGACAGGGGCGGGGCTTACCCCATAGCGCCGAGCAAAGCGAGGCTGAGGCCCCAGCTCATCGGCTGAGCGGGGCCGAAACCCGCCGCCGAGGCGGAGCCGACAGGGGCGGGGCTACAAGGGGAAGGCTTTGAATTTACTGATTAAAGTGGTTGTTGCAAAATTTGTAACGGCTGCTTTTTTCATACCATTGCGCCCGGCGGGGCGGTAAACGCGCAAGATCGGTGTATCACTCTATGCATAAACCCCTCCGGCCTTCGGCCACCTCCCATTTCAGGGGAGGCTTTGGGGATGACGCGACACCGGAAAAAGGAGGCGTAGATCATGGGTAACATCTTCACCAGGAAGGCGGTCAGCGAGATCATGGACAACGAGGAGCTGACGCCCCAGCAGCGGACGGAGCAGGTCTTTGCCCTGTACGGGCGGGCCCTGGACGACGGCTACATCGCCAGGGCGGCGGCCCAGCAGGCCCAGCAGACGGCGCTGGAGAACGCCAGGGCCAACTGGGAGAAGGGCTTCAAGGCGCCCGACCCCAGGGAGAGCGAGGCTTATAAGCAGCTTCAGGGCGAGTTCACGTCCTACAGGTTGATGCAGGAGGCCCGCGGCTCCAAGGAATTCGAGGGCGTGAAGCCCAAGTTCTTTGAAACGGTTTACAACCTGGTGGACCGCGAGGACGGGGCGAAACCCGTCGAGGAGCAGCTGAAGGGCATCCGGGAGAATTACGAGGAGTATTTCACCCCGGCCCGGCAGCAGACCAAGCCGCCCGTATTCGGCGCGAGCGTGGAGGGCAGTATGCCGAAGGGCGACCAGGGCGCGACCAGCGCGTTTTCCAGCGCGTGGGGGTTCGTGCCGAGGAAGGGTTGATCCGCCTGCGGGCGGGGAGTTCATCCGCCTTACGGCGTCCGGCGCCTTTTTCAGAAGGGAAGGCTGAGATGGCACGGGAGAGCGCATCGGCGTTCGAAGGCGACCTCATCCGCCCCTTCGGGGCACCTTCCCCAACAGGAATCGCGCGCACCGCGCACGACATGGGAGGGCTGAATTGGCGAGGCGCGGGCAGTTGGGAGGATGGCGGCGGGGACACAAGCACCCGAAGCCCGCGGCGCGAAGCGGGTCGGGACGACAAATGAAGGGAGAGAAGATCAATGGCATTTGTGCAGACTGATGTGAACTATGCGGCGGAATACAGCGGCGCGCTGGCGCAGGCTTACCCGTATCTGTCCTATTTCGGGGCGATCTGGGCCAGCCCGAATTCCGCGCTGTACAAGCCCGGCATGGGCAAGACCATGTACATTCCTACGTTGAGCGTCAGCGGGGCGAAGGCGGTGGACAGGAACCGCATCTCCGGGGCGTTTGACCGCAACTGGAACAACGCCATGCAGACGGTGACGCTGCGCATGGACAGGGAGTGGGACACGCTGGTGGATCCCGCCGACGTGGCCGAAAGCGGCGACGTGGCCACCATCGCCGGGATCACCCGGGTTTTCAACGAGACCCAGAAGGTGCCCGAGATGGACGCCTACATGGCCATGAAGCTGGCCGGTTTCGCGGCGGATTTCGGCGGCGTGGACACCACCGTGCTGACCAGGGACAACATCCTGGCCCAGTGGGACGCCTATCTGGAATACATGTCCAACCAGCGCGTGAACCGCGATCGCGTGGTGGCCTACATGACCCCGGGCACCTACCGGCTGCTCAAGAACGCCGCCGGAATCACCCGCTTCGTGGCGGCGGACACCGGCGCGCGCAGCGTGGACCGCAACGTGGGCAGCCTGGACGGCGTGCGCATCGTGGAGGTGCCCGCGGACATGATGAAGACCGCTTATCTGTTCGACGAGGGCTGGGCCGTGGACGGCGAAAGGGCCCAGCAGATCAACCTGCTGCTGGTGGACCCCATGGCCGTGGCCGCGCCGGTGAAGTATGAGACCGCGATGATGAGCGCGCCCACCGCCCAGAGCCGGGGCAAGTACCTGTACTATGAGCGGTACTACTACGACGTGTTCAGGCTGGATCAGCGCCAGGCCGGGTTCTTCGTCAACCTCGGCGCCTCGCCCAGCCTGGGCAGCCTGACCCTCGTCAGCGCCGCGGGTGACAAGGCCGGCGCTTCCAGCGTGACCGTGTCCGGCGGCGGCATTCCGGGCGGCAGCCCCGTGGAGGGCCTGGAACTGTTCTACAGCGCGGGCAACAGTGCCGCGGTGGCCCTGAGCTACGGCGCGCCCCTGCCCGGCGGCGCGACCTGGAGCGAGGCCAAGGCCAGCCCCATTGAGCTGTCCGGCCAGACGGCGGGCAAGTTCGTCACCGCCGCGCTGGTCAACCGGCAGACCGGGAACGTCGTGGCCGGCGGCAGCACCACGCTGGTGGTGGGCAGCTGATGAAGCCTGCGGGCGCGGGGCTTCGGCTCCCCGCCCGCTGAATTGGAGGCGATAACGTGGCGCAGTATCTGACTTATGAGCAGTACCGGGAATGGGGCGGAACGATGGATGAAGCCGCCTTTGTCCCGGCGGAAATCAGGGCGCGGGCCCGCGTGGACGCGCTGACACAGGGCAGAGTGGGTCGCATGGCATCCGTCCCCGAACAGGTGCGGGCGGCCATGCTGGAGATCATCCGCGTGGACGGCGTGTTTTCTCCCGCGGCGCAGGCGGAAGCGCCCGTCGCTGTGTCCTTCAATACGGACGGGTACGCCGAAAGCTACGGCAGCGCCCGGGACAGGACCGCCTGCGCCGAAAGAGAGCTGAACAGGAGCGTGCTGACGCTGCTGGACGGCGTGACGGACGATGCGGGCGTGCCCCTCTGCTTTGCCGGGGTGATGGCGGCGGGGTAGGCTTTTGAGGGCGAAGATTTTTTGAGTGAGGCGTTTTTCAGAGTGAAGAGTTGAGATTTTAAGGCGTGGAGTAGAGTGAAAAGTGGAATGTGGAGAGCGGAGCTTGCACCCTGAATTCGGCATGTCGCGTTCGGAGTATGCTTCGGCTTTTGAAATCGACCTCACGGCGGTTTGTATGGGTCGGCTCCTGGAATCGATCTCATCCGCCCCTTCGGGACACCTTTCCCAAAGGAGAAAAGCTGTTTCATCTTCACTTTACACGCTTCATTGTTCATTCTTCACGCTCCACTCTGAGCAATCTCCACTTCAAGCATGACCAGCCGGGTTCCGTCAAGGGGGGGATAAGGCATGAAGCTGTGCAATGAGGTGATTACCGTTTTTAACGCCCGGTGGGACGCGGCGCTGGGGGACGATGTGTATTTCCCCACGGTGATTCGCGGCGCGTCCTGGCGCGCGGACCAGCGCCAGAGCGTGGACGCGCGGGGCGGGCTGGTATCCGCCGACCGCGTGACCGTGCGGATCCCCGAAGGGGCCGACGCCGGCGGCAGCGCGTTTGTGGATGCCGCCGCCTATCGGAACGCCCCGGACGCGTCGGGGCTATGGACGCTGACCGGCGGCACATACATCGTCCGCGGCGAGGCCGGGCCGGGCGATTGGACGCCCGGAAAGCTGCGGGAGGCGTTTGCCGACTGCATGTGTGTGCTGGGCGTCGCCGACAACCGGCGCGCGCCCCGGGCGCGGCACTGGCGCGCGGTGGGGACATGATCGACAAACCGAGCGGGCGAAGGCCGGAGAAGTCCGTGAAGGCGGACGCTCCCGGCGGGGCGCTGGCGCGGTGGGGACGTGAGCGTGAAATGGAACGGGAGGGTGATGCGATGGGCGCTCAGGCGCGATTGGAAAAGTTGGGCCCGGAGGCGGGGCGCGATTCTGGGGCCGAGGACGGAGCGGTCGAAACACTGGCGCAGGGCGTGTGGCAGTGGCTGCGGGCGTGCCCTGAGCTTTCAGACGGCATCGGGGTGGACTATCTGAAGGACGGCGCGGGGGCGTTTGCGCTGCGCGCGCTGCCCTCGGCGCTGAACGTGCGCAGGAACATCTGCGGGGACCTGGAGCCCCTGCCGGAGCAGACCCAGGATTTCGCGCTGGCCCATAGGGCCCCCTGCGGACAGCAGGCGCGGCAGAGCCTGGACAGCCTGCGGCGGCTGGGGCGCGTGGCGGCGTGGATCGCGGCGCAGAACGCGGCCGGGCGGCTCCCCCTTTGGGACGGCGGCACGGTGACGGGCGTTGTGGCGGACCCCATGGCGGCGCTGACGCAGGCCGGCGCGGACACGGCGCGGTATGAGCTGCGGATGCGGTTCTATTACCGCGCATGACAGGACCATCGCCGGGGCGCGGCCCCGGAATGGATATATAGAATAAGGAGGAAATGAAACATGGCGGAGAGGATGCAGCGCAAGATGATGGCGCACTACATCGACAGCACTTTCGGCGGCGAGACCCCCGACTGGTACCGGCTGGGCAAGGACCTGGAGGAGTTCAACGTGGAGCTGAACCCGGACGTGGAGCAGTTCAAGAACATCCTGGGCGAGAACAACATCAACCACAACGGCTATGAGGTCTCCGCGGACAGCGAGCCCTTCTACGCCCGCACCGGCGACGCGCTGTTTGCCAAGCTGCAGGGCATCGTGGACACGCTGGCCCAGTACGAGGGCTGCCAGACCGAGGCGGTGGAGGTCCACCTGTGGGAGGCCGGCACCGCCCAGGGCAGCTTCGTGGCCTACAGGCAGACCTGCTATGTGATCCCGTCCAGCTACGGCGGCGATACCAGCGGCTATCAGATCCCGTTCACGGTGTACTACACCGGCGAGAAGGTGAAGGGCAGCTTTGTGCCCAACGCTGCCGGAGGCGGCACGTTCACGGCGGACACCTGATAGGAGAGTGAGGAGCGGAGAGTGATTGGGGGAAGAGTGGAGAGTGAAGAGTGGAGAGTGGAGTTTTGGATAGCCGCGCGCGGGATGGCTGCGGGAATATAATCTGTATTTCCCGCGAGAGCATGTCGTTCCCTGGCTAACTGTATCTTCACTCTTCACTCTCAACTCTCCACTCTCTTCTGATCTCTCCGCTCTCAAAGAGCGACCGAAGGGAGCAAAAGACATGAGCGAAGGAATCAAGAACCTGAACATGAACATCGTCGTGGACGACGGCAGCCGCCGGGTCCCGATTCTGAATACCGAGGGGGAGGAGATCGGCGCGTTTCGGTTCCACCCGACGGACATTGGCATCATCGAGCGTTACAACGCCCTGGCGGGGCGGTTCGACGGGATCACCGAGCCGCTGGACGGCGTGGCCTCCGGCGAGGACGGCGGCGACGTGGACGTGAGCGGGGAGCCGTATATCGCGGCGCTGAAGGAGGCCGAGAGGCGGCTGTGCGCGGCGGTGGACGAGCTGCTGGGCGCGGAGGGCGCGGCGGCGGCCTTCTTTGGAAAGATGCATCCCTTCAGCCCCGTGAACGGGGAATTCTACTGCACCCAGGTGCTGAACGTGCTGGGGCAGTTCATCGGCGCGCAGTTTGAGCGTGAAACGGCGCAGTTCAGCGCGCGGGCGAAGCAGTACGCCAACCGGGCGCAGCGCAGGGCGAAATAGAGTTAGGGGTGTGGAGTGTGGAGTGATGAGTGGCGGAACAAATCCCGCGGGATTTGATTTGATTGAATTGACGGAAGTCGCCAGGTTGCCATCACTGACTTTAACTCCACTCTCCACTCTTCACACGCCACACTCATAGAGCGAACGACCGAAGGGAGCGAGCGACAGTGATCTTCGATCTGCCCACGTCCCTGGACGTGAACGGCGCGGCGCGGGACATCGACAGCGACTACCGGCAGGTGCTGCGCATTTTGCAGGCCTTCGAGGACCCCGACCTGAGCGACGCGGAGAAGGCCATGGTGGCGATCTACAATCTGTATGTGGACGCGGAGCAGATTCCCGCGGAGGACATGCAGGCGGCCTTCGACGCGGCGCTTTCGTTCATCGACTGCGGC
>JAFUCP010000228.1 GCA_017459565.1 Clostridia bacterium | reverse complement strand
CACCAGCAGCACCACGCCCAGGGCCATCACGGCCAGGTCGGCCAGCAGATCCAGCACCTGGATCAAGCGGCGGGGCAGCTTGTTGTCGAAGGAGGTCATGCGGATGTGGCTGCGCTTGCGGATGGCCAGCGTGGCGGAAAGTACCGCCATGTAGACCATGAAGGTCAGCACGATTTCCTCCGACCAGTGGGGATCGGAGATAAAGGGAATATAGCGGCCCAGAACCGCCCAGGTGGTGATGGCAATGTCCCCGATCAAGAGCAGCTTGCAGATGAACAGGAGGATTTTATAGGTCCAGTCATACAGCGGCTTGATCTTTTCGAGGGCTTTGAAAACAGAAGGCATTTTTCTTCCTCCTCAATGCGATGCTAAGAAAAGGGCGCAGGGGTTTATCCCTGCGCCCCCTCGGGTTCAGTGAATGACTGGTGTGAATTACTGCATGTCGACGATCTGCTGATACAGCTCGGCCTGGGCGGAGGTGTTTTCCTCGATGACCTGCTGGCAGGCGGCGACCCAGGGAGCCTTGTCCTCAACCTCGACCACGGTCACGCCGGCCTCGGCCAGCTTGGCGTAAGTCTCGCCTTCGATCTCGGCAACCTTTTCCTTGCAGACGCTGGAGGCGTAGTCGGCGGCCTCCTGGATGGCGGCCTGCTGCTCTTCGCTCAGCTTCGCCAGCGCGTTGTCGGTGATGACGATCTGAATGGCGCCCAGGGTGTGGCCGTCCTTGATGACATAGGGAGCGACCTCCGGGAAGGCGTTGGACAGGTAGTTGGCGATGGGCTGCTCAGCGCCGTCCACAACGCCGGTCTGCAGGGAGCTGTACAGCTCGGTGAAGGGCACGGTGGTGGCGGAAGCGCCCAGGCCGGAAACCATGCCGGTCATGACGGGGTCGCTGGAGACGCGCAGCTTCATGCCCGCAATGTCCTCCAGGCCGTTGACTTCCTTGGTGAAGAAGAAGTGACGGAAGCCTTCCTCGCCGTAGCACAGGCCCTTCAGGCCCAGGCCCAGCTCTTCCGGCTCATTCAGGAATTCCTTGGCCAGGTCGCTGGCGGCGAAATTCCAGAAGTGATCCTCGTTCACGAAGGTGTAGGGGATGGAGAGCAGCATCGCCTTGTCGCAGCCGTACTGGGTGAAGGCGAAGGCGGAGAAGCGGCCGATATCGGTGATGTTGCCGCCGGAGAGCAGGTCGTCCAGGATCTGGTCCTCAGAGCCCAGCACGCCGCCGGCCTGGATGTCGATGATCACGGAGCCGTTCGTCAGCTCTTCGGTCTTTTCCTTGAAAGCCTTCGCCATTTCGCCGACGATGGTGCCGTCCAGGGGGTTGACCTCGGAATAGGTCAGGGTGACGGGCTCCTCGGCCAGGGCGGAGACACACGCCAGCGCCAGGACCAGCACGAGAACGATGCTAAACAGCTTCTTCATTTGGGGATTCCTCCTTCACAATATTCCAAACGGCGCGCGGCCGCCATGGATCAGGCTTCTGTGGCGCAAACGGCAAGGAACCGCGCCGCGATGGCGCAACGCGCGATACACTTTCTGAACACTTTGGGCGCTTTGCCCATTTGCCGATGCTGTCCTTATCTATTTAAGCATATTTTTTTGCAAATGTACATGGTATTTACGCCTAAATACATTGCAAAAAACATCAAAAAGTTATACAATGATGATGAACGCAAAAAAGGGGGGACGCGGGCTTGAACACAAAGTATATTTCAAGCTGGGAATCCCGGCAGGACATGCTGCGGAACGATTTTGAGATTTTTTTCCACAACGACGCCGATTCCAACGGCATCGCGGCCCACAGCCACGATTTCTATGAGCTGTACTGCCTGCTCTCCGGGGACGTGGACATACTGGTGGACGGCCGGCGCTATACGCCCAGGCCCGGGAGCCTGCTGCTCATTGCCCCGGGGGAGCTGCACCGCCCGGAATATCCCGAGCCGGCGCGGCCCGTCGAGCGCGTCGTGCTGTGGCTGAACGCGGATTTCATCCGTTCGCTGACGGGCCTGCTTCCCCGCATACGCACCACCCTGCTGGAGGGCGTCCGGGGGCGCAGTCTGATCATGCCCGACGAGGAGACCTATACGCTTTTGCGGGGGCTTTTGTTTTCGCTATTGCACGAAAAGGAGCTGGCCGACGCCGACAGCGCCTATCTGAGCCGCCTGGTGGTCACCCAGCTGCTCATCCACCTGTGCCGCTACCTGGCCCGCACGCCGGAGTACGGATCGCTGAAGGCGGAGCTGCGCTATCAGGAGGTCATGCGCGTGTATGAATACATCAACGACCACCTGCGGGAGGAGATGAGCGTGGCGGGCCTGGCCGAGCGCTTCTTCATGGACAAAAACACCCTCACGCGCCAGTTCAAGCGGCTCATTGGCGTCACCCCCGGGGACTGCATCCGCCGCCGCCGGCTGGAGGCCGCCCGGGCCATGATCCAGCAGGGCGCCTCCATGAAGCAGGCCTGCGCCGAATGTGGCTTTTCCGATTATTCCGCCTTCTACCGCGCCTTTCGCCAGGTCTACGGCGTCAGCCCCAGCGCCAGCGCCGCGCTGCGGGAAGGCATGGAGGGCAGGGGGACGTGACCGGCGCGCCGCTTTTCGGAAGCACGGATATTTTTACATATACCGCCTTGATATATGTGTGACGAAGCGTTAAAAAATTAATAGGTGAATTGGATGCATTACATTTGCCTTAAGTGATCAAGGAGACTTTAAGCCGTGGAAATATTGAGACAGTACCAGGCCGACATCATGCTGGTTCTCGCCGGCATCTGCGGCATCATGGCTCTGCTTGTCT
>JAFUCP010000227.1 GCA_017459565.1 Clostridia bacterium | reverse complement strand
CAGGCGCGGGCGACAGGCGGCCTCTATACCTCCTCTGCCATGCGGTATCCCACGCCGACTTCGGTGAAGATGTACCGGGGCTCGTTGGGGTTGGGTTCTATTTTGCGGCGTATGCTGGCCATGTGTACGCGCAGGATTTTGTTGTCGGCGCTGGCGGAGGGTCCCCACAGCTGGCGCAATATGGTCCTGTAGGTCATCACCCGTCCGGCGTGCTTGCCCAGCAGCGCCACAATTCTGAATTCGTTGGGGGTCAGGCGTACATCCTCGCCCGCGATGTACACGCGGTGCTTGCGGTAGTCGATGGTCATTTCACCGACGTGATATTCGCCCAGCAGAGCGATTTCTCCGTTTTCCGCCGTGGTCTGAGTGTGGCGCAGGGCCGTGCGGATGCGGGCGAGCAGCTCTATGGTCCCAAAAGGCTTGGTGATATAGTCGTCCGCCCCGAGGTCCAGCGCCCTGGCCTTGTCTGTCTCCATGCTCCGGGCGGATATGACGATGATGGGCGTGGAGGTCCAGGCGCGGACGCTTTCGATGATGGCGTTGCCGTCCATGTCGGGCAGCCCCAGATCCAGCAGGATGCAGTCCGGGCAGTGGGAGGATATCAGCTCCAGCGCATTCTGACCGCTGGAGACGATGATTGTGACATACCCCTCGGTATGCAGGGTGGCATTCAGAAAGGTGCAAATGCCTGGGTCGTCCTCGATTATCATGATCCTGCTGCGAATGATGTTAGCCATGGCTTTCCTCCGAATTGGGCAGACTGAATTGGAAGAACGCGCCGCCGCCGTCGCGGTTTCCGGCGGTCATTTCGCCGCCGTGGGCCTGCACGATGGACCGGCACACCGAAAGGCCGATACCCATGCCGCGCCGGTCGTCCGGGCGGCTCCGGGAGCCTTGGCGCGCGCTGCCGTCGAATATGCGGGGCAGCAGCGCCGGGGGAATCCCCGCGCCGTCGTCCTCAATGCGCAGGATTACCCGGTCCCCATCCTGGCGGATGTGCAGATCGATCCGGGTGGCAGCGGACGCGTGGGCGCTGGCGTTGTCGAACAGATTGATCAGCACCTGTTCGATCAGCGTGGCATCCATGGGCACAATCAGTATCGTCTCCGGCCGGTCCACCTGTACCGGCAGCGCGTCCGGGGCACGGTGGTATTTCACAATGGCGCTGCCCACAATTTCCTCCAGCACCTCGTCCGTCTTTTTCAGCGCCACGTCGCCGCCGGTGAAGCGGGTGACGGAAAGCAGGTTTTCGGTCACACGCACCAACCAGTTGGCGTCCCGGTTGATTCCCGCGATCAGGGCGCTTTGGTCCTCTTCGGAAAGAGTCTGCTCCTGTAGCGCGGAGCTGGCGCCGACGATGGAGGCCAGCGGCGTGCGGATATCGTGGGCGATGGCCCGCAGCAGGTTGGCGTGCATCTTTTCCCGCTCCGCCTCAAAGCGCAGCTGCTCCTGCTGCTTGACCTGGGTAGTCAGCGTGCCGATAAACAGCGATACCGCCAGCATCATTGCGAAGGTGAGGGGATAGCCGGTGAGCGTGACATCAAAGGCCCAGAAGGGATAGGTGAACATGTAATTCACACAAAAGGTGCCCACCAGCGACGCCGCGATGCCATAGGGATAGCCGTCTGTCAGTCGCGCGATCAGCGCCACGGCCAGTATGAATACCGGCATGGCGAAGGGGTTGTTGTCGTCATGCAGGCCTGACAGAGCCATGGACAGCAGCACCGCTGAGGAGAGTATGCCCATGAGAATCAGCACATTTCGGACGACGGGCGCGCGCTTGAGCTTCATTATCCACATTCCTCCCATTGGCGCAAACAACACCAATCTAATTATAACACGCATTTTTGCCGCCGCAACGCCGGACCCGAACCGCCGGGCCATCCTTTCCGAAAACTTAGCGGGGTTTTATAGTATAATTGCGTCGATTTCAAAAACAAGGGAGCGGGTTGAATTGTACAGCGAAGCATATGAAAAGGCAAAAAAGGAGTTTTATAACTGTCTGCGCATGGGAATCATCGGGCTTGGAGTGCCGTTTGTGCTGGCCTTCAAGGAGTGGTGGCCCATCATGAAGCGGGAGAAGGAAAAGGCACAGGCGGCGGGCAGGGCTGAACCGCCGAAGTCAAATTGAGGAAGGAGAAGAACCATGGATGCGATGTCGGTTATCATAGGCGTTATTTTTCTGGTGCTGTTTGTGGGCGGTACGATCGTCAGCTACCGCCGTTGAACGCTGTACGGTGAAGCGGAGGAGGATTGACCATGCAGGGATTCTTTAAATCGGTTGAGAAGCTCAAGCCGTTGTACGATTGGACCTATAAAATTGTATTGCTCATCTGCAAGCTGCTCTTGATCGGGGATGTTGCCATCACCACCTGGGCGGTTCTGGGCCGCTATATTCCCTTTATCTCCGATCCCCACTGGTCGGAGGAAATCGTGCTGACCTTCATGGTCTACATGGCGGTGCTTTCCGCCACGCTGGCCATCCGCAAGCGCAGCCACATCCGCATGACCTCCTTCGACAACAAGCTGCCCCGCCGCTTGATCCAGGTGCTGGATCTGCTGGCCGACCTGGCCGTGATGGCCCTGGGCGTGGTGCTGCTGGTG
>JAFUCP010000226.1 GCA_017459565.1 Clostridia bacterium | reverse complement strand
CGACGGCCCTCCGCGGCCAAATAAACATTATATCATAGCCCCCGCGGGCTTCAAGCGCGTTTGCGGTCCTTTTGCGCGTGTTTTGGGTTATTCGGTTTTGAGGAATATGCACATAAAAAATCCCCCCTTTCGGCAGGATTTGACGAAAAGGGGAAGATTGGACAATTCTTGTTTTCATCGGTCGCTCGCCGCAGGGGCAACGATCAGGGCGGCGCATATCAGCGCGTCATTCCACCACGTTCACGGTGATGACGGCCTTCTTTTTGTTGTAGGTCGTGACGGTAATCTTCGCCTTGCCCTTCTTCAGCGCGGCGACATAGCCGCTTGCGTCCACGCTGGCCACGGCGAGTTTGGAGGAATTGTAGCCGCTGACCGTCAAGCTCTGGGCATAGGCGAAGCCGGGCACCAGCAGGCGCTGCTAACCCACGGCGACGGTAATCGTGCCGTTGTTCTTTGCGTTGGGCAGGGCGACCTCCTGATACGTCAGCGCGGGAATCACCTGCTGGGGAACCAGCACCGTGCCGCACACCGCGCAGTGACTGCCGTCAGTCAGGCCGTTGACCCCGTAGGCGGGAGCGTAGCCCGCGTCGGCGACGGGGGTGTGTTGGTTGCTTTCAACTCGTAGTCCATTCTGCAAACAGTATTGCGAAGCATAAGAGCCGCAACGAGCAAAAACAACGATATCAGATGGACAATATTCAAAAGAATGTTCATCGATTCTTTCCACACTATCGGGCAATACAATCCGTTTTAAGCTGGAGCAGTTATAAAAGGCATAATCTCCTATGTCTGAAATACCATCCGGTATTACAATCTCTTGCAGGCTTTCACAATAATAGAAACACTCATTGGCAATTTTGGACAAACCATGCGAGATCAGAACATTCTTCAATTGACTGCAACCACGAAAAGCATATGCTCCAACTGTAGTCACTGTGTTTGGAATTATCAAATCTGTAATACCGCAATAAGCAAAGGCGGAGTTGCCAATGCTGGTCAAACCTTCTGGCAAAGCAATATCGTGCAAACTTTTGCGTGCGCGAATTTACTTCCGCCGCTTCATCCTGTATAATATATCCACATCATCCCAAGGGGGGGAACCTGCCATGATTTATCTGGACCACGCAGCCACGACGCCGCCGGACGCGCGGGTGATCGAGGCCATGGGGCGCTGTATGCGTTTGCAGTGGCTGAATCCCTCCGCCGCCTACGCCGCGGCGGGCGAGGCCAGGCGGGCGCTACGCCAGGCGCGGCGGGAAGTGGCGGCGCTGCTCAACGCCGAGGCCGGGGAGATCATATTCACCTCCGGCGGCACGGAGGCCAACAACCAGGCGATGCTGGCGGCCCGGGGCGGCCACGCCGTCGTCTCCGCCATCGAGCATCCCTCCGTTCTGAACGCGGCCCGGGCCATGTGCGCCGGGGTCAGCCTCGTCCCCCCGGACGCCGACGGGCGGATATCCCCCGACGAAATGGCCCGGGCGCTGCGGGACGACACGCGGCTGATTTCCGTGCAGCTTGCCAACAACGAAACCGGCGTGATCCAGCCCGTGGCGGCCATCGGCGCGCTGGCCCGTAAGAGGCGCATCCCCTTTCACTGCGACGCGGTGCAGGCCTTCGGCCATGTGCCCATAGACGTGCGCGCTATGAACATCGATCTCTTGTCCCTGTCCGGGCACAAGCTGTACGGGCCAAGGGGCATCGGGGCGCTCTACGCGCGCAACGGCGCGGCGCAGGCGCTCATCCGCGGCGGCGGACAGGAGCTGGGCCTGCGCGCGGGGACGGAGAACGTGCCCGCCGCCTGCGGCCTGGGCGTCGCCGCGTCGCTGTGAAAGGGGATGCGCCTCTTACGGGCCAGCGCGCCGATGGCCGCCACGGGCTGGATCACGCCGGTTTCGTTGTTGGCAAGCTGCACGGAAATCAGCCGCGTGT
>JAFUCP010000225.1 GCA_017459565.1 Clostridia bacterium | reverse complement strand
GAGACCGTGCGGCGGGAGCTGCTGGAGGAGACCGGCTACAGCGTGGTGCCCCTGCGGCTGTCCGGCATCTATGAGCGCATCAGCGAGGGCCGCAAGGACGGCAACAACCACAAGATATACTTTATCTTCCTGTGCCGTCTGGACGGGGAGACGCGCGCCGTTCCCACGGAAAAGGACAAGTTCCAGATCGGCTGCGAATGGATCGATTTAAAGACCGCCCATCGGCAGAACCTGTTCCCCAGGGCTATTCGGGACAACCTATCCGGCCTGGTGGGCCGCGGAGAGACCATCTTCATCGGTTCTGAAAAAGACAGATAAAACGTTGATTTATTGGCTTCACCGTTATATAATAGTATTCAATGGCGGGAAGGCGGTGTAACCCTTCTCGCGGCATAACGCAATTGAAGAGGAGAAGACGCGATGATCATTACACAGAAAAAGCCCGTTGAAGAGCTGCTTGGGATGCTTGACGGCGCGAAGACAGTCGCGCTGGTGGGCTGCGGCAGCTGCGCCACCGCCTGCGCCACAGGCGGCGAAAAGGAAATCGCAGAGCTGACCGGAGTGCTGGAAAAGCACGGCATGAAGGTGGTCGCCACGGCCATGAGCGAATACTGCTGTATGCACCTGAAGACCCGCACGATCCTCAAGCCCGTAAACGCAGCCAATCCCGACGCGGTGGTGGCCATGTCCTGCGGCGACGGCGTGCAGGTCATCGCGCAATACTGCAAGTGCCCCGTGTACCCCTCCAACAACACCATGTTCCTGGGCGAGTCCGTGAAGCTTGGCCTGTTCGAGGAGGCCTGCCACATGTGCGGCGACTGCGTGCTGGGAAAGACGGGCGGCATCTGTCCCATCTCCCGCTGCGCAAAGAGCCTGGTGAACGGCCCCTGCGGCGGGTCCCGGAACGGCAAGTGCGAAGTCAACCCCGAAAATCCCTGCGCCTGGATCGAGATTTACAACAAGCTGGTGTCTCTGGGCCAGGAGGAAAAGATCGGCATCACCCGCGAGGACAAGGGCTATGAAAAGGTGGCCTATCCCAGAACGATCAACATCAGGGGGGACAAATAAATGAGCGTATTGCAGCAGGCACTTGAAAACGGCAAATTCGGCATTACGGCGGAAATGGCGCCTCCCAAGGGCTGCGATTTCAGCGAGCAGATGGAAGCGGCGGAGGTGCTGAAGGGCAAGGTCCACGCCATCAACGTCACCGACATGCAGAGCGCGTGTCTCAAGGCATCCTCCATCGGCCTGTGCGTGAAGCTCAAGCTGGCGGGCCTGGAGCCCATCATTCAGATGACGGGCCGCGACCGCAGCCGCATGGCCATCATGGGCGACATGCTGGCGGCGGCCTCCTTCGGCATCGATACCATGCTGGCCCTCACCGGCGACCACACCATGGTGGGCGACTGCAAGGCCTCTAAGCCCGTCTACGACCTGGATTCCGTGGGCATCCTGCGTATGCTGTCCACCATGGAGGCCACGGGCAAGGACTGCGGCGGCAACGACCTGGCCTCCACCCCCACCTTCTACAAGGGCGCGGCGGTCACCCCTGTGTATGAGCCCCAGATTTTGCAGATCAATAAGCTGCGCCAGAAGGTGGACGCGGGCGCGAGATATATTCAGACCCAGGGCATCTTCGACCTGGACAGCCTCAAGCGCTTCATGGACGCCGTGGACAAAGCCGGCATCAAGGCCCACATCATGGCGGGCATCATCCCGCTGAAGGCCGCCGGCATGGCGAAGTACATGAATGAAAACGTGCCCGGCATCGCCGTGCCCCAGGACATGATCGACCGCCTGGCGGCGGCCGCGGCAGAGGGCAAGGAGAAGGGCGTCAAGGGCCTGCCCGCGAAGCTGGGCATCGAAATGGCCGCGGAGATGATCGCAAGGATCAAGGACGAGGGCATCTGCGACGGCGTTCATATCATGGCCATCGGCGCGGAGAGAAACGTGCCCACGATCCTGGAAAAGGCCGGCATTGCCATTTGATGGTATCCGTACAGCAGCGCAGAGGGGCCGTCTCACATGGAGGCGGCTCCTTTGTTCTTGGCAAGGGCGGAGATGAGGAGGTATGTCTCCCGCTTTGGGGGAAGGCTGAGCTGCTGCACAAAAAATTGATAGAAAGCCGGCAAGCGACCTCATCCGCCCCGGCACCTTCCCCAGAGGGGAAGGCATATCATTGCCGTATTGAGCGCACGCTCAAAGCAGCTCCGCGTAATCCCTGATATACACGT
>JAFUCP010000224.1 GCA_017459565.1 Clostridia bacterium | reverse complement strand
TCCCGGCATCAATGTGTCACAAGGGAACCTGGGACACGGGGACGGTTTGCTTGTCCCAGTACGATGGCGGTTAGCTCTCCGTCCCGCCTCCCGCGCCAACTCCACTCTCAGAAATCTCCACCCTCCACTCTCCACACTCCTCACTCAAAAATCTCCGCCTTCCGAAGCGGCGCTGCCGGATCGAAAGGCGGATCAATCCTGTTATGGGGGTTATCCGAAATAGTCCACCGCGCCGCGGAACATGCCGTTGTCGTAATTGCCGGGGACATTTTTATACAGGGGCACGTTGAAGCCGACGCGCTCCGAGTGGGCCATCTTTCCGAACACCCGCCCGTCGGGAGAGGTGATGCCCTCGATGGCGGCGCAGGAGCCGTTGGGATTGGCCAGGATATCCATGGTGGGAACGCCGTTTTCGTCGCAATACTGGGTGGCGATCTGGCCGTTTTCCGCCAGGCGCGCGATCACGTCCGCCGACGCCACGAACCGGCCCTCGCCGTGGGACACGGGCGCGAGGTACACCTCGCCCACGCGGGTGTGCATCAGCCAGGGGCTCTTGTTGCTGGCGATCCGCGTGCGCACCAGGCGGGACTGGTGGCGGCCTATGTCGTTGAAGGTCAGCGTGGCCTCGGTACACACGTCCGCCTCGCGGATCTCGCCATAGGGCACCAGGCCCAGCTTGATCAGCGCCTGGAAGCCGTTGCAGATGCCGCCCATCAGACCGTCGCGGACGTTCAGCAGCTCGCCGATCCGGTCTCTGAGCAGCGGGTTGCGGAAGAACGCCGTGATGAACTTGCCGGAGCCGTCCGGCTCGTCGCCGCCGGAGAAGCCGCCGGGGATGAACACGATCTGGCTGCGCGCGATGGCCTGGGCAAAGGCATCCACCGATTCGGCGACCGCCCGGGCGGACAGGTTGCGGACCACCATGATCTCCGGCTCCGCGCCGGCCTTGATGAAGGCCCGGGCGGTGTCGTATTCGCAGTTGGTGCCGGGGAACACCGGGATCAGCACCCGGGGCCGCGCCAGCTTCGCGGCGGGGCGGACGCGCTGCTTCGCCTCATAGCCGAAGGCCTGCGGCGCGTCGTAGCGCTTTTTCACCGTGGCCGGGAACACGCCGTTGAGCCGGCCCTCATACAGCGCCTCCAGCTCGTCCGCGGGGACGCTTTCGCCGCCGAGGCTGAACGCGCGCGCCCGCACGACGCGGCCCACGACGTTTTCCGCCTCCGACGCGTCGGCATACTCCACCAGGAAGCTGCCGTACAGCGGCTCAAACAGATTTTCATCGCCCTCGAAGGCCACGCCGAAGCCGTTGCCCAGCGCCATCTTGAACGCCGCGACCGCCGCGCCGCCCTTGCCCATCGCCCAGGCGGACAGGGCCTTGCCCTCCCGCAGCAGCGCCGTCACCTTGTCGAACAGCGCCCGCTGGCTCTCGGGGTCGGGCGTGCCGTTGGGGCGGTAATCGCTCTTCAGCCAGCCGATGGCGCTGCCCTCGCGCTTGAATTCCCCGGAGGTGATCCGCGCCGCGGGGCACACGCCCACCGCGAAGGACACCAGCGTGGGCGGCACATGGATGTCCTCAAAGGAGCCGGACATGCTATCCTTGCCGCCGATGGCCGCCGCGCCGAAGTCCAGCTGGGCCTCCAGCGCGCCCAGCAGCGCCGACAGCGGCTCGCCCCAGGCCCCGGCGTCGGTCATGCGCTGGAAATACTCCTGGAAGGTCAGATGCACGTTATCCGTGCCGCAGCCCGCGGCCACCAGCCGGGCGATGGAATCCACCACGGCCAGGTACGCGCCGCGCCAGGGGTTCGCCTCGCTCACGACGGGATCGAAGCCGTAGGCCATCACGGAGGCCGTCTGGCTCTCGCCGCCCTCCACGGGCACGCGGGAGGCCATGGCCTGTATGGGCGTCAGCTGGCGCGCGCCGCCGAAGGGCATCAGCAGGCTGGAGGCGCCGTTGGTGCTGTCAAAGCGCTCGGACAGGCCGCGCTGAGAGCAGAGGTTCAAATCGGAAACCAGGGCGCGCATACCCGCCGCGAAGGCCGGCTTTTCCGCCGCCCGGGGCGCGGCATGGGCGCGCACGCGGGCGGCGGTGCGCTTGGGCGCGCCGTTGGAGTTCAAAAACTCGCGGGACACGTTCACGATATCCGCGCCGTTCCAGTGCATCACCAGCCGCGGCTGCTCCGTCACCGTCGCCACCAGGGTGGATTCCAGGTTCTCGGCATCCGCCAGCGCCCGGAAGGCGGCCACGTCCCGCGCCGCCAGCACCACGGCCATGCGCTCCTGGGATTCGGAGATGGCCAGCTCCGTGCCGTCCAGGCCCTCATACTTGCGGGGCACGGCGTTCAGGTCGATATCCAGGCCGTCCGCCAGCTCGCCGATGGCCACGGACACGCCGCCCGCGCCGAAATCGTTGCAGCGCTTGATCATGCGCACGGCCTCGGGGTTGCGGAACAGGCGCTGCAGCTTGCGCTCCTCGGGCGCGTTGCCCTTCTGCACCTCCGCGCCGCAGGTCTCCAGCGAAGCGTGGGTGTGGGCCTTGCTGGAGCCCGTCGCGCCGCCGCAGCCGTCGCGGCCCGTGCGCCCGCCCAGCAGGATCACCACGTCCCCGGGAACCGGCGCTTCGCGCCGCACCGCGTCCGCGGGCACCGCGCCCACCACCGCGCCGATCTCCATGCGCTTGGCGGCATAGCCGTCGTGATAAATTTCCTCCACAAGCCCCGTGGCCAGGCCGATCTGGTTGCCGTAGCTGCTGTAGCCCGCCGCGGCGGTGGTCACCAGCTGGCGCTGGGGCAGCTTGCCGGGGATGGTTTCGGAAACGCTGCGGGTGGGATCCGCCGCGCCGGTGACGCGCATGGCCTGATAGACATAGCCGCGCCCGGACAGCGGATCGCGGATCGCGCCGCCGATGCAGGTGGCCGCGCCGCCGAAGGGCTCGATCTCCGTGGGATGGTTGTGGGTCTCGTTCTTGAACAGCAAGAGCCACTTCTGCGCCTCGCCGTTCACATCCACGTCCATGCGGATGGTGCAGGCGTTGATCTCGTCGCTCTCGTCCAGATCGGTCAGCACGCCCCGGGCCTTGAGGACCTTCGCGCCGATGGTGGCAATGTCCATCAGGCACATGGGCTTGTCCCTGCCCAGCTCCCTGCGCGCCTCAAGATAGCGCTCAAAGGCGCGGGCCACGTCCGCGTCCTCGAAGGAGACGTCGCCCAGCTCCGTCAAGAAGGTGGTATGGCGGCAGTGATCGGACCAGTAGGTATCGATCATGCGTATCTCCGTGAGCGTAGGGTCGCGATGCTCGCCAATGAAATACCGCTGGCAGAAGGCAATGTCCGCCTCGTCCATGGCCAGGCCGTATTTTTTGATGAAATCCGCCAGCTGCGCCGCGTCATAGCCGATGAAGCCGGTCATGGTCTGAACCGCGGTGGGGATGGCATAGGCGGTCTTGAGCGTTTCCACCTCCTCCAGGGACGCCTCCCGGCGCTCCACGGGGTTGATGACGTGCTTCTTCACCGCCTCCACGTCCGCCGCGCTGAGGCGGCCCGACAGCACATAGACCGTGGCCGTGCGCACGTCCGGGCGCTCCACCTGCGCCAGCAGCTGCACGCACTGGGCCGCGGAGTCCGCCCGCTGGTCAAACTGGCCGGGCAGATATTCCGCCGCGAACACGACGCCCTCGCAGGCGGGCAGCGCGCGGTACACGTTGTCCACCATCGGCTCGGAAAACACGTTGTCCACGGCCTTTTCAAACAGCGCCGCGTCGATGTTCTCCACGTCGTAGCGGTTCAGGATCCGCACGCCCGTCAGGCCGTCGATGCCCACAAAGGACTTCAGTTCTTCATACAGCGCCGCGGCCTCGTGGTCGAATCCCGGCTTCTTTTCTGCGTAAACGCGATAGACCATGGTGTTATGCTCCTTTTTGGTTTTTGGGTTCTGATTAGGTTCGCGCATCAGAATTCCAGCGCCCTCTTGCCGATATCCCGGCGCAGGATCATGCCGTCCCACTTGATTTCACCGGCGGCGGCGTAGGCCCTTTCGACGGCGGTTTTCAAATCCTCCGCGGTACAGCACACGCCCAGCACGCGTCCGCCGGCGGTGACGAGGCTGCCGTTGGCGTCGCGGCCCGTGCCGCTGTGGTAGATCTGCGCCATGGCCCCGGCCCGGCCCAGGTCGATGACCTTGCCCTTTTCATACTTGCCCGGATAGCCGCCGGAGGCCAGCATCACGCAGCAGGCCGCGCCGTCTGAGAAGGCCACGGGGGTATCCGCGAGGGTCTCGTTTTCCACGGCCAGCATGACGGTGAGCAAATCGCTCTTTAGCAGCGGCAGCACCACCTGGGTCTCCGGGTCGCCGAAGCGGCAGTTGTACTCGATGACCTTCGGGCCGTCCTTCGTGACCATCAGCCCGAAATACAGACAGCCCTTGAAGGGGCAGCCCTCGGCGTTCATGGCCGCGACGGTGGGCAGGAAGATTTCCTTCATGCAGCGCTCGGCCACGTCCGGGGTATAGCAGGGATTGGGCGCGACGGTGCCCATGCCGCCGGTATTGGGGCCGACATCGCCGTCCCCAACCCGCTTGTGGTCCATGGAGGACACCATGGGCTTCACCACATGCCCGTCGGTGAAAGCCAGCACGGACACCTCGGGGCCCTCCAGGTATTCCTCGACCACGATGCGGCTGCCGGAGGCCCCGAAGGCGCCGTCCAGCATGGCGGCCCTTACGGCGGCCTCCGCCTCTTCGCGGGTAAAGCAGATGGTGACACCCTTGCCCAGGGCCAGGCCGTCCGCCTTGACCACCGTGGGCAGCGGGCAGCGCTTCACATAATCAAGCGCGGCCCCGGCCTCATCAAACACCTCATAGGAGGCTGTGGGGATGCCATACTTCTTCATCAGGTTCTTGGCGAACACCTTGCTGGCCTCGATGCGGGCGGCCTTCGCCTCCGGGCCGAAGCACTTCACGCCCAGCGCGTGCAGCCGGTCCACGCAGCCCAGAGCCAGCGGGTCGTCCGGGGCCACCACGGCGAAGTCCACCGGGTTTTCGCGGACGTATTGCACGATGCCATCGATATCCGTGGCCTTGATGGGCACGCACGTCGCGTCCTGCGCGATGCCCGCGTTGCCGGGCAGGCAGACGATTTCTGTAACCTCGGGATTCTCTCTGAGCTTGCGGATGATGGCGTGTTCGCGCCCGCCCCCGCCGACGACCAGTAGCTTCATGTGCGTTGCCTCCATGCTGTGATGATTGATCATTATGCCAAGGCGAAATGCGCCTCCAGCAGCGCCGCCGTCTCTTCCGGCGTGCGGGCGTCGTCGCGCTTGAGGACGAAAAAGCCGCTGTCTTCCAGCCTGCGGTAGTTCTCCGGGCTGTTGATGCGCTCAAGCACGGCGCGGTAGTTCGCCATCGTGGCGCGCGGGTCCTCGGCCTCCATGATCTTTTGATAGATGAACTGCTTTTCCGCGTCGGGGCGCTCAAAGAAGCGGCTCACCGACACATCCGGGTCCGCCAGCATCACCGCCACATGGCCGTAATCCGATATCCTTCGCAGCGCCTCGGGCGAAAACTGGGTGTCCACGAACACCCTTCGGCCGCCCTCCGTCCGCCGGATCAGCTCGATCAGCTCCAGCCCCTCGCCCTCCGAGGCGCAGCCATACAGCCACGCCTCGTACTGCCCGGGCGTCCGGTTCACAAACTCCTGCCAGCCGGACATGGTTTGAAAATAGCACAGGTTGGGCTGATGCTCGGGGTCGATCAGCCCAAACAGCGCTTCGGTATAGTTCTCCCGGCACCAGACGCCGCCATGCCTTTCGGCCAGCAGCCGCGCCATGGTGGACTTGCCCGCATAGGCCGTGCCGGTGATGAAAAAGACGTTTCGAAACAGCGCTTTGAGAATGTTGTCTTCAATGTTCATGCGCTATTAATGATGGAACAGCCTGATCCCGGTGAACGCCATGGCGATGCCGTACTCGTCGCACTTTTCGATCACCTGGTCGTCGCGGATGGAGCCGCCGGGCTGGGCGATGCAGGTCACGCCGCTGCGGTGGGCGCGCTCGATGTTATCGCCGAAGGGGAAGAAGGCGTCGCTGCCCAGGGCCACGTCGGTCACGCCATCCAGCCAGGCGCGCTTTTCCTCGCGGGTCAGCGGCTCGGGCCGGGTGGTGAACAGGCGCTCCCAGCGGCCTTCGCCCAGCACGTCCTCCCAGTCCTCGGAGATGTAGACATCGATGGCGTTGTCCCGGTCGGGGCGGCCGATATCCTCCCGGAAGGGCAGGGAAAGCACCTTCTCATGCTGGCGCAGGTGCCAGTTGTCGGCCTTGCCGCCCGCCAGCCGGGTGCAGTGGATGCGGCTCTGCTGGCCCGCGCCCACGCCGATGGCCTGGCCGTCCTTGACGTAGCACACGGAATTGGACTGGGTGTACTTCAGGGTGATGAGCGCCACCAGCAAATCCCGCTTCTGGGCGTCGGTCAGGCTGCTGTTCTTCGTGACGACGTTGGAGATCATGTCATTGTTGATTTCAAGCGCCTGTCGGCCCTGCTCAAAGGTGATGCCGAACACCTGCTTGCGCTCGATTTCGGCGGGCACATAGTTGGGGTCGATTTTGATGATGTTGTAATTGCCGTTGCGCTTTTCCTTCAGCACCGCGAAGGCCTCGTCGGTATAGCCGGGGGCGATCACGCCGTCGGAAACCTCGTGGCGGATCAGCTGTGCGGTGGGCAGGTCGCACACGTCGGACAGGGCGATGAAATCACCGAAGGAGGACATGCGATCCGCGCCGCGGGCGCGGGCATAGGCGCAGGCCAGCGGGGAAAGCTCCATGTCGGCGGGCACAAAGTAAATCTGCCTCAGAACGTCCGTGAGCGGGTTGCCGATGGCCGCGCCCGCGGGACTGACGTGCTTGAAGGACGCCGCGGCGGGCATCCCCGTGGCCTTCTTCAGCTCGCTGACCAGCTGCCAGCTGTTCAGCGCGTCCAGGAAGTTGATGTAGCCGGGACGGCCCGACAGCACCTCAAGGGGCAGCTCGCCGCCCTCAAGATAGATGCGGGAGGGCTTCTGGTTGGGGTTGCAGCCGTACTTCAGTTGGATTTCATGGGACATGGGGTATGCCTCCTTGTGTTGGTTGATGCCTGCTTGCAGGGGTATGGTTCCTTTCCGCTCGTCGGATCAGAACTTATTGACAATCGCCGTATCGGTCCTGCCGCTGTCCAGGTCGCGGGTGCAAACCCACAGGGACACGCGGTTATCCTCGTTCAGGCCCGCCCAGAGCGCGTCAGCGATCTCAAAGGCGGAGCCGTCGCCCAGCGAAACGGTCTCCGGGTCGCCGGTGAAGGACGGAATGGGGCTGCCGTCGCTGAGATAGGTGTGCAGGAAATAGCCCTTCCCCGCCTCCACCTTCTCAAAGGCCCAGAACACCCGGTGGCAGAAGCTGCCCGCGGCGTCGCCCGCGCGGAGGATGGCCATATCCAGGCTGAAATCGCCGTCCGCGAAGGTGGCCATGGCGCTCACGCGGGGCGTGAAGTTGGGCGCGTCCGGCTCAAAGGTGCGCGTCATCAGCGCGTCGGCAAAGCCGCCGCCCTCGCCGATGGCATCGTGGATGGTGTCCGTCTGGTCGCCGTTGGTGACGATGATCTTGTTGTCGATGGTCCGCACCGGGGAATAGATGATCAGGCTGGGGTCCTGCATCTTCGAAGGGTCAAAGGCCTCCGTGCGGATGCCGCCGGGCTGCTCCACGAACACGCGGTTGCGGCTGTTCACGCTGCGGCCCATGATGAAATAGGCCATCACGGCGCGCTTGCCGTCCGCGGACTTGCCGACGATGATGCCGCGGCCCGGATACGTGGTCGCGCCGACGGCCTGGGATGCGCTTGAAATCATGAGGGGAACCTCCTTCTTCTGTCGATGCTCTTGCATGGGAAAAGTTTCAGGGGACAAGCGCGGCGCGGTCCGTTTCTCCGGGCCGGACCCGCGCGATCATTTCCTTCCCGCCAGCTGCTGCGCCACCAGCTCCGCCGCCCTGGGCAGCAGGACCCATTCGGCCTGCTCCATCACCCGGCGCTGGAGGGTTTCGGGGGTGTCGCCCGGCAGGATGTCCACGGCCTTCTGGCAGATGATCCGCCCGCCGTCGGGAATCTCGTTGACAAAGTGGACCGTCGCGCCCGTCACCTTCACGCCGTAGTCCAGCGCCGCCCGGTGGACCCTGAGGCCATAGAAGCCTTCCCCGCAGAAGGAGGGGATCAGCGAGGGATGCACGTTGATAATGCGGTCCGGGTAGCGGGACACGAAGATGGATGAAAGGATGGCCATGAACCCGGCCAGAATGAGCATATCGATGTCGTTGGCCTGCAATATCGCGGCCAGGCGCGCCTCAAAGACCTCGCGGTCCTCGCCCTTTTCCCGCAGGCACACGGCCGTGGGGATGCCGGCCTTCACCGCGCGCTCAAGGGCATAGGCGTCCTTGTTGTTGGACACCACCAGCGCCAGCTCTCCATGGGGCAGCTCGCCCCGGTTGCGGGCGTCTATCAGCGCCTGCAAATTGGTGCCGCCGCCGGACACCAGCACCGCGATGCGCGTCGTCATACCAGCGTCACCCTTTCCTCTCCCGGCACGACCTCGCCGATGATCCGGGCGTCCTCGCCGCAATCGCGCAGCACGCGCACGGCCTCGTCCGCCTGGGCCGCGGGCACGGTCAGACACATGCCGATGCCCATGTTGAAGGTGTTGTACATGTCCCGAAGCGGGATGTGGCCCGCGCTGGCGATGCGGTCAAACAGCGGCGTGGTGCCGATGGCCGCCTGCTCGATGCAGGCCGTCAGCCCCTCGGGCAGGCTGCGCGGGATGTTTTCATAGAAGCCGCCGCCGGTGATGTGGGAGGCGGCCTTGACGTTCACACTCTCCGCCAGCTTCAGCACGGGCTTGACATAGATGCGCGTGGGCTCCAGCAGCGCCTCGCCCAGCGTGCGGTTCAGATCGTCGCAATAGAAGTCCAGCCCGCCGTTTTCCACGTCGAAAACCTTGCGCACCAGCGAAAAGCCGTTGGAATGGACGCCGGAGGAGGGCAGGCCGATGAGCGCGTCCCCCGCCGCGACGGTTTCCGGCGCGAAGAGTCTGTCCCGGTCCACCACGCCCACGGAGAAGCCCGCCAGGTCGTATTCGTTCACGGGATAAAAGCCGGGCATCTCGGCGGTTTCGCCGCCGATCAGCGCGCAGCCCGCCTGAACGCAGCCCTCGGCCACGCCGGACACGATCTGCGCGATCTTCTCCGGCACATTTTTGCCGCAGGCGATGTAGTCCAGAAAGGTGAGGGGCTTTGCGCCGCAGCACACGATGTCGTTGACGCACATGGCCACGCAGTCGATGCCCACCGTGTCGTGCTTGTCCATCAGGAAGGCCAGCTTGAGCTTTGTGCCCACGCCGTCCGTGCCGCTGACCAGCACGGGCCGCTTCAGCCCGGTCAGGTCCAGCTCAAACAGCCCGCCGAAGCCGCCGATGCCGGAAAGCACGCCGGGGATGTTCGTGCGGGCGATGTGCCGCTTCATCAGCTCCACGGCGCGATAGCCCGCGGTGATATCCACGCCCGCCTCGGCGTAGCTTTCGGAACGGGAAACGTTGTTTGACATGTTGACGCCTCCATTGCTTGAAAAGATGGGGTTGCGCGGGGCTTATTCGTCCACGCCGCGCTCAAAGCGGGTCTTGTCCGGGGTCTTGGGCGGCTCGCAGGGATATTTGCCGTCAAAGCAGGCGGTGCAGAAGCCGGAAGTGTTTTCGGCCAGCTTGTGGGCGTTTTCGCAGGAAAGATAGCCCAGGGAGTCCACGCCGATGATCTGGCGCACCTCCTCTATGCTGTGGTTCCAGGCGATCAGGTTCTCCTGGCTGTCCACGTCCGTGCCGAAATAGCAGGGATACAGAAACGGCGGCGCGCTGGAGCGCATGTGGACCTCGGTGGCCCCGGCGTCCCGCAGCAGCTGCACGATGCGCGCGCAGGTGGTGCCGCGCACGATGCTGTCGTCCACCAGCACCACGCGCTTGCCCTTCACCGTGGCGGAAACGGGGTTCAGCTTGATGCGCACCTTGTTTTCACGGTCGGACTGGGTGGGCTGTATGAACGTGCGGCCGATATACTTGTTTTTGATAAAGCCGATGCCATAGGGGATGCCGGAGGTCTTGGCATAGCCGATGGCCGCGTCCAGGCCGCTGTCCGGCACGCCGATGACCACGTCCGCGTTGCAGGGATGCTCCAGGGCCAGGAAGCTGCCCGCGCGCTGGCGCGCCATGTGGACGCTGGAGCCGTCCACCACGGAATCGGGGCGGGCAAAGTAGATGTATTCAAACACACACAGCGATTTCGGACACTCGCCCACGTGGCTTTCATCGCTGCGCAGGCCGTTTTTGTCCACGATCACGATTTCGCCCGGCGCCACGTCCCGCAGGAAGGTGGCCCCCACCGCGTCCAGCGCGCAGGTTTCGGAGGCGAAGATCACGCTGCCGTCCGGGCGCGTGCCGATGCACAGCGGGTGGAAGCCCCGGGGATCCCGGGCGGCGATCAGCTTGGTGGAGGACATGACCACGATGGAATAGGCCCCGGCCAGGTGATCCATGGCCCGGCGCACCGCCTCCTCGATGGAGGCGCTCTTGAGCCGTTCGCGGATGATGATGTGGGCGATGATTTCGGAATCGCTGGTCATGTGGAAGATGGAGCCGCTCAGCTCCAACTCCTCCCGAAGCTCGCCGGCGTTGGTCAGGCAGCCGTTGTGGACCAGCGACATAAGCCCCTTGACGTGGTTGACCACGATGGGCTGAGCGTTCTGGGTGGGGTTGATGCCCGCGGTGCCGTAGCGCACGTGGCCCACCGCGATGTTGCCGCGGCCCAGATAGTCCATCACGTCCTTGGTGAACACATCCTCCACCAGGCCCGCGTCCTTGTGGGTGCGCAGCCGGCCGCGCTCGTTGATCGTGATGCCCGCGCTCTCCTGGCCGCGGTGCTGCAGCGCGAACAGCGCGTAGTAGCAGTCTGACGCCAGATCCGCCTGGTCCCTGTTATAGATGCCGAATACGCCACATTCCTCGTGTAATTTCCTCATATGATCTCCTTTTTCGTCCAAAGATTGGGGAATGGAGCGGTCATGATCCTTTCAAAATCGCTCCATTCCCAAACAGCTCGCTTATTTGTTGCCCATCAGCCTGCGCATGACCTCGTTATAGGCGTCCTCGACGCCGCCCAGGTCGCGGCGGAAGCGGTCCTTGTCCAGCTTTTCGCCGGTGTCCTTGTCCCAGAAGCGGCAGGTGTCCGGGGAAATCTCGTCGGCCAGCACGATGGTACCGTCCGGCAGACGGCCAAACTCCAGCTTGAAGTCCACCAGCGTGATGTTCAGCTTCAGGAAATAGTCCTTGAGAACCTCGTTCACCCGGAAGGCATACTTTTCGATCAGGTCGATCTCCTCCGCCGTGGCCAGCTTCAGCGCCAGCGCGTGGTAGCGGTTCAGCAGCGGGTCGCCCAGCTCGTCGTTCTTATAGGAAAATTCGATGGTGGGCGCGTCAAACACAATGCCCTCCTCGACGCCGTAGTGCTTGGCAAAGCTGCCGGCGGAAATGTTGCGGATGATGACCTCCAGCGGCACGATGGAGACCTTCTTCACCAGCGTGTCCCGGTCGCTCAGCTCCTTTACGAAGTGGGTGGGCACGCCCTGGGTCTCAAGCATCTGCATCAGCATATTGCTCATGCGGTTGTTGATCGCGCCCTTGCCGACGATGGTGCCCTTCTTGAGCCCGTTGAACGCCGTGGCGTCGTCCTTGTAGGACACGATGTAAAGGTTTTCGTCGCTGGTCGCGTAGACCTTCTTTGCCTTGCCCTCGTAGAGCTGAGTGAGCTTTTCCATGTTGATTGCCTCCGTTCGGTTGTTGTTGGGGGGTAGAGTGCGGTGCTTTTTGAGCGTGGATGGTGGAGTTTATTGAGCGTGGAGGGTGGCGTGTGGAGTTGACCGGACAGACGGCGCGGCGGATGGCCATGCCGCGCCGCAAATCAGAGGCTGCTGTACTCCCTGAAAATCGCGGCGTCCTTTTCCAGCACCCTGGCCGTCTGGGCCGCGCGATAATCCGCCAGGCGCTTTGAGAGCGCCTCGTCGGACAGGGCGATGATCTGCGCCGCCAGCAGCGCGGCGTTCGCAGCGCCGTCGATGGCCACGGTCGCAACGGGCATCCCGGAGGGCATCTGCACCGTGCTGAGCAGCGCGTCCAGCCCGTCCAGCGTGGAGGACTTCATGGGAATCCCCACCACCGGCAGAATCGTGTTGGCCGCCAGGGCTCCGGCCAGGTGGGCCGCCTTGCCCGCCGCGGCGATGATGACGCCGAAGCCCTCGTCCTGCGCGCTCTTCGCGAAGTGCGCGGCGGCCTCCGGCGTTCTGTGGGCGGAAATCACCCGCACGGCGAAGGGAATCTCCAGCGCCTTCAGGGTGTCCATCGCGGGGCGCAGGGCGTTCAGGTCGCTGTCGCTGCCCATGATGATGGCTGCTTTCTTCATAAGTGCCTCCGATGCTTGATTTGCCGCGGGCCGCATGGCCCTGTGCGCGACGATAAAAGTATAGTCCCGCCATGTTATCAAGTCAAGGCAAAGTCCGAATATTTAACCTGTCATTTTTCCGAACGTTCGTGTTTTTGAAATTTCAATGCCAAAAACTTAATCGTTTCGCATTTTCTTTACCAAAAACACGAACATTCATGTTCGCGGTGTAATCATGCAGTCCCCGCCGGGCTCCGCTTAGCGTCAGCTTTCTGTTTTCGGCAGATCGCCCATATTCCAAAGCGGTTTATCGTCAGCCACGGCCAGAACATGAAGCCCGCGGCGCGGCCCGTAACACAGACAGAAAGCATAAATATGCATATTTACGCCCATTTTATGCTTGATTTGCGCCCGTTTATTCGACTTTATGCATTTACGAGTCCTCCGGCGCACAACGAAAAATTAATACCGCGCCGGGTAAATTTCCTTGTCAGGATTAAAACTTTTCATGAACAATCCCCCCAACGGCATTGACAGTCTCCCCCGCCGGGATTAAAATACGCTCAAAAGGAGGCACGCGCAATGCTTGAGACGCGCCGCAGGCGTCTGGCCTGGCTGTTCGCGCTGGTTCTGTTGGCGGAACTGGCGCTGCTTTGCTGCGCGTGCGTCCGCGTGGAAAGCCACGTCTGCCCGGGCCACGGCTGCTGCGCCGTTTGCGCCCTGCTGGACGCAAGCGCCCGCTTCGCGGCGGCGCTGGTCGTCGCGGCGCTGTGTCTGATGGCATCGCCGTCCTTCCGCGCCCGTTTCTCGCGGCGCGAACGCTTCCCATTTGAAACGCCCATTTCCCGCCGGGTCCGTTTGAACGATTGAGCCTCCCCCGCGTTTGCCCTTTTCAGCCGCGCCATGCACGGCAGCTTTGTCATATTTTGGGGAGGAAAGCATGATTACAACCAAAGATTTGCGCGTGCGCTTTTCGGACGGCTCCGCCATCCGCTATGGCGATCTGCGCTTTGAAAACGGCCGCTCCTACGCCCTGCTGGGCGCGTCGGGCTGCGGCAAGACCACCCTTTTGAACCTTCTGTGCGGCATACTGACCCCGGAATCGGGCCGGGTGGAGATGGACGGCCGGGACATTTGCAGGATGAGCCAAAGGGACCGGGACGCCCTTCGCATCCGGCGCGTGGGCTACGTCTTTCAGGACTTCAAGCTGCTGGAGGACATGACCGTGAAGGACAACATCGGCCTGCTCGCGCTGGAGGGCGTGGACATATCCGGCATGGACGCGCTGCTGGACCGGCTGGGCATCCTGCCCCTGAAAAAGCGCCGCGTGCGCCGCCTGTCCGGGGGCGAAAAGCAGCGCGTCGCCATCGCCCGGGCGCTGATCAAGCGGCCCGCGCTGATCCTGGCGGACGAGCCCACCGGGAACCTGAGCTTTGAGACCGGGGAGCGCGTGGTGGCCCAGCTGATCGAAAACGCCGGGGAGGGCACGCTGATCGCCGTGACCCACGACGATCGCCTGGCCCCCCGATTCGACCACGTGCTGGACATGAACGCCATCGCCCGCTTTGAGGCCGCAAGGGAGGCGAAGGACCGTGTTTAGATTCGCGCTTCGGAGCATGGCGGTGCGCCGCGCCAAGCTGATCATGACGGCCCTTTCGGTGATCATCACCGCCGCCGTGGCGCTGATGGCCTACAACATCTCCACCCAGGTTTCCGAGGGCATCGTCAACACCGCGGCGAAGTTTGACATCATCATCGGCCCTCCGGGCAGCGCCACACAGTTGGCCATGAACACCATGTTCTTTACCGACAAGCCCCTGGGCACCATCCCCTACGGCGTCGTGGAGGAGCTGATTTCCGGCGGGCTCGTGAGCCAGGCCATCCCCTTCAGCATGGGCGACAGCTACAACGCCGCGCCCATCGTGGGCACGGACGCGCGACTGCTGGAGGGCAGGGCGCTGGCCTCGGGGGAGATGTTTTCACAGCCCATGGACGCCGTGGTGGGCTGGGAGGTGGCCGCTCAGTACGGCCTGGCCCCCGGGGACAAGCTCGTCACCTCCCACGGGCTCAGCGCGGACGGCGCGGCCCACGCGGAACACCCGCTGACCGTCACCGGCGTGCTGGCGCGCACGAACACCGCCTATGACAACGCCGTCTTTACGCCCGTTTCCACCGTCTGGGCGCTGCACGACCACGACGGGGACGG
>JAFUCP010000223.1 GCA_017459565.1 Clostridia bacterium | reverse complement strand
TCACCCCGACTTCATCCGACAGCCGTACCGCTTCTTCCTTGAAGCTCTTTTCGTATGTTGCCATCTTCCTCACCTTCCTGTGGTTCTTATTCTATCACGTTTTGGTGAGTTTCGCGACTGTACGGAAATGATACCACTCCAATAATCATGTCATCATCTATCTTCCAATAGCGCCCGCGCGATGCTGCCGCTGACGAGGCGTATGACGCTCTCTTGTGATGCTCCGAAGCTCAGCAGGTTGATGCTGCCATACCAGACGACGCTGCCGTCGATCACGGCGTACTTCTGGTGGATGGCCTCCCGGCAGACGACTTCCACACGCAGGGCTTCGAGCATTTTCATCGCCGTCCAGGCGCCGCTCTGAGACGATACGGGAAGCATCTCCGGCGCTCGCGTCAGGACAGTCACTTTCACCCGCGTTTGGACACACTGCGCGAGCGCCGCTTCGATCCACTTCACGCGCTTTACAGTGACATAGGGGCTGACGATGACCACGGATTCGCGGGCCTGGCGAACATCCTGCAAAAACCTGTCCTGAAAGGTGATCTGATTATAGATGATGTCGCTGTCCAGCGCCGCGTCCTGCCCCGCTGCCACGGTATAGCCGATGGAGGCATAGCCCTTGAGCCGCTTGTGGTACATCTTCTCCAACATGGCCGCGCTGTTGTCGATGTAGTCGTACACGCGCACCTCGCGCTTGCCCTCGTGCAGGCGATGCAGCCTGCCGACATACTGCGCGAGCGTGCCCTGCCAGGAGATGGGCATCGTCAAAAACAGCGTGTCCAGCCGGGCATCGTCAAAGCCCTCGCCGATGTACTTGCCCGTCGCGCAGACGATCAGCGGCGCGTTCGCCGGCGCATCCTTTAACGCTTGCATCTGTTCCTTCATCTTTGCGCCGGTCTGACCGCCCAGCAGCATATAGACGGCCTGTCCCTGCCCGCGCAGCAGCGCCGTCAGCTTGCGCACGTGCTCGGTGCGCTCGCTGAGGATCAGGCAATTCCTGCCGTCCTTCAGGCATTCCAGCACGTCCCGAACGATCAGGTCGTTGCGCAGGTCGTCTCGAAGCAGCTGATCGTAATACTGGACGATGGCGGGCGCGCGGCTGTCCGCGTCGACGCGCAATCGCGCGCCGGTGAAGCGCGGGATCATGATGTGCGAAAACGGCCGCCGCAGCGCCTGTCGCTTCGCATCCACATGATGGCGAATCGGACCGAGGTACATGTGCAATATCGGATGGTGACCGTCCTGCCGCTTGGGTGTGGCCGTCAGACCATAGGAATACTTCGACCGGACGGCTTTCATGACCTGCTCGAAGCTGACGGCGGGGACGTGGTGGCACTCGTCCACGATCACCATGCCGTAATCGCCGATCCATTCCCGTATTTCATCCGCCCCGCCCATCGATTGCAGCATGGCGATGTCGATGACGCCGCCTCGCGTGTCCTTGTTCGCGCCGTACAGACCGACGAGCTCTCGCTTCTTCTGCCGACCCCTGCGCTTGGGCAGGGACGGCAGTTCCTCGTTGATCGTCAGGAACTGCTCCAGCCGCTCCTTCCACTGGGTCATCAACTGTGAGCGATGCACGAGGACGAGCGTGTTGACCTTCTTTTCCGCGATCAATGCCGCAGCAACGACCATTTTACCAAACGCCGTCGTCGCGGAGAGGATACCATTGTCGTAAGCGGAGAGAGCTTTCAGCGCGTCGGCCTGTTCTTCGCGCAATGCGCCGTTGAAGGCGACGTCGATGCTTCGCCCCGGACAGCGCTCGTCATGGGCTTTGATTTCAACATGATTCGATGTCAGCCATTCCGTCACGTCGTCCATGCAGCCGCGGGGCAGCGCGAGGAAATCGCCGTCGTACTCCGCACAGCAGATCACGCGGGGGATGCTCCAAACCGGCATGCGCATGGCCTGCGCGCGATAGAATTGTGGGTTTCGGAAGGCCACGAGGCGTTTGAGCTGGTTCTGCGCCCGGTCGGAGAAGCTCTCGACGGGAATGTAGAGCCTGTCCGCCAGCGTGATCTCGACGCTGGATGGTACGTCGCCGGGCTTGAGCTCCGCCGAACGCCGCTGCCAAGGCTTTGGCATCTCATCCTCCTCGGTTCGCAGCGCGCCGAGGGGCGGCGTATGGAGCCGCGCCAGCGCTTCATCCACCTGCGACGCGGATAACTTCTGTACCCCGGACAAGAACATCCACTGATCGTCATAGGGGTTCAATCGCTCGTCCACGAACAGGCTGCCGCCGTGCCGCGCGGCGGCGACCTGCAGCGGCAGCGCGATCAGGTTGCCGAAGCCGCCCTTGGGCATCGTGTCCTGGTTGGGAAACATGCGATCATAGGACTTGAAGGAAAGCCGCGCATGCTCGCACATCGTCAACGTCAAAAGCGCGGACCCCAGCGTCCGCGCCTTCATCGCCTCCACCGACTCCAAAAGAAGATCCACAGGTGCGCGCCGTTCCCGCTGCGCGAAACCTCGACGGCGCAGGGAACGCCTTGAGCCCGACAGGTACCCGCGACCATTCGCACGTCGTCCTGCCAGCGCTCCTCGTCAAAGTCGATGGCAAGGAAGCGGCATCTTTCATCCTGCAACAGCGGATAGATACCCAGCACACAGCTGCCACTCAAATGCGCCGCGATAGCTTCCTCGTTGTACGGCGGATACTCTGCGTGGGAGCATTCCGCGCACTTGCCCTTCGGCTTGAGGCACACGCCCTTTTTCCACTCGTTTTTGCAGGCAGGGCTGTACCCACAGCGACCGTTCCTGCTCTCCCAGCGGCGGGCATAGACATCCGGCCGCCCCTGAAACAGCGACATGAACAGGGCGATCTTGTCCGACAGCGGGCTGCGCTTCGATACCTCCGGATTCACCGATTCGTCCTGTGATTCGTCAGGAACGGCTTCATTTTCAATCCCCGGAATCCCAATGCCGTGTGCCTCCAGCAGCGCCCGAAGCGCCGCGTTTTCCGCGCGCAGGCGGTTCAGTTCAAGCAGCGAATCGCTTGTGGAGGAATGGTTCATGTATTCTTCTCCCATTTTTCTATCGCATCCAAAAATGCCCGGCCATATCGGCTCGCCTTGTACTCACCGACGCCGGAGACATTGAGAAATTCCCGCATGTCGCGGGGGCGCTTCATGGCCATATCCGCCAAAGCGGCGTTGGAGAATACGACGTAGGCCGGCACGCCCTCGGCCTTCGCCAGCTCTGTGCGCAGCGCGCGCAATGCCTCAAACAGGCCGTCGTCGACGTCGGAAGAGAAATCTCCCTTTTTGCTCTTTCGGATCGGTTCTGCTCTCTCCTCAGGCCGAACCGCTGCCGTTACCCGTATTCTGCCGCGCAATACATCCCACGCGCGATCCGTGACGCGCAGCACTGGAAAGCTGCCCTCGGTTTGCGTTAGATAGCCCTGCTCCGTCAGCGCATCGATATATTCCCGTATCTTCATGCGGTCAGTATCGCGCATGATGCCGTAAGTTGGAAACGCATCGAGGCCCAGCTGGCGTATGCGCTGCTCGCCACTGCCGTGCAACATTCGCACGATCAGCGTGATCCCAAGGCTGCCGGGAAAGCGCCTCTCGACGCGCGCCACGGCAGACAGTATCTTCTGCGCCGGCATGGTGATATCCGCCTGACTCCGCTCACCGACGCAGTTGCCGCAGTTATCACATTTATCCGGTGCATGTTCCCCAAAGTATTGCAGCAGGTAATGCCGGAAGCATCCGGAGGTCTTGCAGTAGCCCGTCATACGGCGCAGCCGCTCCATGTCCCGGAGATAGACCTCGCGCCGCTCCTCCTCGGAAAGCGCTTCGTTTTCATTGGATGCATTGATGAGGTATTTCGCAGTTTGCACGTCCCCGGCGGAAAAGAACAGCACACATTGCGCCGCCGCGCCGTCGCGCCCCGCGCGCCCGGCCTCCTGATAGTAGCTTTCGATGTTCTTCGGCATGTTGTAGTGCAATACGAAGCTGATGTTGGACTTGTCGATGCCCATGCCAAAGGCGTTGGTGGCGACCATGACTCGACGGCGGTCATAGACGAAGTCCTCCTGATTCCGGCGGCGCTCCTCGTCGGAAAGTCCGGCATGATAGCGCGTCGCGGAGACCCCGCTTTGTACCAACTTCTCGCAAACCTGCTCGACGGTCTTGCGCGTCGCACAATAGATGATGCCGGCCTGCCCCTCGTGTTCCCGAATGTAGGCCGACACTCGCGCAAACTTCTCCTGAGGCCTTTCCACGTCAAAGAACAGGTTGGGGCGGTCAAAGCCTGTGGTCATGTTCAGCGGATTCCGAAGCTCCAGCAGCTTCACGATGTCCGCTTTCACGACTTCGGTGGCCGTCGCCGTAAACGCGCCGACCACCGGTC
>JAFUCP010000039.1 GCA_017459565.1 Clostridia bacterium | reverse complement strand
GGCCCTCTGCGCGCGCTCTGGATCCGGCGGGCGCCGGCGGCGCCCGGGCGCGGCCTTTGGGCCCTGCTTCCCGAAGAGGCATAGCGCCGCGTCGCGCCCCCGGAGCGGGGATTCGCGGGACGGGAAGCGGGCCTGCGGTTCGCGCCGGAACCGGTGGGCCTTCTGTTTTGCGAATACCTTTCAGTGGCCAATTTATATGCTCCCAATCGAGGTCCAACAATCTATCGCCGCAACGCCGCCGCGGCTTTCTTCGGGCCGATTCGCGGCCCGCCATACGCTTTGTCGAATTCATTATAGCACATCCGACATGCATGAATAAGTCCGATTACTCATCGTATTTGTAAAAAAACCAATAATTTTGCAAGGCCGTTTGATTACCGGCAAAGGGCGGGCTTCGGGGTTTCAGCGCGGCGGCTTTATTCGCGCGGCGCTCACTGTGGCAAAGCGCTTCCGGCCGGGATTTGACAAAGATGAAAAACTGTTGTATGCTCTTGCTGTCTGCCCCGGGCGGGCACGGGCCGGTGGGATCCACCGGGAAAAGCAGGCGTGTCCCGATTCGGCGGGGCACGGGAACGGAGGAGAACACATGCGCATTGCCATTCCTTATTACATGGGCAAGGTATTCCAGCACTTCGGCCACGCGCCGCAGTTCAAGGTCTATGAAATCGAAAACCATCAGATCCTGATGGAGCTGGTGGTGGAGGTGGAGCAGAAGGGCCACGACGCCGTGGCGGCGCTGCTCAAATCGATGGACGTTCGCGCCGTGATCTGCGGCAGCATCGGCGACGGCGCAATGCGGGCGCTGAACGACGCGGGTATCGTATTCTACGGCGGCGTCACGGGCGAGGCCGACGACGCCATCGAGGCCCTGGCCGCCGGCGGGCTGCGATACGACCCCAGCATCCGATGCGAGGAACACGGCGGCACAGGCTGCGACAGCTGCGGAGGCGATTGCGGCGACTGCGGCGGCTGCGCGGGTTGCTGAAGCGCAAAAAAGGACCTGTCCAGGGTTTGCCTGAGACAGGTCAATTTTTTATCGCGTCCTTGCGCCCATGCTCTTGAGCAGCTTCTTTTCCTCGTACATGGCGGCGTCCGCGCGTTCAAACACCGTGCGCACGCGGCCGTCGTCGGCGCCGGTATAGTCCGAAAGTCCGGCGGAGATGACCACGCCGTCCTCCGAAATGTTTTCCACGGATTTCTGATGCAGCGCCGCCATGAGCGCGTGGCGCTCTTCATAGTCCCGCCCCATGAGCAGGACCACAAACTCGTCGCCGCCATTGCGGTAGACGGGGCTGTGGGCGAACAGGTCGCAAATGATCTTGCTGGCCCGCTTGATGTATTCGTCGCCGGAGCGGTGGCCCTGGGTATCGTTGATGAGCTTCAGCCCGTTCAAATCGCACACCACCAGGCCAAAAGGCCCCATGTCCGCCCTGGCGATGCGCTCGTCCAGCTCCTTTTCCTTTTCGGCGTAGGCGCTCCGGCTCTTCACGCCGGTCAGCGAATCCCGGTTGGCCATCTCCTGGACCACGCCCAACTGGATCTCATTGGCCCGGGCCCGCTGGTTCATCACCCGGAAGCTGCCGATGAGCATGGCCAGCGAAAGGGCGATCAGGAACGTGACGGAGGCCACGCTGCTGCTGATAGCCCGGCGCACGCCGCCCATTTCAGCGGCCACGACCCCGGCCTGCGCCCGGGCGGCGGCCTGTTCCGTGTAGATGCGCTCCACGTTCTCCATGGCCGCGCCGGACGCGCCGAGTATGAACTGACTCAGCCACACCAACGACACGAAGAACACCAGTGAAAACAGCGAGATCCACACCACGATGGACCTGCCAAAGCGCCGCTGTTTGTCCCGCTTGAGGGTGAAATGGAAGAACACAAAGCCCAGCACGGACCACAGCAGGAACAGAAAATACGATTCATTCTCCAGCGAGTCGGCCGTAGCCAGGTTGGGCAGCACCAGATGCAGCCCGAAGCCGATCATGACGGCCAGGCCGATGATGGCCAACGCGCGCTGGCCGTTGTCCCGGCGTTCCCCCGCCAGCTTGACCACGGTGGCGCAGACCAGGGCGTAGATCAGCGTCGCGCCGATGGTGGTCACATCCACGATCCAGCCGATGGCGGTCCGGCCCAGCAGGCAAAAGAGCGCCGACACGCCCACCACCAGCGCGATGGCCTTGGCCGGGGTCTCATGCTCGTTCAGGGTGGCATATCGCTTGGGCAGGATGCCGTCCTTGCCCAGGGCGTAAAGCAGTCGGCTCACGGCGGTGATATTGCCGATCAGAGAGGTGATGATCAGCGACAGCAGGGTCAGCATCAATATGCTCACGCCCGCATTGCCCATGTAGCGGTAAGCCGCGTAGAAGGCGGGCAGGCCCTCGATGCCCTCCAGGTTCCCTCGGTCCCGGATATATTCCAGCCAGGAGCCGTACCGGGGCGGATAGGCGGTGGCGGAGAGCATGGTGACAAAGATGTACAGCACAGTGGTAAAGGCCACCGAAATCAACAGGATCCGGGAGAATTTTGTGCGCGCAAAGCGCACCTCCTCCGAGGAATGAGAGATGTTTTCAAAGCCGATGAACGCCCAGGGCGATACGAAGGCGATGCCGATGACCTGGGAAACCACGGGCCTATCCGGCACGAAATTGGGCTCAAAGGACAGACCGTGCCCGATGACCGCGCCCACGAAGCACACCGTGATGCCCAGCGTAAACAGTATGGACATGACCGTCATCACGCCCGCCATGGCCCGCTTGCGCGCGGCGCACAGCCTGGCCACCAGCAGAAGCGCCGTGATGGAAAGCAGCGCCTCTCCAAAATACACATCGTAGCCGAATACGGTATAAAGCCTGCCAAATCTGAATTCATCGCCCAGAAAATAGCGGGCGAACAGCGGCAGCGACGTGGCGTTTGCCCAGAGGATGGCCATATAGGTCAACGCCAGGAACCACGCGACCAAAAAGCCGTGGTCATAGCCGAACACCTCCCGGGCATAGGCGTACGCGCCGCCGGCTTCCGGGTAAATGTTCATCATGTAGGCGTAGTTGACGCTGATAATCAGCATAACCAGCCCACCCACCGCCGTGCCGATGGCGCTGCCCCAGGGACCAGCCTGAGCCAGATAGGTATTGCTGGTCACGACCAAGGAACCCCAGCCGATGCTGGTGCCTATGGAAAACGCCCATGCCCCCAGGGGGGAAAGGTTGCGACTCAGCAGTCTTTCTTTTTGCATTGCGCTCATGCCTTCTGTCTGAATACCCCTTCCAGAGAATATCCGCGCGTGACATTCGGGTTACACAATTAAAGTCACATATTTCTATTATACATTACAGCGTTGCCATTGTCCACTATAATTTGTTTATTTATGGATAAACCCTCTGTTGGCAACGCAAAGGCAGTGCGCCCGTCGGTTCATTCAAACCGGCGGGCACACGCTGTTGAGCTTATTTTTTTGCTTCCTTCGCCCAGCTGTCCTTCAGCGGCACGGTGCGGTTGAACACCGGCAGCGCATCGGTGGAATCCGGATCCTTGCAGAAATAGCCCATGCGCAGGAACTGGAAGGTGTCGCCCACGGCGTGCGCGGCGATCCAGGGCTCACAGAAGCCCCTGGCCACGGTCAGGCTGTTGGGGTTCAGGTTGTCCATGAAGTCGGCGGAGGCGGTCTCCACGGCCTCGCCGTCCTCGTCCAGCTCCACCTCCGCCGCTCCGGCGGGGTCATCCTCCTTCAGGATGGGCTCATACAGCCTGAATTCACAGCCGACGCCCTCGGCGGCGCTGACCCAGTGCAGCGTGCCCTTCACCTTGCGGTTCGCGCCCTCGCTGCCGGAGCGGCTGTCCATATCCACGGTACAGTGCAGCTCCACGACTTCGCCGCTTTCATCCTTGACAAAATCCTCGCACTTGATGATGTACGCGCCCTTGAGCCGCACCTCCTTGCCGGGGGCCAGGCGGAAGAACTTCTTCACGGGCTCCTCCATGAAGTCCTCCTGCTCGATGTACAGCTCGCGGCCAAAGGTCACCTCGCGGGTTCCGAATTCCGGGTGGTCCGGGTGGTTTTCAATTGTCAGCGTGTCGATTTTGTCCTCCGGCCAGTTGGTCAGCACCACCTTCAGCGGGCGCACCACGGCCATCGCCCGGGGCGCGGTATCGGCCAGCGCCTCGCGGACGCAGTGGTCCAGCAGGTTGCCCTCCACCATGGAATCCGCCTTGGCGACGCCCACGCGACCCATGAAGTCGTGGATGGCGGCGGCGGGATAGCCCCGGCGGCGCATGGCCACCAGTGTGGGCATACGGGGGTCGTCCCAGCCGGAGACCACATGCTCCTCCACCAGGCGGCGCAGGTGGCGCTTGGACATCACCGTGCGCTCGATGTTCAAGCGGGCAAACTCGATCTGGCGCGGCGGATGGTCGGTGACGCCGGCATGATTCACAAACCAGTCGTACAGCGGGCGGTGAATCTCATACTCCAGAGAGCAGAGCGAGTGGGAAATGCCCTCGATGGCGTCCTGGATGGGGTGCTGGAAGTCGTACATCGGATAGATGCACCACTTGTCGCCCGTGCGGTGGTGGCTGTGGCGGTTGATGCGGTACATGGTGGGGTCCCGCAGCAGCACATTGGGATTGGCCATGTCGATCTTGGCGCGCAGCACCCGGCTGCCCTCTTCGAACTCGCCGTTCTTCATGCGCTCAAACAGGTCCAGGTTCTCCTCAACGGGGCGGTCCCGCCAGGGGCTGTTCACGCCGGGTTTGGTTAGCGTGCCGCGGTTGGCGCGCATCTGCTCGGGCGTCTGGTCGTCCACATAGGCCACGCCACGGCGGATCATGTCCCTGGCGATCTCATACAGGCGGTCGAAGAAATCCGAAGCGAAATACAGCTTGTCCCACTTGTAGCCAAGCCATTCAATATCCCGCTGGATGCCCTCCACAAAGGCCGTCTCCTCCTTGGTGGGGTTGGTGTCGTCAAAGCGCAGGTTGCACTTGCCGCCATACTTCTGGGCAATGCCGAAATCCACGCAGAGGGCCTTGGCGTGGCCGATGTGCAGATAGCCGTTGGGCTCCGGCGGAAAGCGGGTATGCACGTGGTCAAAGCGGCCGCTGGCCAGGTCCTGTTCGACAAATTCCTCAATAAAGTTTGCCGGGCGTCTCGCCTCGTTTTCCATGGTGATTCCTCCCTGTCAGCCGCCCGGGGCGGCGTTTATCATATTATGGGTTATTATACCATGATTGTCGGCGTCTTTCCCTTCGGGAGCCGCCGACCCGGAAAACCTGCGGTTTTCCTAATCATTATACCACGATTGTCGGCGTCTTTCCCTTCGGGAGCCGCCGACCCGGAAAACCTGCGGTTTTCCTAATCATTATACCACGGTTTGGCGCGGATGAACAGCCCTTACAGGTAAATTCCCATGGGAAAGGCCGGGGCAAGCACCCCGGCCCAGGATATTCCGATGTTACTTCTATCCAACCACGCGGTATTCGCCCTTTTCGATGCCGTTGAGCTTCCACGCGCCGTCATCCTTGAAGAAGGTATAGCGCTCATAGGACTTTTTACCGTTTTCGGTGACGACCAGCACGAGGCCAACGCTCTCATACTCCTGGCCGTCCACCACGATCAGCCGGGGCTGGAAGGCGGCGTCGATGGCGGTCTGCCGTGCGCCGGCCTCGGACTCGGACAGCCCGGCCAGCCGCTCGCCGATGGCGCTCACCAGCGCCCGGGCATCCTCCGACAGCTCGGCGGTATCGGCCTTCGCGCCGTCAAAGCCCAGCGCCTCCAGCGCCACCAGCAGGCGCTCCTTCGCGCTCAGGCGGTCAAAGCGGGCCAGCTCCTCGGCGTCCATCAGCTTGTCCTTGTTCAGAAGGTCCACGCTCGCGCCATCCAGGGCGTCGCCCACAGTCTTCAGCGCGTCCACCATGGCAGGGTGATCGGCGGCCTTGACGCCGTTGACCGCCACATCGTCGGCCACGGGCACATAGACAAGCTCTGTGCGCTGCGTCGCCTTGCCGCTTTCAGACTTTTCCGTCGGCTCGGCGGACGGGGCCGTGGTGGGCGCTGCCGTCGGGGCCGTGGTGGGCGCTTCGCTGGGCGCTGCCGTCGGGGCGGCGGTGGGGGCCGTGGTGGGCGCTTCGCTGGGCG
>JAFUCP010000222.1 GCA_017459565.1 Clostridia bacterium | reverse complement strand
GGGGGCCGCCGTCGTGGCTGCGCTGGGCGCTGCCGTCGGGGCCGCGGCAGGCTGCTGCTCCTGGGCGGGCGCTGCGGGCTGGCTCGGCTGCTGGGGCTCGGGCAGCGCGTCAATCTCATGTGACACGCTTGCAAGCAGCTGTCCGCACGCGCTGCAATAGGTGTTCATCCGGTAGCTGCCCTTGACGCCCACCTGCGGCGCGACCTCGTTCTCCCGCCGGGCTTCGCCGGGGGTGTGGGCCAGCATGTCCAGCGCCACAGGCGTTCGGCTCAGCTCCGCGCCGCAAGCCGCGCAGCACACCACACTGTCATAGCTGCCCGCCGCGGTGCAGCTGGCGGGAACCACGTTCTCGACTGCCGCCTCGCCCGGGGTATGGGCCAGCGCCGGGATCGCCACGATCTCCTCGCCCAGCACCTTCTGGCACTTTAAGCAGTACGTGGTCACCTTCTTGCTGCCCGCCCCCGCGCAGCTGGCCGCCTGAAGGAGCTGCTCGGTCGTGCCCCTCTCCGCATGGGCGCACAGCTTGAGGCCCAGCAGCATCGCGCCGCCCCTGCGCATCTTCAGCCTGTACTGGCCGGTGGTCTCATCCTTAACGAGTTCATTGGCGCTGATCAGGCTGCCGGCGTCCTCCGCGTTGTAATAGACGCCCTCCAGGGTGTCGCCCTCGCCCAGGTTCAGCTCCAGGGCCACGTCCTCCTCCTGATGGGCCAGCTGGTAGGTCGCGCCATTGTAATCATAGGTGCCCGTGCCCTTGGCCGAAAGCACGCTGGCGAAGGCCTCCTGCACCTTGGCGATGTACCAGATGGCGGACTCAAGCGCCGCGGTGGCCTCCACGTTCACGGTTTCAGAATAGGTATTCAGGTTGTTTTGGTAGCCCTGGATATCCACCACCCGGGCGATCTCGCCGTCGGCGTTCTGCTGTGCCTGCCAGATGTAGTAATTCGTCGCGCCGGTATACTGCGTTAAGCCGCTGCCATTGGAATTTGCCTGGGAGGAAGTCTGCTGGATGGCCACCTTTTCGCCGGAAACCGTGCCGTTCACGAACACGTTGGTGGCGGCGGTGCCCTTCGATTCCACATTCACACCCACGCTGTCCTGGCCGGTAGCGGTGACGTCGCCCATCACACCCACATTGGCCGCGCCGGTACCCGACGCCGTCGCATAGATGCCGTCTATGCCGTAACGCTCGTCGCCCGCGTCGGTATCCGCGGCAATCACATTGCCGCCCACCGAAACGTTGGTGACACCTTCGCCGTATGCCGCGACGTTGACCGCCAGCACATTGTCCGTGCCGGTGGCAATGACGTCCTTGCCCACGCGCACATCGGCCGCGCCCTCAGAGCCTACGGCGACGCCGAACACATTCGCGCCTGCGCGCTCGGCGGTGACGCTGCCCGCCACATCCGCGGCAAGGACCGTTCCCGCCTTGTTGATATCGACGTCCAAGCCCTGGACCGTACTCCAGATCCCGGCGCCGGCCTGAGACTTCGCGCCGATATCGCCGCTGACCGTCACCTGGATATCGGAGGGCTGATAGACACTCACCTGGAGACCCTCCACTTCGTTGCCAACCGCCTGATCACCCGCCTGAGCGGAGATGCTCTGCACCTGGACGACGATTTCAGACCGCTCCACGCCCTCCATGGCGTTCATGTTGTTTGCGTTGATGTTCACACCCCTGGCAATGCCGGAGCCTTCCATGGTCGCGCTCACGTCTTCCGCCGTCAGCTCAAACCCGGAGCCCGTCACGTTAGCGCCCACGCCATAGGCGTACCCGCCCTGAGAGACCGTGCTGATATCCGCCGCGTTGACCGAGACATCGGCGCCGGTAAAGGCGTCCACATTCACGCCGTAGATATATCGATTGTCGCCGCCGGCGGCGTCGATGTTGTTCGCGTCGACGCGCACCGCGCCTTCGTTCTGCGCATAGACATCCACGCCGATGGCCATGCCTTCGCTGGTCGCGCTGATGTTGTTCGCGCTCACATACGCCTGGGAGGCGTTGCCATTGCCATCCTTGCCGCTGGCCTCCGCGCACGCGCCATACGAATTCAGGCCGTCCGCGGCCACGATGTCGCCCGTGGCGGCCACACTGGCCGCAGAGCCGTTGGTCGCCGTCGCCTTGGCGCCGATGGCGTACTGGACCGCCATGCCCTCCTGTATGCTTTGGGCGGTGATATCGCCCTGGGCGGTCACGACGGCGACAGAGCTGTTCCTCGCCATCGCGTCCACGCCCGTCACCTCCATGGTGCCCGCGGCGGCAATGCCGCTTGCCGACGCCGTGGCGGAGGAGCCCTCGTCGGCATGAGCTTCAACGCCCTCGGCAACGCCCCTGGCGCCGGTCGCGGTACTCTGCACGTCGCCGCCCACCGAAACGTCCGTCGCGCCGCCCTGGGACGCGAACTCGGACACGCCCGCCGCCACGGCGCTTTCGTTTGCGGATGTGGTCGTCGCCGCAGCGGTCACGCCGCCGGTCACGGCAACCGTCGAGGTCTTGCCATACACGCCCGTCGCCACGCCCGTGGCGCCGGCCTCGTGCGCGCCTTCGACGCTGACCGAGACGCTGCCGTCCACGCTTATGGCGTCCGTGCCGCCCGTGGCGACAACTGCCGCGCTGTCCACGACGCCCCGGGCGCTCAGGTACGACGCGTCACCGTCCGAAAGGCTGACGGAAACATCCTTCGCGCTCACCGTCGCGCCGCCGTCCGGAGACGTGTTGATGATATCCAGGCCCGCCGCGGTATAGGTACCGTCCGTGGGGTCGGGCGCGATATTGACCGTCCCCACCTCCACGGTGACATTGTCCGCGGTCGAAGGGTTGCTGCCTTCGACGGTGGCGCTGGTATTGACGCCCACAAGCTCATCGGGAGGCCCCTCCACGACGACCTCCGCGCCGGTGACGGTCGTGCCGCCCTGGGAAGGAACGGTCGAGCCGGTTTCAACTGTGACGTCCCCCACCGTGATGGTTTCGCTGGTCCCATCGGCCAGCGCCGCCACGCTGCCCAGCAGCAGGCACAGCGCCATGGCCAGGGCCAACAGCTTTCTCATGCTTTTTTTCATCTTCACGCCTCCCCGTCTTTTTGCTCCGCTCCGTTTTGAAACGGTCTCGCGCGGCAGGGCGCCGCGCTTGAATTTGGGTACAGTAAACCCTTTCCCTTGGAATTTTACGACATTTCGCGCGCATTTCAAGACAAAAAATGGGACAGTCAGGCGCCCTGAACAGGGTTAGGTTTGGGTCAGGCGGCCTGTATTTACGGGATTTTGGGGGCTTAAGCGCAAAGCAAAGGAGAGAAGCCCTCAGCTTCTCCCCCTTTGTTGCTTTTTCTGTTTCCGGGACCGGTTCACACCGTTCCGCCATCGGCACTTTCCTCCGCTCCGGCGTCCTCCCCGGCCTCCTGCTGCGCCGCGTCCTGTGCGGCGGCGTCCTCCGCGGTGGCATCCTGCTGCGGCAGCAGTCCGTTGACAGCCATGTAGTTGTCCTTCATCCAAACCGTTTCCTCGGAGGCGAGGGTCGGCGAATGGCTGGCCAGGCTCTTGAGGACCTTCGCGCCGTTCTCCGCGTCCAGCACCGTGGGCTGG